>CAYTVL010000009.1:0-157065 GCA_964441775.1 uncultured Enterobacteriaceae bacterium
CTACTTGATGCAACTCCTCGGTTTTCACAGCACTTGAAGCGCGTTTACCGTGGCGCGACCCCGTACCGATCTACGTAGCGGCATCCTATCCGAAAGCCACCGCACTGGCTGGAGACCTGGGTGACGGCCTCATCACCATCGGCACTCTGGAGCCCGCCATGTTGGAGCGGACGCTGGCCACGGTGAGCAAAGGAACAGCCTGGCGAGCCGGATTTCCTGTGGTAACAGTGGCCGTCTCGTGTGTGCTGCATCCCGGCGAAGCGCTCAACAGTCCACGTGTGATCGCGCGGGTTGGACCGCGCATCGCAGTAGCCTTGCACTACGCCTATGAAGTGATGAAACAGGGGCAAACCCCACCGGCCTACATGCAAGAGTTTTTGACGCCTGCGTATTGCGCTTATCTAGAAAAGCGCTGGGCGGACATTCACGCCACCCACTCGCGCTTCCTGCATCCCGGCGAAGAGGAATTCATCACACCAGCCGCGATTCAGCGCATGAGTCTCACCGGCACTCGGGATGAGGTGATTGCACGGATCAAACAGCTCGAAGCCGCCGGGCTCACGCAGTTCGTGATTTCACCGCCGTGGGGGTATGTGGAAGAGAGTATCGTCGAGTTCGCACGGGAGATTGTGGGGCATTATAGCCCAAGCCACGAAAGAGAGCCCAACCACGCCCGGACATGAAGTGTCCGGGCTACACACCAACGCCCCATAAACGGGGCTTAAAAGCCGGATTCGTCCGGCGTCGTTCTGTAGCGCGGGTATTGATGCCCGCGTACAATTTCTTCTACCCTTTCGCCTTTGCGTCAATTTCGTCAAACAGCTCTTTGGCGATGCGCAAGCCATTGACGCCGGTGGGCCAGCCACCGTAGTGCGCGAGGTGGATCATGATCTCATTGATCTTCTCGCGGCTGATGCCGACGTTGAGCGCGCCCCGCAAATGCACTTTCAGTTCTCGCTCGCGGGCGAGCACGGTGAGCGCCGCCACGGTGATCATCGATCGCTCGCGCGTTTCTAAGCCGGGGCGACCCCACACGTCACCGAATAAATTCTCCACCGTGATCTTGAGGAAATCTTCCTGCATCGTCCCGGGACGAGGTTCCGCGCCGAAGAGTTCCTTCATCTTGGCCGCGCCTTTTTGCCAACGTTCTGATTCCGCCATAGTGACACGCCTCCTTCTTGTGGTTGTACTTGATCCCTTGCGAGGTCAGGGACGCTTGTCTAGTATCAGACCGACCAGTAGTCAGTCAAAGCATAATGGCAAAGTATAGTTGGATCATGGCTCACGAAATCACGACCTACGAACTCAAAGCCAAACGCGACGCTGGCGCGCCACTCGTCCTCCTCGACGTGCGGGAGCCTGACGAAGTCGAGTTTGTCCGCATCGCTGGCGCTGTTCATATCCCGATGGGAGAAATTCCTGGACGCCTCCACGAACTCGATCCGGATAAGGAAATCGTTGTCTACTGTCATCACGGCGTACGGAGCATGCATGTGGTGAATTTTTTGTTGCAACGAGATTTCGAGAATGTGGCGAATCTCACTGGCGGTATTGACGCCTGGGCGATCGAGATCGAGCCAGGAATGTCACGGTATTAGGACGGTAGGCGATAGCCAGTCGTCAGCATGCAGTAGTCAGTAGAAGAAAACACCGAAGAAGGTAAGCGACAGTATGAGTAGTTCTCAGCAGCAGGCATCTCAGACCCAGCCTCCGGGTGCTTTACACGGTATCCGCGTTCTTGAATGCGGCGTCGGGGTGGGCGCAGCATACGCAGCTAAGCTCATGGCGGACCTCGGCGCCGAAGTCATCAAGATTGAAGCGCCCAAGGGCGATGAGACGCGTCGACGTGGTCCCTACCCTGGCAATGTCCCGCATCCGGAAAAGAGCGGCGCGTTTTTGTACTTCAACACCAATAAGCTGGGTGCGACGCTCAATTTGCACACACCGCAAGGGCATGAGCTGCTCCACCGTCTTGTCAAAGATGTTGACGTATTGATTCATGATGTCCCACCGCCGCAGATGGCGGAGTGTGGGCTGCACTATGACACGCTGCGGCAGCTCAACCCTCGATTAGTCATGACTTCGATCTCACCCTTTGGTCAGACCGGCCCTAACCGCGACCTCCACATGCACGATCTCAATAGGTGGGCGGCAGGCGGCATCGTGTATCTGAGCGGTGCTTCTGGCCGTCCAGACTTGCCGCCGTTGAAAGCATTCGGACCCCAGGCTGGGTATCAAGCTGGAGTGAACGCTGCGGTCGGTTCACTGGGGGCGCTTTTTGGTCGTTTCAGTACCGGCAAGGGGCAGCATGTTGATGTCTCGGTGCAAGAGTGTCTCGTCGCCATTATGGAGAACAACTACGTGTCCTGGCCCTATCAGCAAAGCATCTCCTCACGGTTGGGCTTCCGGCTCATTCCACAGGACGTCATCCCCTGTCGCGACGGGTACATCTACTTTCTGGCGATCGAGGAGCACCAGTGGAAAGGCGCACTCGAAGTGATGGGCAACCCCGAGTGGGCGGAGGCGGACATCTTTCAGGACTTTGCCTCACGCTCCGGAAACTGGGACGCGCTGAAATCGCTGTTGGAAGATTGGATGCAAGACAAATCTGTGCAAGAGGTCTATCACGCCGCGCAGGCGAAACGCGTGCCATTCGCGCCTGTGTCAACGATGGGCGCTTTGCTGAATTCAGAGCATCTCAAGGCGCGGGGCTTTTTTGCGATACTGGGCCATTCAGCCGCTGGAGAGCTGACCTATCCAGGGGCGCCGTACCGTTTCTCCGCGAGCCCGTGGGCGCTCCGCGCCCCGGCGCCAACGCTCGGTCAACATAATGAAGAGATTTTCTGTAGGCGGCTAGGGGTTTCGCGGGAGGAGTTCGCCGTGCTCAACACTCAGGGCGTGATTTGAAATCACTCGGGTTGTTGGAGGGCCAATTACGGTTTGCTCTCACTACTGTTGCCGAGACCCACTCTGACTATTGTAGCTTCCACCTCGGTAAGAAGAGTCAAGAGATGTTTACCTGGATTGGCGATATACGAAACAAACCAGACCCCCAAAGCGACGAGGCTGAGAATTAACGCGTACTCAGTGACCCCTTGCCTCTCTTTATGTTCCTCTGGTTTTTTACCTTGCGTCACGTTCAGCTTCCCGCGAGTCCTTGTCTAAACGTAGGGTGAGACCCCCTGCTTCTACTCCGTCTAGATCCTTCTGCAAATAGGAGCATTTTTCATGCCGTGAATTTCTCCTTTCTTAAAAGCAGAGACTGGTTTGTATGCTGAGAGGACCTTGTCAAAAAAGTGACGAAACTTGTAAAAAGATGGCGCTCCCAATCACATTTAAAACCGTGACGCCGTCAACTTCACATCCGCTCGCGCCCACGCTTTCTTGATGCGTTTTTCCGCAGCGACGGCGTCTTCCGTCTTCTTTTGCGCTTGTAGACTTTGCATCAAGCCGTACAAAGCCCAGCCGTTTTCTGGGTTGCGCTTGAGGTCTTCGCGGTAGACTGCTTCTGCTTCCGCCGCTCGCCCAGCAGTCAATAAGATTGCACCGAGAGAATGCCGCGCTGGGTAATACCACGGCGGCGGCTCGGTGTATGGCAATCCATCCTGAAGCTGCACCGCCTCTTCTAGTGCGGAAACCGCTTGATCTATCTGACCTCTCTTGGCCGCGAGTTCACCCGCCAGTGTCTGGGTCGCAATCTTGAGAAGCCTGGGGGCCGGTATATTGTCTCCAAGAATTTTGTCGGGAGGAAGAGCGACGGCAATAGCAGAGACGGCCTCGTGCTCTTTTGCTGCTCCGTCGAGTTGTCCGTTCGCGGAGTAGGCCAGACCCCGCACGTAATGCCACATTCCCGTGGTGTACTGAAAATCTTCAGGAGGCGCTAGTTGCTTGAGAATCTCGTCCCACTTACCAAAGCGCGCCAGCGCAAACAAAACGGTTGGCGTAGCAAACTCCAGGGGCGGCATCTGCTGCACCATGTCCAGCGGTAACTTGGAGATTACGTCTTGCGCGGCGCGCACTGATACCGCGCTCCGCCCTTCCATGGTCGCAGCCGACCACAAGAAGTGTATATTGTGAAGATAATACATCATGCGGTAGACGCCTTGGACGTTGTGCTTGGCAATATAATTGGCGTCCACTGCCGCTGCTTTGGCGTTGCTCTCCGCTGCGTTTTGGTATTGCCCCACTCGCATATAAATGTGCGACGGCATGTGCACCAGATGCCCAGCACCGGGAGTGAGTTTCGCCAGACGATTGGCATAAGGCAGAGCCCGCCCCGGCTGTTGGGAAGCCTCAACTGCATGGATGTAATAGTGAATCGCTCCCGGATGATTGGGGCTCCGTTTGAGGACAGACTCAAGCGTCGCCACAATTTCCGGCGTTCCCGGCTGAGGCTGACCGTCGAGGGTCCAAAGGTCCCAGGGACGCAAGTCCATCATGGACTCAGCAAAAAGCGTGGCGGCGTCGAGATCATCGGGATAGCGTTGCGCCACCTCGCGCATGGCGTCCGCGTAAACGCGGTCAAGCGCTTTGCGATCAGCATTGGGGTCAGACACATGTCGCTTGGCGATTGCATTGATATACGCCTGTTCATTTTCACTGACTTGCGGAGCCAGGGCCAACGCTTGTTGGATCGCTTCGTAGGCCGCCCGATCCCGTTCCGCATCGACTGCCAGGTTGTAGTTAGGGCCCAGCGTAAGAGCGATTCCCCAATAGGCCATCGCGCAGTGCGGATCGAGCCGCGCCGCTTCACGGAAAGCGCGCCCTGCTTCGTCGTGATTGAAGCCGTAGACAAGACGGAGTCCTTGATCGAAGTATTTTTGGGCTTGAGGAGATTTCGTCGTGATCTTGTGATGATAGTTGCCAAGATTGCTGAAGAGCGGCGGTGGCGCCGCAGAAGCGGGAGCATGGCCTTGTTCAGAGAAAGCTGGAGCCACGACAAGAAACACGAAAGCGATTCCTGTAAAGCATCGAGACAGCATCACGAATCATCCTCCTTAGATATCCGCTAAAGATAAGCGTTCTTGCCAAAACGCTAGCTCTTATTCCAATGGCATACCTTTAGTCCGCCCTCAATGCTTTATCCGTCTTCGCTTCCATCAAGAATCTCTCGTGACGGCGTACTCTATCGCCCGAGGATTTTCCATTCGTTTGGAAGCATCTAGAATCTCCAAGCCGACAATGTTGCCATCTTTGTCGTAGTCGAGAATCACTCCAGGCTTATCTTCATCACTTTCTTCAATCCGTGTATTGCTGAAAAGAATACGTAGGATATCTACCTCTGGGTCATAAGTGATTTTCATGACACCCTCCAGTATTTGCTTACTTTGCTGGTGCGATACACCGTGATCACGTTAGCGGGATCTACATCATCCTCTACGACAGCCCGTAATAAAAATATCCTCCCGTCGCCAAAGTCCACTTGTGACTGATATGCTTTCCGTCCTCTTTTTTCAGATACGATCTGCTGAGGCTGTTGTAGCACAGGTTCAAGTAAGTCAAATGGAATCGCACGTCGGACCATTTCTAATTGTGCGTGATGGGAAAGGAGAAATTTCATTTCTCTTCGTCCTCGTCTGCCTCTTGTCTCATGCGGTACTTAGGTCGTAGTTGATAGCGGCAATTCTCGCTCTACTGAGTGTTAACAATCTGCAATCAGACGATGAGACTTCGGAAGGTTATTCCTCTTCCTCATCGTGGAACCAATCTTGATCGCCTCTCCCGGATCGTCTCCGTTTTACAGCTTTTCGAAAGGCAGAGAGCGCTTTTTTCTCTTTGTCTCCAAGATTTGTAAGTGAGAATTGCTTGACTTTCTCTTCCAAAATATCGACAGCGATAAAACTCTCAAGTTCCTCAAGACGAACATGCCAATATACTTGTGGGATGTAATCCTCTCCTTGAGAGGATGTAGAACGGTGGAGAAAAGCAGTAAGAAAAGAAAGAAGGCCTTCTTCAGATTCGACTAAACCTTCCACCCATCTCTTTGGCTCTTCCGAAGAAGCCCACTCCCGCCACCGGTAGAGGATGTACGCCATTTTCGGATGAGCTTTTAATACCCCAGATTTGGCGGCTTGTTGAATTTTCTCAGCACAGATTTGTTGCAGCATCTTGAGATCTTCTTCGGTCGTGGTGAACGAGTCTGGGTCATTTTGACGTTCTTGTTTATTGTCTTCATGGAAGGTCTCCATGACTGGTAGATAGAGGCCGGTTGTGGTTTTCACGGCTTCCTTCAGGAGCCGGGCGCGTTCTGTAGAATCATTTTCCCGTTTCAAGTACCAGTGGATGATTCTTGAAGCATGCATGTCTGGACCTAAAAAGAAATCTGCCGACTCGTCGGGTAACTCGTCTCCTATATCAAATAAAGCGGTGATAAAGGGCACGGCATGCCGTAAGTCGATTTTTTCCTTGTAAGCTTCGAGGCGATCAAGAGCGACGCTGAGAAGACCTCGCTGATTAAGAGCATGAAACTCAGCCACGAGGCCCTGACGATCATCGACAAGGGACAGAAGCTGGTCGAGTTCCGCTTGAGAGATGTCTCCCTCTGGGATGGTGAGATGGAAGTATCGGTCAAACACATTAGGGTGACAGACTCGCAGGTCACGGTACCACTCACCCTCGAATCCTGGCCCGTAGCCAAGACCACCGAAAACCCATTGAATAGGAGGAAAGAGCTGTGTGAGTACCTCGCCTACTTGTGGGCGATTCGCTTCGGAAGTTTGATTAACAATGGCTTCCACTATTCGTCGTGTTTTCTCTTCAGCACCGTGTTCTTGAAGTCTGCGATTGCGTTGTTCCGTCAGTGTTGACTTGGCTTCTGGAAGCCGGTGGTAGACTGCGGGCTCGAAAACTCGGAGCACTTCAAGGGCAATTAAATCGATCGGGTTAACTTCAAAACTGCCGCCATTGCGAAACAGAGCCACGTGAAAGGAGAGGGTAGCAAGAAAGCGGTGAACATCCCGCAGCGTTTCAAAATATGAGCGAAGTCCTGGGATAAAAATGTTGCCCCAGCGCTGTTGGTTGAAACGTTGCTCAAAGCTCTTATCTTCCAACAATTCATTGAGACCAACAAAGAGAACCTTCTCAAGTCGGGTACGCTCGATCATCGGAACGTCAAACCCAACTTGGACGATTTTTTCCAGAAATTCTCTCCCGCTGATGGAGGCAATAGTTTCCAGACTTTTCTCTACAATGTCACGCTGGAACAGCAGAAGATAAACCAGATTCGGGAAATCGGCATTGGCTTTGACTAATTGAAACAGAAGCTTGATCTCATCAGTGGATAATCGGTCTACATCATCTACAACAATGATAATGGGTTCTTTTAATGTTTGAGGGAGTTGGAAAGATCGTGCTTTATATCCGTCAGGTTATGATCACGAGCTTCCGCTTGTGCAGCTAGGGCTTCAGAACCTTCCTGTGTGGCTTGTGAAGACTGCTCCAGACCTAAGGCTGCCAATTCTAACAGCTTTGAACCTGGAATTCCTAGAAAGGGAAGGATGGTCTTCAGAGACTTTGCCAATGAAGCACCCAAAGTCAGGTACGTACCGTAAGCTCGCCATTTAGCTGCTCGCTCTTTGCCTTTTTTGCTAGTGTCAGACTTTCCGAGCGCTACACCAATCTCCTGAAAGAAAGCCTCCGCAAGCTGTTCTTGTCCTGCCCATTGCCAGGGATTGAACTCCACGATCAACGGACGATTCTTTTCCGGCTCGCGCAGCGTTTCGAGAACCATGTTTTTAACGGAAGACTTGCCGCTACCCCAGGAACCATACAAAGCAACAACAAGGCTGTCGTTGCCTATCCATCCCCTGATAGCTGAAGCAAGCGACTCAGCAAAGCCAGACCTTCCTAGAAGATCTTCTTTGCGTGAAGCAATCGGGCGATCTGCCGAAAAAAGATGCTTCGAAACTTGGGCTGTCATGTCACCTCTTCCCCCCTAACGGTTCAGTCTGATTTTATACTAGATGACATTGAGTACCTTCGAGCACGAGGGAAGGAACTGTGTATTAAAAAAAAGAAATACGAACCGGGAGCGAATGTCAAGAAAAATGACGAAACCAAGGAAAATGTCAATGCAGAAAGAATACGCAGCCGCATCACTAGTATAAGACGATTCAGTATTTTTAGCTATTTTCGTTTTTTTTTCGCTACCGGGCTTGTATTTGCTTCCCATTCTTCGCATAGAATAGAACTATGAAGGTCAAATCCCTGGCAAAAGCGGGGACGCGGCCGCAGCGAGGAGTGGGGCGGGCAACTCTTACATCTCCCCTTGAGTTGCAACGGCGGTATGAAGATGCGACAGCCGCTCTCCAACAACATTTTCCGAAAATCGATGCCTGGTTGGCGGACCATGATCCCGAGCTTTGGTGGCAACTCCGACTCGAAGATGATGAACTCAGGCGTCTACAGCAGTTAGGCGTGTCCGAAAGCCGATTCCAGGCAAAACTCGACTTCTTTCTCGCGTGCTGTAAACAAGCGGAACGACTTTATTACGAAGCCAACTCTCAGGAACTCCAGCTTCCTCTTTTACCGCCAGGCAAACGTATCGCCATCTATTTCGAGTATCCGGATGGCTCGGTTCAAAAAGCGGACGAGGAAGAATGATCGTTTCTGATTGAAGGCAGGCTCCTCTTCTTTTGGAGAAAAGGAGCCGACTTGGGGCGTGTCCCTCGGCCTGAAAGTTACGCTGCCTGCTGCACTTTGTGTTTCAGCAATTTGGCGATGATTTGGTCGATCACTTGATCAGCAAGCGCACGCACTTCCTCCTGGGTCTTCGGTTGAATGGGATGCTGCACCAGAATTGGCTCGTACTGCGCCATGCCTAAGGCTGTACATTGGGCGTGGGCGGCGCCGATAAACTCGGTGGTGGTCACGTTCGCGGTGGGAATGCCTTTTTCTTCGAGGGTGATGACATCGTGCGAACTGCACGATATGCAGGCCCCTCAATCGCTGAGCGCTTCGATGACCGCGTCACACTTTTCTATTAACTCAACACGGATCGGCTCGGGCGCGGGGCGCGCCACCGTCGGCTTCATGCGCCGCAGGACTTCTTTCACGCCGTACTTGTCGCGTAGAATCTCTTCTACACGATCAAGAAAGAAAGATCCTTTAGCCTTGCTGATGTCAAGCAAGCCAACCGTTGCGCCGGCCAGCGTGTCCAATCGAGGCGCGAACGTTTTCTGCGCGCGTTCCACCTTATCCGTGGGATCAAATAACACGTCTCCCATGAGCAGTCTCCTTTCTATCGACGTTGATATTGTTAAACGCGAATTTCTTTCGTAGTGATTTTACTGCCAAACTCGCCGCCAGCCCAGCCTGCTATTGCCGCTGAGAATCGACCAGCAGTTCCACCAGCGACGAAGATCGTGAGGTGCTCCGGTTTGGAAAACTTGGGGAACAGGGTGTCATCGGTCGGCGGCTCACGATCTTTCTTCGCTGTTCTCAACATGCTCACCCCAGCGCCTTCACCGCCGCTCACACCGGGGCGCAGTTCTCGAAAGGGACGCCGGATTTTTTCGTAGAGGAACTGACGTAGATCGTTTTTGGACCACCCATCTTGCTTGAACGTCTTGGCGTGCTCAGGGCAGACCACCAGCACGGTGTCGGAAAACAGCGGGAAATTTTTGTGGTTCCAGAGGCCCGCCATCGTCCACCCCAGCGAGAGCGCTAGTTGTTCCGCGTCACGGCTGGCGTGATCGCTAATTTGTAGCGGCGAATGCGCACCGAACAGCGTGATCGTGCTCTGCTCGGGACGATAGCCGCGTTCGACATGCAGCGGTTCCCAGGGGCTCTCTTCTTCGTTTTCCCCGGTGCAGAACGTGTACTGCGCCGGGTGGCCCATTGTGGCTTTGGTAATTTCGTGCGGCTTGGCGCCCCCGATATTGATGATGCACAAGCGGAAAGTGCGCCCAATCGTGGCGTTGGCGCGGAAGCCATGCCCAAGCGCGTTATGTCCACAATTGACGCCGATCCGCTGACGAATCGGACCATTGATAATCGCCATTGGCGTCGCCGAAAAAGTGGTCACGTTAATGCCATGAATGCAAAATGCCTCTTCGCACATGGCTTCAACGCCCGCCAACACTACGGGGAAATAGGAGGGGTGGCATCCAGCCATCACCGCATTGATGGCGACTTTCTCGACTGTAGCGCGACCATAGTTAGGACCGATGAGACCAATCAATTCTTGCGGGTCGCGGTCCGTCGCCGCCAGCATGCGCGTGACTCGCCCCTCAGTCGGCGGAATGACGGGCAGTCCGTCCGTCACGCCCCGTGCATAGAGGAGTTCAATCGGATCGTCTTCTTGGACTTCAATGCGTTTCGAAGATAAGGCGGCAGTGTCTGGCATGACTTCCTCCTGTATGACCGCTCAAGTCTGGCATTTTTGCTGTTGTAGTGTCAAGCTGAAATGTAGTCATTTAATCGCCTGCGGATTCACCGGAGAACCCACGGCGCCAGTAATGGGCAGCGGAGGGGCCACGAACATACACTCGTAGACGCCATCTTTTGCGCAATCCTCGGCTAACTCCTCAAAGTCAAAAATCTCGCCGACCAGCATACCGACATGAACGATTAAGATGACGTGCAACGGCTGAAACACGTCGGCTGTTTCGTTGGGAATGACCTCCGTACCCCAGGTGTCGGTCGCGTAGCCCGCTACTTGTTTCTCACAGAGCCACGAGGCGCACGCCACACCGAGCCCCGGCGCCGAACCACCACTATACGCGCCCCAGCTTTTTTCCGCTCTTACCTGTGCAATCTGCCCCGTGCGAATCAGCACGATATCGCCTTTACCAATGCTCACATTACCCATTGCGGCGGCGCCATCAAGGTCCGCCGGATAAATGGCTTCTCCGGGGTCGAGCCAATTTTTCTTGCGATACCGTGCAATATCGAGCAGCACACCGCGAGTGATAATTTTATTCTTGGCGTTCTCGATGCCGTTTTTCTTAGCGCCAGAGCTGGTGATTTCATTGGCCGCATAGCCGTTGTACATGCGGTCCTCGTACAAGATGTGCGCGAGTGCGTCCCATTGCGTGGCGCATTGCAGCGGCATAGTCACCGCGTCATCCGTGTAGCGAAGATTAGGCAGATGATCTTGTGCGCCAGTAACGATATCACCGCCGTCTTGCAACATAAAATGAATGGGATTGAACCGCCCAAACGCTCCGGTCTGCGGTCCTTTATCGTCAAAAGGAATCGACAGCGAAAAGGTCTTGCCTTGTTTGACAAGTTTTGCTGCATCGACAACCTTCTCAGGCGTGATGTAGTTCAGCGTTCCGAGCTGATCGTTTGCGCCCCACTTGCCCCAGTTCTTGTATTTTTGTGAGAGCGCCTTCACGTCTTCCATCGTGTATTTTTCCGGCATTGGTGATCCTCCTTTAGATTCCTCTCTTGCACATTCTCCTAGGACTCGTCAACGCAACCCCGTCAGCCTCCGAGTCGCGCCCCGCGTTGGATGGCATGACCGCGAAGAAATTCTTCGATCGCCATACGCTTCTTCCCCTCGAGTTGCACTTCCTGCATGGCCAGTTGTCCATTGCCAGTGGCGACCACGAGGTGCATGGATGAGGCTTCAGTCACGGTTCCTGGAAGCGCGTCCACATGAGAGGCCTGGGGTTCTATCTGCGCCTTGAAAATTTTAAGCAGTTTTCCTTGAAAGGTGGAGTAAGCGGAGGGCCAAGGAGTAAACGCGCGGATACGCCGCTCGATTACATGCGCCTCTTGCGTCCAATCAATCCGGCCATCCTCTTTCTTGATCATCGGCGCATACGTGACTTCGGCCTCACTTTGCTGGCGCGCGGTCAATTGCCCGTGTTTGAGCAACCCCAACGCCTCGCGCAACGCCTCGGCGCCAAGGTGAGACAGCTTATCGTGTAGACTCCCGCCGGTATCACTCTTTCCAATCGGCATGGCTCGCTGGAGCAGGATATCACCGGCATCCATGCGTTCGCTGATACGCATGATGGTTACTCCGGTTTCGCTCTCGCCTTGAGCAATGGCCCATTGGATAGGCGCGGCGCCGCGATATTTGGGCAACAGCGAAGCATGGACATTAATACAGCCTTGTGGGGGAAATTCTAGGATAGAGTTAGGCAGTATCTTACCATACGCAACGACAATGATGAGATCAGGGCGCCATTCCTGTATGCGAGCGAGCACCTCCGTCGCTCGCAGCTTCTGCGGTTGGAATACGGGAATACGGTGCGCCTCCGCCAACGTCTTCACTGGCGGGGCGTGGAGGATCATGCCGCGGCCGGATGGCTGATCCGGCTGGGTGAATACCCCAACGAGATTTTCTCCTTCGCCAATTAGCACTTGTAGTGAGGGAACAGCGAACTCTGGCGTACCCATGAAAACGAGGCGAAGAGGAGAAGAGGAAGAAGGCATAGTCGAGCCCTCGACCTGAGAAACAGACCGGAGCGCGCTCCGCTCCGCCCTCAGGACTTCGGTTGAAAAAGTTAAATTGCCGCTTGTTTCTTGCGCGCTTCGAGCGGGCGTCCCTCGCGCAAGAGCTTGTGGACTTTGCGAGCGTACAATTCTCGCTTGAGCCGACTAATGCGATCGATAAATAATTTCCCGTCGAGATGATCGATCTCGTGCTGTAACGCCACCGCGAGTAAATCCTCAGCTTGCAGGACGATCTCTTTTTCCTCCGGCGTCCAGGCCGTGATTTCTACCTTCGCAGAACGCTTCACTTCCGCTGTGTAGTCGACGACACTCAAGCAGCCTTCTTCCCAGATAATTTCCCCTTCACGGGCCGTGATGACCGGGTTAATTAACTTCAGCAGATCTTTCCCTGGTTCTTCGTGGTTGATGTCCACGACGATAATCCGCTGAGGTACGCCGATCTGCACGGCGGCCAAACCGATGCCTGGCGCGTCGTACATGGTGACAACCATATCGTTGACGGTCTGCACGAGGTCGCCGTTGATATGCGTCACGGCTTGACCACCTTGTTTTAAGCGGGGGTCAGGAAAATGTAAAATTTCTCTGATCATTGTGTGGACCTATAACATGTTATACGGATCAACATCAACAACGATGCGCAATTGTGAGGACCAGCCCTGCGTGAACAATTCCTCCTGTGTTTTTCCGACGAGGTCGTGCAGCAACGAGCGATCTTCACCTTTGATGAGCACTTGCCAGCGCTCACGTCCCTTGATGCGCTCAATCGGCGCCGGCGCTGGTCCTAAGATCGTCGGACCATTGCGCTGTTGGCCAACCCTCGCAGCAAGACGCTCCACGAAATGTTGCGCAACAGTTTTGACGCGCTCGCCATCCTTTCCTTCAAAGCGGACATTCACCATGCGCGCAAAGGGTGGATAGTTCAACTTCTTCCGATACCGCAGCTCCAGGGCAGCGAAGCGGCGGAAATCATGCTGTGTGGCGCAACGGACACTATAGTGCTGAGGAGAATAGGTTTGAATAATCACGCGGCCAGGATCTGCACCGCGACCGGCTCTACCAGCAACTTGCGTGAGTAATTGAAATGTACGCTCAGCAGCGCGAAAGTCCGGAAGATTCAAGGCAACATCCGCAAGCAAGACCCCAACCAACGTGACGCCCGCCACATCATGTCCTTTCGTCACCATTTGTGTTCCAACAAGGACATCCGTTTCGTGCGTACGCCATGAGTCGATCACTTTTCCCAACACGCCTTTTCTGCGTACGCTATCGCGATCCAACCGCGCCACCCGCGCATCTGGCAGTAGTCGCAACAAGGCCTCTTCCACTTGCTCCGTGCCGATACCGCTTCCTTCTAATTCGCGCTCGTGACAATGAGGACATGTATTTGGCGCTGGTCGAGAAAACCCGCAGTAGTGGCAGCGCAGCACTCTCCCTTGCAAATGAAAAGTCAATGTCACGCTACACTGCCCACAAGAGAGTACCTCACCGCAACTGCTACATTGTAAATAGCGCGCATAGCCCCGGCGATTGAGGAACAGCAAGCTTTGCTTGCCAGCTTGATAGTTATCGAGCAGCGCCTGCCGCAGAATCGGAGAAAAAATCCGGTCCGTTCCGCTGCTATCGCGTTTCCATTGACGGAGATCGACAATGTCGACTGACGGGAGCGAACGCGCTTCCACTCGCTCAGGCAATTCAATCAAGGAGTATCGTCGAGCTTGACAATGGGCATAACTTTCCAGAGAGGGGGTTGCCGACCCGAGGATAACGGGACACGAAGACAGCTTTCCGCGAACAATTGCCAGATCCCGAGCATTATATCGAGGACTGTCTTCTTGCTTGTACGCTGGGTCGTGTTCCTCATCGACGACGATCAAGCCGAGATTCTCGATCGGCGCGAAGACTGCGGAGCGTACGCCAATGACGACAGCAACTTCTCCACGCGCAATGCGACGCCACGCTTGCCACCGTTCACTCGTGGTCTGCCCACTGTGCAGCAGCGCAACAAGTTGACCGAACCGCGCACAAGCACGTTCCACTAATTGGTGCGTCAGCGCAATTTCAGGAGCGAGTAAGAGCACTCGCTTACCGCGTGCGATGGCGGCTTGCGCCATGCGAAGATAGACCTCAGTCTTGCCGCTTCCCGTGACTCCATGCACAAGAAACACATGAAAAGCATTAGTCTGGAGTGAGACAGCGATCTTTTCGCACGCGGTGACCTGCACGGGAGAGAGTTGTATAAAAGAGACAGGTATTTGCGGATCGGTGTCGAGACGGTATGCGTTAGGATCTTCTCCTTTACTTTGTTGCTTTTGGATAGGGGCCTGCAACTCGATGCAGTGAGAGTCCTCCAATTTCCGCAATGTGTCGGAGAGCGGTGCGAAAGGAAACTCTCGTCGCAAGGTCTTCAGGGAAACACGTCGCTTCGTCTGGAGGTACCGCCAAATTTCCTGTTCCGCGAGAGTGAAGAGGGCCAAGATGGGTGGATCGGCAAGCGATTCGTTGGTTGCTCCATGGTCTCTTTCTTCATTTTTTTTTGCTGATCTTCTTCTTTTCTTCGCCTGCTCTTCCCTGAGGTGGATAACAATTTCACCTTCCTGCCACATCCATCCCGGTAACATCGCGCTGAGCATCTCGCCTGGAGAGGTCAAATAATATCTCGACGCCCACTGCCACAGAACCATCAAGTCTTGAGGAAAAACAGGTGCTTCATCGAGAATATCAAGAATTTCCTTAATTTTTTCTGGGGCGAGAGAATCGCTGGGATCGCTCCAGCGAACAAAAATTCCTATTATTTTTCGCTTACCTACGGAAACAACTACTCTGACGCCGGGAACCAACCGAGACAACAACGCTTCTGTCACCCGGTATGTGAGCACCTCCGTGCCGGTAATTGGTATGGGAACTGCTACATCCGCAAGAAAGAGAGAGGAAGAATTTTTCTTTCCCAACATTTGACAAATTGCTTTTCTTATTACATACTAAATAACTGAAATGAGTCGTATTTATTAATTGCTGCGGAATTGCTAATGGCGTCACTAGGCAACGTACTCAAGAAAGTTCTCTCTCCGGTGGTCTCCTTAATACCGAGCGCAGAGAAAGGCTATCTGAGCCTCGATATCGGTTCAAGTTCCGTCAAGATGCTTGAGGTGCGCGATAGCGGCGAGGCGTTAAAAATCGTCAACGCCGGTATTGCTCCTCTGCCAACAAACGCAATCCAAGGCAATGTGGTGCAAGATCTGGAGAGCGTTACCCAAGCTATTCGCTCATTAATGTCTGCACAGAAAGTGAAAACTTCCGAGGTCATCGCGGCAGTCCCCGGCCCAGCAGTCATTATCAAGCGTGCAACCTTCCCGCTTCAGAGTCCAAGCGAACTCGAGCAGACGATTCTCTTTGAAGCCGGCAATTTCATTCCGGAAAGTCTTGAGAACGTCAATCTCGATTATCAGATCCTCGAAACAGCGCACGATTCTAACGAGGTTGACGTGCTCTTAGTCGCTGTCCGCAAAGATGTGATCAACAGCTACGTGACGGCCATTACCAACGCCGGACTTTCTCCTGTCATTGTCGACGTTGACTACTTCGCTCTGGAAAACATGTTCGAACTCAATTATACGCCGGAACCGGAAGAGGTGGTTGCGCTCATCAACGTCGGCGCACGCTATTCTTCCATTAATATCATGAAGGGAGGGCGATCCGCCTTTACCGGCGATGTTCCTGTCGGTGGTCGTCAGTTTACCGAGGCTCTCTCAGAGGCCTTACACCTGAATTACGAAGAGGCCGAAGATGTAAAGCTTTTTGGTAGCGACGATGAAGTGCAGAAGCGAGAAATCGGCCACGTGGTAACGGCGGTTTCCGATCAGTTGCTTGATGAAATCCAGCGCGCCCTCAGCTTTTTTGGCACGGGTTCAGCCGAGGAACAAATCACGGTAGTCTATCTGAGCGGTGGCAGTGCTCATTTGCCGAGCCTTGTTGCGGCGATGGGTGAACGTCTACAAATTCCGGTGACGTTCTCTGATCCTTTTCGTGCGCTCTCGATTGGTCGTCACATTGACGAACAGTTTCTGCAAGAAAACGCGTCTGCTTTTGCAGTGAGCGTCGGGCTTGCCACCAGGAGGCCAGGGGACAAATGATCCATATCAATTTGCTCCCTACACAAACGGTCGTTAGCGCCGCCTCTCGCCGAAGGGAGTTAGGACTAGCAGGAGGAATCCTGCTGAGTACTCTCGTTGCGGTTCTAGCTTCCTATTTCTTCCAATCTTCACAGTTGAACGAGACAAACGAGACTTTGACTCGCCTCGAAGCTCAAGTAGCGATCTTGAACAAACAACATCAAGAAATTGAGAAACTCAAGCGCCAGAAAAAGGAACTAGAAGACAAGATCTATGTTGTGAGCCTTCTCACCTCTCCCAAAAGAAGAACGGCTCCAGTGCACATTTTCGACGATCTCAGCTCCAGTACGCCAGAATTCCTCTGGCTGACGGAATACGCCGAGAGCAAAGGCGCAACCCAGATCAGGGGAAAGGCCATTGATAATCAGACGATCGCCACCTTTGCTCGTAATCTCGCGAATTCTTCTTATTTTCGCAGCGTCGAGATCAGAGAAACTCAACAAGAAGCACAGGTGCCTCCACCAAGTCCGCGAGGAGGATCCGAGAAGAATGCCGAGAGAGAAGGAAAGACTCCTGCCGTCATGATGACGAAATTCTTGATCGAAGCTGCGGTCAATTATGGAAAAGCCCCTGAGGCGGCAAATCCACCAGCAAAAGAAGCGGAGCAAAAAAAGGCTGGCGCAGAGGACAAAACCGCCACAAAAGCAGCCTCTGTTTCCCAGGCTGGGAAGATAAGTCAGCAGGAATAACTCATGCTTGATCGAATACTTGCTTTACCTTTGAATCAGCGCCTTTTACTGTACAGCGGGATCGCCATCCTCATCGTGCTTTCCTATGCTTTTCTTTTCTATATGCCGCGCTCGGCACAAATTGCCCAAAATCGAGAGCGGTCACAGACTCTCGAACAGACAAAAACGCAACTGCAGGCTGCTCTCAAAGACCCCCAGAAAACGAAGGAAGAAGTAGAAGAAGTCGAGGGTCGCTTCAATCAGGCAAAAGCGCAGCTCCCCGAACAAAAAGAAATTCCCGAACTGTTGAAGCAGGTTTCTAATCTTGGCAGAGATTCAGGTCTCGACGTAGTTCTGTTCCGTCAGAAACCAGAAGTGGCGCAAGATCTCTATGCAGAAGTGCCGGTCGAGATGGCGGTGCGGGGTCACTATCATCAGGTCGTGCTCTTCTTTGATAAAGTGCGCTCCCTCAATCGCATTGTGACGATATCCGATACGACGATGAAAAACCCTCAACTTGTGGGCGGACAAATGCAAGTTGATGCTTCCTTTTCGGCCACGACTTACCGTTTTCTCAACGAAGAAGAACGAGCGCGTCTCGCTAAGGAAAGAGAAGAGGCCGCAAAGAAAAAAGGGAAGAAATAGGGAACCGCTATGATTCCGCAGTGTTCTTGGCGCAAATGTAGAGACGCGGTCTGTGGCGTAATCGGGATGCTCTTCCTGATTACTCCAGAAGCCCTTGTCGCGCAAGAACAAAAAGGTTCAGAGGAAGACGCCTATCACTACATGGCTGAAGGAAAGCGAGATCCATTCTACTCGCCGTTTTCGGCTCTGACATCGGACGCGACAGGAGCGGAGGACCTCAAAACTCCCCTTCAACGATTCGATCTTGGTCAACTGAGACTTGTAGGCGTGATTTGGGAGACAGACGAACCCCGCGCATTGGTGGAAGACAGCGGCGGCCTTGGCTACATCGTCACCCGTGGCACGTTGATCGGCTCTCGTGGCGGCGTTGTCAAAACCATTGAACAAAAACGCGTTGTCATTGAAGAATACGAAACCGATTTCTTTGGGAAACGGCAAGTGCAAGAGAAAGAGTTACGATTGACGGTAACCGAATCCTCGCAAAGGAAGAAGAAGGAAACCCGATAATCCGCGCCGTGGTGGGGTGAGGGAGAGAGGAAACATGCGGAAACTACCAACAACGGAAAGGGGAAGAGTCGCCGCGCTATTGTGCATCCTCCTTACAACAGACTCCTGTACTGTCCAATCAAAGAAAGTAGCGCCTGCGCCTCCGCCCCTTTTGCCGGAGCAACCAGTAGCCGTCCAGCTGCCGCCTGCGCCGACGTATGAGGGACCGGTACGTCTTTACGAGGTCCGTCTTATGGAAACAGCCGGGCAGCACCAGGTGCGGTTTCGTTTGTCTCGTCCGCCAGAGGGAATCGATTATTTTCCGTTGCGCAATCCCAGTCGCCTAGTCGTCGACATCAAAGGAACGATCGAAACTCCGCCGAAAGTGCAGAGGTATAAAGCGTCAGACCCGCTGATCTCAGCCGTGCGCGTCGGCAACTATCAAGGGCGCATGCGTCTCGTCGTCGATTTGAAGGGTCGTGAAACTCCGGCATTCTCGGTTGAAAATACCGACACCGCCGTGGCCGTGCAGATCGGTGAGAAAAGTGAGAAAGCCGAGGGAAAGGCGTTAGCAGAAGCCAAAGCCCAGGTGCTCTTTCTGGCGGACGAAGGGAAACTTGCAGTAGCGACATCCAAGACCACTACGTCTCAGCCCGAAGGCAGGCGCACGGAAGCGGCGGCGGAAAACCCGGCGCTCTTCGCGTCGGGACCAACGGTGATCACCGCCGCACCTCAGGAAGAGTCCACCACCGCGAAACTTGAGATGGAAAAAGGCGGAGGAGCACCGGCGTCAACCGAGCCGGTTCCTACGGATCTCACAAAAAGTGCAACTCCCTCCACGCCGCTCCGGGAAGAAACATTCGGGTCGGCGATCGCTCCTTCTTCTCCTGCCACCCACTCCGCAGAGGAAGACGCGTGGGGCATGGAGCGCGTAACACAAATTCCTCCGTCGTTCGCGGCGAAGCTCCAGAAGCGAGGTCAGAGGAAAGCAGGACAAGCTGACTCAACGACGCTGGCTCTCGAAGAAAACGCAGCCGCCTTCGCCACGGAGTTCAAACCCGAACATGAGCTACAATACACGGGAAAGAAAATTTCTCTCGATTTCAAAAATGCAGATTTGCATGACGTTTTCCGCATCATTGCCGAAGTCAGTGGGCTCAATATCGTGGCGACCGACGATGTCAAAGCGCGTGTGACGCTTCGTCTGGTCGAAGTGCCCTGGGACCAAGCCCTTGATGTTGTACTCCAGTCAAACGGCCTGGAGAAGACCCAGACTGGGAATGTGATCACTGTCTCAACGACGAAACGGCTAGAGGCAGAACGCAACGCGCGCCTCGCCGCACGGAATGCCGAACAAAAGATTACGCCCTTGGTCACGGAGTACATCAAAGTTAATTACGTCAAAGCGACCAAAGTGGTTGAGTTGATGACGCGAGAAGTCCAACAGCGGGTTGGGACTGCTGGCGGCGCTCCTGGTTCTCCTCTTGCCGGAGGAACTCCTCCGACGGGCGGAGCAATTTCGGGAGTTGGTGGACCTGGAGGAACGGGGAGTCCTGGAGGAATCAAAATTCAACAAGTCGCGCTCCTATCGCCCCGAGGGACCATCACAGCGGATTCGGTCTCAAATATCATCGCCGTTCGCGATATACCGGACAACATTGCGCTGATCCGCGAGTTTATTAAGAACATCGACATCCAGACGCCGCAAGTGGTGATTGAATCGTATCTTGTCACCACCAATGAAAATCTCAATCGAAATTTGGGCATCCAATGGGGATATAGCCGTACTCCAGGCACCGATCTCTCAGGACGCGTCGGGTTGACCGGCTCAGGCTTAACAACTGGCACAACTGGGGTACCCTTTGTTGCCGATTTTCCGGCTTCGGGCGTCATACCCGGGTCAGGCTCTGCTTTAGACATCCTCTTGGGTTCGGCGCTTGGAGGGGAAGCTCTGGATATTCGTCTGAGTGCGCTGGAAAGAGAAGGAAAAGCTCGGGTTATTTCACGACCACGAGTCGTCACTATTAACAATCAAAAAGCGGATATTCGTTCTCGCCGAGTGGTGCGCGTGCCCATCGTGTCAGGCTCGCTCAACGTAGGTGGCGCGGGATCCACCCAAGGAGGGGGCAATGCTTTCCAAGAATTTGAGGTTGGTATTATTTTGAACGTTACTCCACAAATCTCGTCCGATGGATTTATCTTGCTGAATATTGATGCAGAAACGAGCGACCTTACTGACGCCAGTGTGAAACCTACTGGTTCAGGTTCTTCTTTTCCTCTTATTCCTGACACGCTCACGAGAACCGCAAGCTCGAATGTCTTAATTCACTCTGGAGAGACATTTGTACTCGGCGGCATTCTTCAAGATGACGTAGAGCGACAAAAAACAGGCGTCCCCTACTTCCGTGACATTCCTGTCCTGGGCTGGATGTTCCGTGGAGAAAATAAAAATCGAATAAAAAGTGAATTGCTCGTCTTTGTGACACCCAAGGTTGTGATGGGCGGGGCAACAGGGCCGTTGCCAACCTCTCAACAACTATGGGAAAACCGTGAAAAAAAAGCTTCAGCGGAGAATATTATCGAAAGCACGTTGCATCCATGACGAGGGTGACGAACGAAAGGGAAGGAAGTAGAGCAAGTATGATAAGCAGGTACAGGTCTAAGAGCTCGTGGTGGGGTGGTGGTTGGTCGCAGCGCGTGTGGCAAGAAAGAGCTCTTAGATCTGTGCCTGGCTTAAACGAAGAAGTGATAGGCTGGGACACTCGGGAGCTTGGCTGCCGAACAGCAGCGCGCTGGGCGGAGGAAGAGGTGGGGTAGGTGAGATTAATTGCTATCCGGCTCCGAGCTTCCGAGCGTCCCTGTCAATCTGAAGTGGGGTGGTGGTTGTGGTATCGGGACGTAGGGGCGAGGTCAACCTTCCACGTTTTGACCTTGCCCCTATAGCTCATCTTTTCAGAAAAAGATAGGAGGATGCAAGAGAAATAAAAAGAAAGGGCGCTGAGTTTTCTTGCGCCCAAGTGGAAGGTCACACATATTCATGCTTCGCTTTTTCACCGCAGGCGAGTCCCACGGTCCGTGCTTAACAACGATTGTTGAGGGGTTTCCCGCAGGAGTCCCTATTGACCTTGCCCATATCAATCACGATTTGGCTCGCCGCCAACAGGGATATGGACGCGGCGGACGCATGAAGATCGAAAAAGACGAAGCGCAGATTCGCTCTGGTGTACGCTGGGGAGAAAGTCTCGGCTCGCCCATTACCCTCCTGATTGAGAATAAAGATTGGCGCAATTGGGAAAAGCGTATGTCGCCATTCCCGGAAGACCGGGATGAAAACATCGCAGTCACACGCCCACGGCCTGGGCACGCCGACCTCACTGGCGCTTTGAAATACCATCACTACGACGTTCGTAATATCCTTGAACGGGCAAGCGCTCGGGAAACCACCGCTCGTGTCGCTGTTGGTGGGCTTGCGAAATGCCTCCTTTCTTCCTTCGACGTGCAAGTGATGGGATATGTCGCCGAAATCGGCGGGATTGTTGCCGATCATAGCCAACTGTCAGTCGAAGAAATTTTTGCTCATTCGGAAGTGTCTCCGGTACGAATGGCCGACCCAAAAGCGGAAGAAAACATCATCGCCCTGATTGATCAATGTAAAAAACAAGGCGACACGTTGGGCGGAATCGTTGAAGTGGTTACAGTCGGGCTTCCGCCCGGGCTCGGCAGTTTTTCCCACTGGGATCGTAAACTCGACGGACGACTAGGGTATGCGTTGATGAGCCTTCAAGCCGTCAAAGGAGTTGAATTCGGTCTCGGCTTTACCACCGCGCGTCTTCCAGGCTCTCAAGTGCATGACGAGATTTTTTTCGATGCGACAAAAGGGTTCGTGCGGCACGGCAACAATTCTGGCGGGATAGAAGGCGGCATGAGCACCGGAGAACCGCTGCGCGTGCGCGTCGCTTTCAAACCACTGTCCACGCTCATGCGTCCACTGCATTCAGTTGATCTGCGTACGAAAGAGCCAGTCGAAGCGACGATCGAACGGTCTGATGTGTGCGCAATCCCCGCGGCTGCTGTTATAGCAGAAAGTGTGGTATCCTATGTGCTCACTCAAGCATTTCTAGAGAAATTCGGCGGAGATTCATTGATTGAGATTCGTCGCAATTACGAAGGCTATGTGGAACAGGTAAGGCGGTTTTAAGGCTGGTGGGCCGACGCAAGAACATCATCCTAACCGGGTTCATGGGAACAGGCAAAAGCACAGTAGGAAGAGCAATTGCCGCTCGATTGCGTCGACGATTTGTTGACACGGACAACCTGATCGAAGAGAAAACAGGTATGACCATCGCCGCGCTCTTTGCGGAACGAGGAGAGCCCCACTTCCGCGCTCTTGAACAAGAAGTCATCGCGCAAGTATGTGCGGAGGAAGGGCTTGTGATCGCTACCGGCGGCGGGGCCTTGCTGAATGAAACAAACCTCAAAAATTTGCAAGCAAGCGGCCTCTTGGTCTGTCTGACTGCCATCCCTGAAGTGATTTTTTCACGAGTGCAAGGTAATACTGACCGCCCGCTGTTGCAAGGGGAAGATCCGCTGAGCAAAATTCGTACGCTGCTCGCCGCGCGCGCCGACGCCTATGCGAAAGCAGACCAGATAATCGATACCTCTTCTCTCACCAGTAGTGGGGTCGTTGAAGCAATTTGTGCGTGTCTCCCAGCATCATTGAGGCAGTGATGGAAACTGTCACGGTCAACCTCGGTCTTCGTTCGTATCCAATCCTTGTGGGAGAAGGCTTGCTCAACGATTTAGGACAACTTCTTCATCGGTATCGCTTGACCACGTCACGAGTCGCTCTCGTGACGGACTCCATCGTCGGCAAGATTTATAAAGAAAAAACTGTGGAGATCCTCCAACGCGCCGGTTTTGAACCTTGGGTCGTAGAAATTCCCGCTGGAGAAGAACATAAAAGTCTTGCGTGGCTTGCTTTCTTGTACGATAAGCTCATCGAAGGGCGCATTGAGCGCAGCTCTCCGCTTATTGCACTTGGCGGTGGCGTCATTGGTGACGTGGCGGGCTTTGCCGCCGCGACCTTTCAGCGCGGACTGCCGCTCGTGCAAGTACCCACGACGTTACTGGCCCAAGTGGATTCCAGCGTGGGTGGAAAAACCGCGGTCAATCATTCCGCGGGAAAAAATCTCATTGGCGCTTTTTATCAGCCCCGTTTGGTGGTCATTGATGTGGACACACTGAAAACGTTACCGCGTCGAGAATTCCTCTCTGGCATGGCGGAAGTAATTAAATACGGGGTGATCTTGAATCCGGAGCTGTTTGCGCTCCTCGAACAGCAGCTCTCCGCGCTGCTCAAGCTTGAGCCGGACTTACTAATCAATGTCATCAAAACGTGTTGCCAGCTTAAAGCGCTCGTAGTCGAAGAAGATGAAACTGAAGGAGATTACCGGGCCATCCTGAATTTTGGCCACACGTTGGGGCACGCCATAGAATCGGTCACCAATTACAAACAATTCCTGCATGGTGAAGCTGTGGCCATCGGCATGGCCTTCGCCGCGCATCTTTCACACAAACGTAAACTCTGTGATGCAAAAGTCAGCGAGCAAGTCGTCCGCCTCCTCAAAAAAGCGGGGCTTCCCGTCGTGATCCCCAAAGATATTGAGAGTGAACAACTCCTACGAGGCATCGCAACTGATAAGAAAGCTGCGAGCGGAAAAATTAAATTTGTCTGCATCGAAGAGTTGGGAAAGACCTGCTTTACTCATCTCACCGTGGAGGAAATCGGCGCCCACCTCTAACCTGCCAGCGTACGCCTCTCGTTGACGCCACCTGAGCAGCCTTATAGAGTGCTGACAGTGTGGCTGTATCGAAAAAATTTCCCCAAGAACACTCCCGAGAACAGAAACGGTTCGGCAAATCAGGGCCCGGATCGCAACCTGTTCGCAACCGCTTAAAAGGCGGCGAACCTGTACGGTTTCCAAGAGGCGCACCCCCGCGCTCGTTCCGCGAGCAGCAAGGACCACCGCCTTCAAGGCAGCGTCACCCGTGTCCGCATTTCCCGGCGTGCCACGGCTGTCCCTATTCCCAGTACCCGTATTTACAACAGTTGGAGAAAAAACGGGCCCGAGTGGTAGAAGCGCTAGCAGAGTATTCGTCGCTGCAACCAATTGCTATTCCGCCGCTTGTGCCTTCTCCCCGTCAGTTTGGGTACCGCACGCGGGTGAAGCTCGTGGTCCGACGTGTCGGTGGCAGACCTGTCATTGGGCTGTACAGACCGGAAACGCATCAGGTGATAGACGCCTCGGCTTGTGCGGTTCATCCCCGCCAAGTCAACAGTGTTGTACAGTTTCTTGTAGAAGCTATCGAGCGCCTGGGCATCACGCCGTACGACGAAGAACGCGATACCGGCCAACTGCGTTACCTCGATATTCGCTATAGCCTCTGGTCACATCAAGTGTTGCTGACGCTCGTCACTCGCCACATGCATTTCCCCCAGGTCCGTGAGTTGGTCCAGGAACTTGAACGGCGTTTTCCGTTTCTCAGTGGCGTCATCCAGAACATTCACGATAAGCCCGGCAACGTCATTTGGGGTGAACGTTTTCATCCTTTGCGAGGGCGAGATTCACTGCTCGAAAAGTTTGGTCCGTTACGGTTGAGTATTCCGATCAGCGCCTTTGCCCAAGCCAACCCTCCGGTTGCGCTGCGGCTGTACGAAACCGTGCGAGACTGGGCTGAACTGCAAGGAGACGAAATCGCTCTCGATCTCTATTGCGGCATTGGGCCGATTGCTTTGCATCTCGCGGGAAAAGCAAAATTGGTCATCGGTATCGACGACAATGTCGGAGCGATTAACACCGCAAAAGAAAATGCGCGTCGCAATGGCTACAATAACACTAGGTTTTTCGCCGGCGACGCGGCGGAAAAACTCCGAGATACGATGAGCCAGCTTGGACAAATTGGTCTCGTCGTAGTGAATCCTCCGCGCAAGGGGCTTAGCCCGGAGGCTTTTGCCGCCGTGGGTGCGGTCAAGGCCCCTAAATTGATGTATGTTTCTTGTGACCCGGTGACTTTGGCTCGGGACCTTGATCGCTTCGCGCAGGCGGGATATTTCGCACGGCGTTTGCAATCGTTTGATATGTTTCCTCAGACCGACCAAGTCGAAACGGTCGTCGCTTTGACTCTTCAGCAAGCAGAAAGAAAAGCGCGGGACGAAGTTAATACGACAAGGGAGCCGAGTGTATGAATGTGCTGCCGTCAGACATATCCTGGCTCTACACTGACGAATGGCGCCATTTCCCTGGACTCGTGCACGGGTTCTCTCGTCGGTTAGGCGACTCATTAGCAACGCGCGCGCAATTCGCGGCGCAGGGGTTGCGGCTGCACACTCTGAAGCAGGTTCATGGCGACGAGATAGTGATCGTTAATCACGAAACATCAGTGACGAGCCCGGATGAAAGACAGGAGGCGGACGGCCTTATTTCCGCTATGCCCGGCGCTGTGCTTGGCATTGCTACGGCGGACTGCGTGCCCATTCTGCTGGTTGCTCCGCACCAAGGCGTTGCCGCTGCGTTGCACGCTGGTTGGCGCGGAACACTGAAGGGAATTGCGCAGCGGGCAGTCACGATGCTCTCGGCGCAATGGAAAGTCGAACCACACCAGCTCTATGCCGCGTTGGGGCCTTCTATCGGCGGGTGTTGCTACGAAGTGGGACCGGAGGTGGGAGAAACCATCGTTGAGCGATGGAGCATTCGAGAGGCGACGACTTGGCTATCCACACACGGAGGGAAGGGATTCCTTGACCTGCGAGCAGTCAATCTTGCGCAACTTGTCGAGGCTGGCGTGCCGCGCACACAGCTTAGCCGCATCGGACCCTGCACTTTTTGTGACCCTTCTTTCGCCTCCTATCGTAGAGACGGAGCGGGGGCCGGACGCCAACTGAGCGTGATCGGGTGGCGCTAACGCGGGACTGACGACGTTCACAAGCTGTATAGAATCGCAACAACGACGAAAAGGCTCACCATTATGCAAGTCGCAGTCATCGGAGCTGGAGGATGGGGAACAGCGCTTGCTATTTTGTTGACAACCGGCGGTCATCGGGTTCGGCTGTGGGCCCGCAGGGAGAGTTTGTGTGCACGGATGCAGCAAACAAGAGAAAATGCGCTCTACCTTCCTGGCGCGGCCTTGCCCGAACAACTTGCCTTAACGTCTTCCTTGGCTCACGCGCTCATGGATGCAGAACTTATCCTCTTTGCTGTCCCTTCACATGCGCTACGCCCGCTCGCGCAGGACATTGCGCCCCGGTTGCAGGGCGACTCACTTTTAGTTAGCGCGACGAAAGGAATTGAAGAAGACTCGTTCGTGACTATGAGCACGGTGCTCTCCGAAACTTACGGTCAACACGTTGAGAATCGCATCGCCGTTTTATCCGGCCCCAGTTTCGCCGCAGAGGTTGCTCGCCATTGTCCAACTGCGGTGACGCTTGCCGCCCGCGACAAGCGTGTCGCCGCCACGTTGCAAAGAGTGTTTTCCTCTGGTCGGTTTCGCGTCTACACCACAACGGATGTAATAGGAGTCGAGGTTGGCGGCGCCGTCAAAAATGTGATCGCGCTCGCGGCAGGGGTTAGTGAGGGACTCGGGTATGGTCACAGCGCACGGGCGGCGCTCATCACGCGCGGGCTCGCGGAAATGAAACGGTTCGCTGTGCGTCTGGGAGCCGAAGAACAAACTCTGTCTGGACTTTCCGGCATGGGCGATCTTATTTTGACTTGCACGAGCAATCTCAGTAGAAATTATAGCGTCGGTGTTCGTCTGGCCCGCAAGGAGCGCCTTGATGCTATTCTCCGGAACATGTCTATGGTGGCGGAAGGAGTGCGCACCAGCCGGTCGGTTTTTACATTAGCGAGACGCTTATCCGTCGACATGCCAATCGTCGAGCAGGTGTACGCCTTGCTCTACGAGGGCAAGTCTCCGGACTCCGTACTCGCTGATTTGCTTGCGCGGGAAATGAAATCTGAATTTCCTTAGGACTATGGGACAAAACTCCAACACTGGGCGTAAGGGCAGGGGGTCATTGCGAGCGCAGCGAAGCAATCTTGGCCCAGTTATTTCGGCACTTGCGAGATTGCTTCGTCGTCTGCGACTCCTCGCAATGACAGGCTCTTCGACCTTCGTTTTTAGGTTTTGTCTCACAGTCCTTAGAACCCTGTGAAGCGCAAAATTAAAATTAAGAAAAAGGAGGAAAACGTATGCCGCAATTTCGAGAAATCACCTCAGGACTGCAATTTCCTGAAGGTCCAGTCGCCATGAACGACGGGAGCGTCCTCGTGGTGGAAATCACCCGCGGCACGCTCACTCGCGTGAAACCCAACGGCGCCAAGGAAGTGGTGGCCGAAACCGGCGGTGGGCCGAATGGCGCGGCGATTGGGCCGGATGGCATGGTCTACATTTGTAACAACGGCGGGCTCAAGTTCGCTCCAGACGGCAGCCCAACCGAAGGGATACCGGATGGATACACCAGTGGCTGTATTCAGCGAGTGGATCTCGCAACCGGGAAAGTAGAAGTCCTCTACACCGAGTGTAATGGACATCCACTGCGCGGCCCCAATGATATTGTTTTTGATGCGACAGGGGGGTTCTGGTTCACTGACTTCGGAAAGGTGCAAGAGCGGCAGAAGGATCGCACGGGCATCTATTACGCGAAGACCGATGGCTCTCTGATCAAGGAGATGGTCCACCCTATTGATGGACCGAATGGCATTGGCCTGGCGCCGGGCGACACGCACCTCTACGCAGCCCAGACGTTTGAGGGGCGCGTGTGGCAGTGGGAGATTCCGAGCCCTGGAGAGCTGGCGCGCGTCTCCGGTGAAGGCGGGCCCTTGTTAGCTGGCCCTGGCGGCGGAAAGCTATTGGCCGGGTTGCCGGGTTATCAACTGCTTGATTCGATGGCGGTGGATGGCGCCGGAAACGTGTGTGTCGCTACCTTGATTAACGGCGGCATTACCGTCATCTCGCCTGACGGGGCTTCCGTCGAGTTTGTTCCCACGGGAGACCCGTTAACCACTAACATTTGTTTCGGCGGGCCGGATCTTCGCACTGCGTATGTGACCCTCACGGCCTCGGGCAAATTGGCGGCGATGGATTGGCCCCGCCCCGGACTAAAACTCCATTACAATCGTTAATTCAATGAAAAGGCGTAAGCGGACTTCTTCGGGGTGAAATCACATCCTGGAGATTCGTTTGCGCCATTGTCCACGAGGAGCCAACAACATGGTCAAATATATCATCTGCGTGAAGCGAAAAGCCGAGATGACGCATGAGGAGTTTGCCGCCTATTGGCGCAATCACCACTCGGTGGTGGTGAAAAGCGTGCCGGAATTTACGCGCCATGTCAGGAAATATGTTCAGTGTCACCTGGTTTCAGGAGCGATCCCGCTCGGCGTGGCCCCCGACTACGATGGTGTCGCCGAGTTGTGGTTTGACAGCGTGGAAGCGTTGGAGACCGCTTTCCGCGAGCCCCGCTATCTGGAAATCATTCGCCCCGACGAACTCAAATTTGCCGACTTGAGCAGGTGCCTTTCTTTCGTCACAGAAGAAGTACCCTTTATCTAAGTGAACCGGGGCGCCGCGCTCCGGCTTTGTTCTTGTTCAGAATTTGACCTGCGGCGCTTGCTGGGCCTCCTTCGGCGCTTCAAAGTATTTCTCCGGTTGAAAACCAAATGCCCGCGCCATGACAACAGTAGGGAACGTTTGGATCGAGGTATTGTACGTTCTGACGACTTCGTTATAACGCATGCGTTCCGTCGCCAGGCGGTTTTCCGTCCCTGCCAATTCATCGGAGAGCCGCGCGAACTGCTTGTCCGCTTTCAAATCCGGGTATCGCTCGGCAATGACCAACAAGCGCGACAACGAGGAAGATAAGTTGTTGGCGGCGTCGATCTTCTCATCACGGCTGCCGGCGCCGATCAGCCGTGAACGCGCATTGGCAATGTTCTCAAAGATTTCCTTCTCGTGGGCTGCATAGCCTTTGGTGGTCTCCACCAGATTAGGGATGAGGTCGTTCCGGCGTTGGAGCTGGTTCTCCACTTGCGACCAAGCGGCGTTCACGGTTTCTTTTTCTGACACTAAGGTGTTATACCCGCAGCCGCTCAGGCTGAACCCTATTCCGAGAATACTTACGAAAAGCACCCGCGAAAAAGACCGCCGCGCCTGTCGTACAGTATGGCTTTGCATAGACATCCCTCACTTTTTGAGCAGATTCAAAGTCCCTCACGCAGAGTGACATATTGTTAACTTCTTCACCAATCTCTTCCCGCCCCACCGCCACCGAATCCACCACCGCCAAATCCACCACTTCCACCATCGCCGCCACCGAATCCACCGCCGCCAAATCCACCACCAAATCCGCCGCCGAAACCGCCGTCATACGGACGTCCGCCGCCAAAACGGGAATAGCGCGAACGTCGCGTCCCAGTCAGTGAGGCTAGCAACACGGCAAGAGCAATGAAAACCAACAAGGCGACCGAGGTTGAATCAAAAGCGCCCGGCTTACTCTGGCGAGCCCTAATCGTATAGGAGGGCACGCCGGTAAGCGTGACTCCATATTCCTGCGCAATTAAGCTCGCCATCACGCGCGTCCCGTTCAGGATGCCCTGCCCATAGTCGCCCTGCTTAAACGCGGGAACAATGTAGTCATCTTGAATAGCGCCCACCTTACCATCAGGAAGAATCCCTTCTACGCCGTAACCGGTGACGATGAACATTTTGTGATCTTTCGTCGCCGCCAAAAACACCACGCCATTATCTTTTCCTTTCGCTCCAGGCTTCCAAGTCTCGGCGATTTTCATGGCGTAGTCAAAAGCGCTCAGGGGCTGTGTGGACTCAACCGTGACCACTGCAATTTCCGCTGCCGTTTTTTCTTGGAGTTCCTGCAGCATGTTGGTCAACTGCTGACGAATGGGGGGTACAATGACGCCGGCGAAGTCGGATACGAACCCTTGCGAAGGTGGGATGCGAACATCCGCCCCGCCTACCCGAGACGCAAAGAAGACACCGCTAAGAACCCAGAGCAGCAGCAACGAAACACAATTACGCATGAGCGGCAGAAAGGTGCGGCGGGAGGTGATCGATCACCCCAATAATCTGTTGAATCTCCACCAAATAGTCACGAAAGAATTCGGTCAGCAGGGGGGCGGACCATATTTGTCTTCCAGTGCGGATGGCGATGAGTTGCTGTAAGCACGGAAAGGTCAACTGAAACTGGCGCTCAAAACGGGTGAGCACGTCTTCGTACGTCAGCGCACCGGCGTGACCGTGCAGACGAATGAAATTCCGCATGAGGATCAGAAACGTTTTGCTAGAGTCAATCAGGAGGGCGCGCAGGCGCGGTGGGTCCTCGGCGCAGTCCAAGTAGAGTGCGCGAAGCCGCAAGAGCTTGCTACGCGCCTCGTGCTCGGCTTGAAAGCGCAGATGGCGTGAGTCAACGACCAAGTCCCGGAACACATCCGCGCCCCAGAGCAAGCGATGTTGCTCTTGAATGTCGTGAAATTCCATCGGAAACACGTCCCGCGCCCGTTGCAGGAATTCCTGGTCCAGTAACAAGGGCATGGCAAACCCGCGTTTTTGCCATGCGCCAAGAGAGGGCCGCAGTTTTTGCAGGGTGTCAAACTGCACCGTCTTCACAACAATAGCGACATTGATGTCTGAGCGGTCGGGGACAAAGTTGACGCCCGCTCCGCTGCCATAGAGGACAACGGAAACCAGTTCGTCAGCAAGAAGCGTTCGCACCTCCTGAGTGAATTCAATGAGAATCTTCTCTAGCCAAGCGTTCGGCACTGCGCGTCTCTCATGAAGGAATAGTAGAAACAGTATACGAGCCCTTTTTCCCGGAGTAAACGAGAGCAACTTGCACTGGGCACAACATATATATAGTGTAGACTCGATCTTGTCATGCTTATCGAATTCTTGGTCGCGCTGCAATTTCTCACCATCATCCGACTGCGCCGGGCTCTACCGTTTGACGAGAAGACGCTAGGCCGGTCTGGCGCTTTTTTTCCCGTGGTCGGTCTTCTCCTCGGAGCCGTGGTCTGGGCGCTGGATCATAGTTTCTTCTTGTTTTTCCCTTCTGCACTTGCCAATGTCTTCGTGATTGCGTCGTTCGCGGGTCTCACGCGTGGGCTGCATTTGGACGGGGTCGCGGATAGTGTGGATGGCCTGTGGGGCGGTGCGGATCAACGCCGTCGTCTCGCCATCATGAAAGATAGTCGCCTCGGAACATTTGGCGCGCTTGCGCTGCTTGCTGTCGTGCTGACAAAACTGCGCGCGTTGGACTTCCTACAAGGCGCTGGAAGGAGTAGTGCTCTATTACTTAGTCCCATGTTTGGCCGCTGGGCGTGCATTATCATGGCGTCGCTCTCCTTATCAGCGCGAGAGGAGGGATTGGGGGCGCTGTTCGTCGGCAATGTTCAGAGACGCGAACTGCTGTTGGCGAGCACCTTTACTGTGCTCGCCGGACTTTGCTTCATCGGTGTGGTCAATCTGGTGTTGTGTGGGATCCTCGCTGGCCTTGCCGTTGGTGTCACCCGTTATTGTGTACGACAGCTCGGCGGCGTCACGGGCGACACCTTGGGCGCTGTGGGAGAACTGGTGGAAACCGTCGCGTTCTGCCTTTTCTGTCTGTTGACAGCATCAGCAAACGGCAACGGACGCTAGCGACCGTTGCCCGACGCAATCACGCGCGCGGCGTGGGGACCGTCGGCACCTTTGCTCAATTCAAACCTGACGGGAGTACCTTTCTGAATTTCGTCAAAGGCCACGCCCTCAAGGGCATCGCGATGGAAGTAAATTTGCCCGTCAGTTGTCTGGATATAGCCATAGCCCTTCGTGCGAAAAACGCGTGCGACTGTGCCACCTGGGAGGACAGGCAGAGGTTTCATGACACGTTTCCGTTGGTAGCGGTGCTGATGGTAGGTCTCAATTTCTCGCTCTGCCGCCATAAGCGCGGAGCGCAGCACGGTGGGAATCTCAGCCCCTTTTTTCTTGACCGTAAGCGTTCGCCCAGCCACCGCCAAAATCACGTGGACCTCATTATCGCCCAGATGATGGTGCGGATTATGGGTAATCGTCACGCGGGCGCGAGTAATCTCGTTGGGAAAGTGCTCTGACTTCCCGAGCTTCTGCTCAATGAGATTGCGCCAGCTCTGACGAACTTGCGTGTTCCGCCCTTCGATGTCGACCTGCATAGTCCCTCCTCAGAAGTGATGTTGATGACCATGACTGCGGTCTCTCTTTGAGAGTACGAGTGACACACAGTTTTTAGTGTACACACGTCCGAGCGGAATAGACAAGGAGAGTCGAAGCAATCGGCCTATTTCTCCCAGTAGCCATCGTCAACAAAGCTGATGTACTTCCCCTTGCCGACGATCACATGGTCTAACACGCGCACCCCCATGACTTCGCCGACCTCGCGCAGTCGACGGGTAATGTGTAGATCCTCCTGGCTGGGCGAAGGATCACCGCTTGGGTGGTTATGGATGAGAATGACTGCAGCGGCGGACTCGCGGATCACCGGGTTGAACACCTCGCGTGGATGCACGAGCGAAGAAGTCAGCGACCCTTCGGACACCCGCACATCTTTGATCTTGCGATTCTTTGCATCCAGCAATAGGACGTGAAATTCTTCCTTCTTCAAACTGCCGAGATGTTCACGATAATGATGGAAGACGTCACCGCTGGAGCGAAAGGCTTCACCCTGTCTGATGTCTTCTTGCGCAAAGCGTTTCCCGATTTCCAGCGCCGCCTTGATCTGCGCGGCTTTGGCGGGGCCGATGCCTTTGATCGTGCAAATCTCCTGGATGCTTGCCCCTTCTAGGTCACGGAACGAATCTGCAAAGCGCGTCATCAACAAACGGCCATGATCGAGCGCACTTTGGCCCGAGCTCGCGTCGCCGACTCGCAAGAGGATGGCTAACAGTTCCGCATTGGAGAGCGCCTCCGGTCCTTTTTCCAAAAGTTTCTCGCGCGGTCGGTCCGCTTCGGGCCACTCTTTTATAGGCTGGGTCATGGAGTGTGTACATACCACAACCGTCCATCAAGAGTCTAGAAGCAGTGGAGTATGGGTCTATCAAGGTATGGCCCGCGTTACTTTTCACCGAACGGCGTCCGGTGAAAGTCCAGCACCTCTTCACACCACTGTCCCGCGGCAATCAACTTGTCCTCACGGAACACTGCGCTCATGAGCTGAATGCCGAACGGTAAGCCGTCCGCGCTCAGACCTGAAGGCAGCCCCAGGCTAGGATGGCCGCTGAAAGTCGCTGGTCCGTTGAAGGATGGATCGCCGGTTGAATGCAATCCTTTCGGCGCAGGCGCGGGTGTTGAGGGAGTCAGCAACACATCGAAAGCTTGGCACAGCGCTTCCATATCGTGACGAAAGCGTTGCTGATGACGGTGAATTGCTACATACTCAGCCATCGAGATACGCTTCCCCTTCTCAATCAACTCTTGCATCTGTGGGCTGTATTGGTCCTTGTATTGCGCATAACGTTCGGCGTGCGCGACGGCGACTTCGGCATAGAGCATTGTGAAATGCGCTTCTTGCTCACCGACAAAACTTTCCGGTAAATGCACTTCTTCGATCCGTGCTCCAGCACGAGCAAAGCGTTCGGCGACAGCTTCAACATGTTTTCGAGTTTCTTCGCTCGCTTTTTCGAGAAAGAAATCGCGTACAAGCCCGATACGCGGAGGCAAAGGGTTGTACACTGCTGATTGATAGTCAGGCACGGGCAAGGTGGAGCATGCTGGATCAAGCGGATCATCACCGGCCAACTCGTACAAGAGAATCGCCGCGTCCCGCACCGTGCATGTGAAGAGACCGACATGATCGAGATTCCAGCACAGTGCAAAAAGGCCGTACGCACTGACGCGCCCGTAGGTGGGCTTGAGCCCGACACAGCCGCAATAGGCTGCCGGGCGAATAGTCGAGCCGTACGTCTGTGACCCTAAGGCAGCGGGGCACATGGCCGCAGCCACCGCTGCTGCTGAACCGCTGCTCGAACCGCCAGGCGTATGCTCCAGATTCCAAGGGTTTCGAGTCGGCGAAGGTTTCAGGGCGGCAAATTCAGTGGTCTGCACTTTCCCAAGAACGATCGCCCCGGCTTCCCGCAGCTTCCGCACAGTTGTGGCGTCATAGTCCGGGACAAAGTCCGCGTAGATTGGTGAGCCTGCGGTGGTCTTCAAGCCTCTGGTATAAAAGATATCTTTCAAAGCAACAGGAATGCCGTGCAGCGGGCCACGATACTGGCCTTGTTGAATTTCTTCTTTACATTGTCGCGCCGCTGCCAACGCACCCTCACGATCAACCGTGACCCACGCCTGCAACTGCGGTTCAAGCTGATCGATCCGAGCGAGACAAGACTGGACGAGGTCCACTGGCGATAATTGACGGCTACGAATCTGTTCGGCGGCTTGGGCGATGGTGAGCGTGTATGAAGCGGACATGGCAAACCTCAAAAAGGCTTTAGGCTATAGGCTAAAGGACGCCCTGAGGGCAGGTAGTGAGTGGAAAGGGGAGCCCCTAAAACCTAAAGCCTTTGGCCTACAGCCTATTCTGTTAATTCATCGAGCTGCACGAGAATCCCGTCCGGATCGACCACGAAGGCGCTGTTGAAGTTGCCATCCGCCGTCTTCGCTACCGTTGGCGGCACCACGAACTCCACACCTTTGGCTTTCAGTTCTTCGTACACTTTGGGAAGATTCTCAACCCAGAACGCAAAGTGGTGGATGCCGATCTGGTCCAGCTTGATTGCTTCACCGCTCACCGGCTTGTCGTTGTGTTCCGACAGCACGAGGAATGCTTCCTCTTTGCCTCGTTTCCAATACAACGTTGCCACACGCCGTTCTTCATGTGGGTCTTTGTAGACAGCGGGTAAGACCGTACCTTTGGTTTTTTGCACTTCATCGCGCACGACCTGAAAGCCTAACTGATCGCGGTAGAACGCGAGCGACTTGTCCATGTTGCGCACGCCAATCGCAATATGTGAAACGCCTTTGGTGACCATGATGCAACCCTCCTTTTGTTTCTCTTCTCTTCCACCGGAACGGTGGGAAAGTCAAGCGCGACTGACTACTGTTCCCTTGCCTGCGCCAACAGAAGCTCTCCCTTGAGCCGATACAGCTCCGCCTCGTAATAGCGCTCCTCATTTTTGTCCGCTATAGCTAGCGCTTCATCCACGATCTTTAGCCCCTCTCCGTTTTGTCCGTCTCTCCCGTACGCCTCGGCTAGTAAAGCCAGCCAATGCGGCGTGGCCACTTCTGCTCCGGTGGCTCGCACGCCAGCTATCCCCCGGTGTATTTGCGTAATTCCCTCCTCTTCATGGCCTTGCCCAGACAGCGCCCAGCCCCATTGAACAGTTCCACTCGCCACCCGGTACGAAAATCCCTGCTCGCTAGAGAGCGCTATCATGGTCTCTACCCGCTCTTGGGTGAGTCGCCCCTCCCGTCGTGATTGATGAAGCACAGAAGCAAACTCCAAGGCGAAAGAGAGGCTAAAGGCGTGAGACAACTCCCGAGCGAGGGTCAGCGCCTCGTGAGCTCTCTTCAGGGCCTGGTCCGGATAGCCAAGCAGCCATAGGATCCAGGCCGCAAAGCCCCGGCAAACTACCCCGGAATCCGTCGTTACACCGGAGGCATGAGGATTGTGTTTCTGAGGATCGTACAGAGCAATCCCTTGCCCCATGTGCTCTCGGGCCGCAGCGGGCTCTCCCAGATAGTACAAGACCTGCCCAAGTGCCCGATGGGCGAGCAGCAAGAAAGTGGAGGCGTACTGGCGGTGGGCCAAGCTGAGCATCTGTGCCGCGAGCCCATGCGCCGTCTTGTGTTCCCCTGCCCCGAGATACACCAAAAAGAGCCCAAACAGCACCGGGAAGAGCTGGGGGGTATCCTCCATTTGCTCACAGAGCTCTCGCGCGCGCGCATACGCCTGTCGGGCGTCTGGGGCGGTGTACCCCTTGGTCGCCATCAGCACCGCGCCCAAGGCAATTTGCAGGGTCAATTCTTGCCCCGCGCGCGCGGGGGTATCCGACAGAAGATTGAGCAACTCCAGCGCTTTGCTGAGGTGAGCGATCGCCTCCACGTTGGCCGAGCGCTGGCTGGCTCTCTGCCCGGCCTGCTGCCAATAGGGAATGGCTTGCTCTATCAAGCCTGCCTCAGTGTAGTGATGGGCCACCAGCTCGGGTTGAGTCTCTTTCGTCTCAGAAAACTTTTCTTCCAACACTTGAGCAATCTGCCTATGGATCTGCTGCCTCCTGCTCTTAAGCAAAGATTGATAAGCCGTGTCCTGAATGAGCGCATGCTTGAAGAGGTATGTCACCTGCGGCGGCTGGCCGCGTTGGTAGATCAATTCGGCTTCAACGAGCTGCCGTAGCCCGTGCTGGAGTGTAGCCTCCTCTAACAGGGAGACGGCATGAAGTAGTTCATAACTAAACTCCCGCCCAATGGTGGAGCCTAGTTGGGCAATCTCTCTCACCGGCGCCAGTCGATCAAGCCGGGCCAGCAAGGAATCTTGTAACGTGGAGGGAATGGCCAAGGGAGGGATCGGCACCCCACCCTGCGCCCCAACATACTGCCCTTCCTCTTCCCGCACTAAGCCTGACTCTAGCACCATCTTAGTGAGTTCTTCGACAAACAACGGCACCCCATCGGTCTTACTGACAATCTGGCGCACCACGTCCACAGGCAACGTTTTCCCGCTTGCGACTTTCACAACCATGGCCTCAACGTGCTGGCGGCCTAAGCGCCTCAGCGTGAGCGGGGTGAGGTAGGAGCGGGGACTCCACGGCGGCGTGAACTCCGGCCGAAACGTTAATACGGCAAACACCCGGGCAGCAGGAATTTGCTCCAGAAAGAGCGTGAGCAATTCAAGCGTCGAGGGATCAGCCCAGTGCAGGTCCTCCCAGACCACGCAGACTGGTCGCCGCTCCCCTTCCTCAACCAGCCATGCAACGAGCGCGACCTGGGTCTTCTCCTTTTGCTTCTGTGGGCTGAGCGTGATGGGAGAGTGACCATCGGGATGTGGAAGCGATAAGAGCGCGGCCAACAGCGGCGCGGTGTCCGCTTGGGGAAAACGATAACGGCTCAGCGCGTACTGAAGTTTTTTGAGTTTCGCGGCGGGAGAGTCTTCTCGGGCAAATTGTAGCAGGCGCTGCAAATGGTCGATGATGGGATAGAGAGCGCTGTTCTGGTGATAGGGTGAGCAGCGAAACTCAATGCGAGTCGCACCTTCGGCCAAGACCTGTTCCTTGAGCGTCTGCACCAGGCGGGACTTGCCAATGCCTGGTTCACCATGCACTAACACCACTTGGCCAGCGCCTGCTTTGGACTCTTCCCAGCACTGCCGCAGCACGCCCAACTCGGCTTCGCGCCCCACCAGGGGGGTTAAGCCAGCCTTGACTGCCGCCTCAAAACGGCTCTGCGCAGCACTTTCCCCAACGACTCGGTACACTGCCACTGGAGTCGAAAGCCCCTTGAGCTGTTGGGGGCCTAAATCCTGATACTCAAAGAGGCCCTGGATGAGATGCTGCGTGGCGGCGCTGATCACTACCGTATCGGGCTCCGCTACCCCTTGCAGCCGCGCCGCTAGGTTCGGCGTCTCGCCCAACGCCAGTAGCTCTCGCTTCTCGCTGCTGCCGATTTCACCGATGACCACAAGACCCGTGTGAATGCCGATGCGTACTTGAATGGGGTGCGGTAAGCGTGCTTTGAGCGCAGGCTTTAACCGAGCATTGAGGAGCTGGAGCCCTGCCAGAATCTCCAAAGCGGTCCGCACCGCGCGCGCCGCTTCATCCTCATGCGCCGCCGGGTAGCCAAAGTAGACGAGTAATCCGTCGCCTAAGTGCTGGGCCGTGAACCCAGCATAGCGAGTGACCACCTCTGCACACATCGCATGGTACGCTTGCACGACCTCGCGCAGTTCTTCGGGATCAAGCAGTTCGGACAGCGTCGTGGAGCCCACCAGGTCACAGAACATCACCGTCAGTTGGCGGCGTTCGGCTTCGGTTCTCCTCTGTGCAGGAGGCTCAAGGGAGGTAGCTGAAGATTGCGGGCGTGCGGGCTGCCCCGCGAGTGGCGTCGCACATTGGCCGCAAAACTTGAAGCCCGGCGGATTCTCCACGCCACACTGAGGACATCGGCGTTTGAGCGGCGTGGCGCACTCACCACAGAATTTCATTCCCTCGGGATTCTCAAATCCGCAGCTCTCACAACGCATGTTGCCTCTTTACTCCTTCGGGCGCGTCAGTACAAGGAAACCGCTCACGCCTGGGAGCGCGACCGTCTCGATCGCCCTTCGAATAGGCTCAGGGCGGTCTTTTCTGCGGGCGGGACGACCGCGCCCCCCGCAGACGGCTCGTGCTATGGACACGGATCATTCTGGAGCTGTGTCACATCAGCTAGATTCCCCGGTACTCCATCCTGCAGCGTCACCGTTGTGGCCGTATTCTGGAAGATCTTTCCTTCCAGCACGTTCCCGGTCCCCGTGTTGTCGGGCAAGAAAGGATTGCCAAGCAGGCCACCGATGGCGTGAATATCCGCAGCGGTGCTGCCACAGACCGTGTTCTTCCTGACTGTGACATCGACATCATTGTCGTTCGCCTCTCCAAAGCTGCCCGCTGTCAGCTGCATGCCCTCACTCGAAGTGCCGGTGACCGTGTTGTCCGTCACCAGGGCGGTGACCTTATTGTCGTTAGCGACTTTGTCCAGCGCGCCATCGACGCCGCCAAGCCCCCCGTAGACCCAGAGGCCGAACGGAAAGGCATTCTGCACCGTGTTGCGCTCAATGCGAGCATCCAGGGTATTGCCCGAACTATCGCCGCTGGGGGAAAACAACGCCCCGACCGCGCCAAAGGTGAAGATGCCAACTCCGGCATTATTCTCCAGGGTGTTGCTACGGATCTTCACCTCGACATGGTTATGGGAGCTGTTATCGACCCCAACGCCGACAGTGAGGCCGTTGCCGTTATTGTCGGTGATTGTATTGTCGAGGATGAGGGGAATAAAGTCATGATAAGGCGCGTTACAGGTGCCAGTCGTCGGCGCGCAGGGCGCGCCCTATGATTTTGTTTGCAGGGTCTCAATCCGCTACCTCAATCTTGAGAACTTGGCCCAGTCCTGGGAAAGGCGGACCGAAGCCAATATTGGAGACGTAGAGGTTCCCGTCAGGTCCGAAGGTCATGGCGGTCGGCAGGGTGAGCCCCGACGCAATGGTTTCTAACTCTCCTGACCTGTGCACGCGCAGAACTCTGCCCGTTCCCGGCGTGGGAAAGGGGTTGCCGGTGGTGTTCTCCAGCGCATACATGCGCCCCCGGGCATCAAAGGCCACACTGAGCACGGTAGTGAGCCCTTCCGCCACGATTGTGAGCTGCCCACTGGGTGTGATCTTGTAAATCTTGGCAGAGCCCTCTTCGATCGGGAAGGTATTGAGATTGCCCACGTAGAAGTTGCCGTGGTATGCCACCGCCGTGGGCACGATATGCCCCTGGCTGGCCGAAATGTCTACGACCCGAGTGACCTGGCCTTCGAGTGTAATCTTGTCGAGTTCGCCGTGATTGGGTTCAACTGCATACAGGTTGCCGCGCACCGCCACCATACTGTACCAGGTGCCGTCAGGTTCAAAGTCGTCGGGCTCCGGATTCTGCACGGGATGGGCCTGCTGAAAGGCGCTGAGATCGGCGATCAAGCTCCAGGTCCCATCGGGGTTCACTCGAACGATGCCATTGGGCACGCCCGGCACGCCGTGCGAGCACCCCGCGCCGGCAAGCAGGGCGTAGAGGGTGTTGCCAATGAAGGCCACATCGGCCACGCCGCTGACCAGACTGCCGAGGCTCGGGCTGGTTTGGCTGGAGGGCAGCGTGTCCACGACCGTCGTGCGCCCGCCGTGGGCGTCGATCTTAGAAATGCGTCCCCCGGTGGGACTGCCCGTATAGGGGCCCACTGGTGGCACGACTTGCTCGCAGTGCCCGACCGTGGAGTCCGAGCCGCCCGTGCCGCCCTCAGCGACGTAGAGGTTTCCATCGGGTCCGAACTTCAGTCCCCGCGGGTTATTGAGCCCGGTGGCAAAGACGGACACAGTGGCCGCTGCACTCGCAGGTAGGGGTTCAGCCGCAGCGACGCTTTCGACGAACAGCGGGGCCAGCAGCCCAACTGCAGCCAAGATTCTCGCATCTCTGGATGCGACACATAGATAGTTCTCAAACTTGTTCATGTGATATGCCTTTCCTTGTCGTAGGGAAGTCCCTTGAAATTGCCAACGCTCTGGATGCAAGTTTAGCCGCGCGCTAATGGCTTTCTTAGTGAGATCTGTTCAATGCATAGGAATAGGATGATGCCCCTTATCACCGGAGGTGACCTCTATAAGGGAAGTTGCCTGCTGCGATGTCGTCCTTGAAGTCAAATTGGCCGGTAGCCCCCTCGAAAATCCCTGCGCCGCTACCCGCGACAAGAGGATGGTGACACCGTCCAAAAAGCTCTCCACCCAGGTTGGGGCAATCCTGGTACTTCCCCTCGAATTGGTACGTCGTCCTGAACGTGCCGGGTTCTCCGGTGTACTGGCCCACGAAGAGTTCGGTCCCTGTCTCTCGGTAGGCGCCGCTTGGCGAGCATGTGGCGGTCGCGACGAAGACGTAGAGACACCCTGCCAAGTCCCCCCTCATGCTGAGCGCAAAGTCAGCCCCATTCCCCTCTGAGTCGGTACACTCCCCAGGGGCGGCAAAAGAGCTGATCCCCGCTATCTGCGTTGCTCCCTCAGCGAGCGCTGGGGAGGGTACCATCAAAACCATACTGCTAAGGGTTACCACCGCCAGGGCAGTGAACGCTACGATTGTGCCTCGTCGTTGCATAGTGCTTCTCTCCTGTTCAGTCATGAAGTCGTTGTGTTCTTCGCGAAAAAGGGGGAGCTGCTCCAAGCCCCCAAAAAGAGAGCAGGATCAACATCAATATCCGTTGTTTCATGGTGATCTCCTCCTCATCGGGAAAAGGGATAGTGTTGGGAGAGCGTGTTACCCGCGCCTACTGTCAGTGCGCAGTACACTTGCTCTGCCCTGACCATGGGTGCCGCGGGACGCTTTGGCCCACTGATTTTACTTCGGGAGGGTGAGCGTCCCCGTGACGGTCTCGGTGAATTGACCGAAGCCCCCAAAGACGCCCTCCTTCGCCCCCGAGACTAAGGACTACGGGACAAAACTCCTCCAGTCTGGCAAACCGTCAACGTGTCATTGCGAGGGGAGCGAAGCAATCTTTGCTTTAGGTTTTCGATTCTTGCGAGATTGCTTCGTCGTCTACGACTCCTCGCAATGACAGGCTCCTTGATTTCCGTTCGTGGGTTTTGTCTCAAAGTCCTAAGTATTTCCCCGTGCCGTGCCCGTCGAAGGACCCGCTCGCCCCCGTGAACCGTCCCGTGCCCCCAGTAAAGGTCCCATGCTCGGTAAAGCTGAACGTGAGGTCCGGGTACAGACAGAACGTGACCTCCCCGGCCCCATCCGCAACAAAGAGTTGCTCGGCAGTGCGCTCGGCGGTGAGCACGACCTGGGCCTGCAGCAGCTCGAACTCCGTGGCGCCCGCCGGACAGCTCACCGGGGCAGGAAGCGGGTTGAGGAATTCAAACTCTTCCTGAAAGAGGAAGCGGCCGATATTGCACTGCACCAGCCCCTGGTGCACGCTGGCCGAGCGCGTATCGATGGTGGGGTTGGTGTTGAGGTGGGTTTCTACCCCGCTGACGAAGGTGGCGGCAAAGGTGCAGCGCAGGTGCTTGGTCTTGGTCTCGTCACTGTGACTGACCCCCACTAGCAGCAGCACCATGCCGATGCCCAGGGTGAAATGACGTCTGTTCATGGGATCCCTCCTTTTGATATGTTGCACCCAGTCCACTTTGCCAGTTCAGTCTTTTTCCTTGCTTTACAGGTCCACGCTAACCCTCAAGCGACATCACCTCCTTCCCGACAGGCGTGTTTCGCTTGCAATCACGCCTGTTCTGTGCCAGGAGAGTAAAGGCACGACGAAAAAAAGTCCTGGGAAAATTCCGGGATTTCTCCGGGATTTCTCCGGGACAAGCAGGAAAGAAACGTGCAAGGCGATAAATCTCTTTACTTTGACGCCTATACGCTTAACGTGGAGGCCAGACAGCTCTGGCGCGACCAGGAAAACGTGAAGCTCACGCCCAAAGCCCTGGCCGTGCTCTGCCTCCTGGTCACACGGGCTGGGCAAGTGGTGATGAAAGATGAGTTATTTCAGACTGTATGGTCCGAGACAGTGGTGGGTGATGACGCACTGACGTCGTGTATTCAGGAGCTGCGCCGCGCCTTGGGCGATGACGCACGCAAGCCTCATTACATTGAGACGGTGCATCGGCGAGGGTTTCGTTTCCTTCCCGCTACCACCACCCAACCAGTAGCTAGTAGTCAGCATTCAGTAGTCAGTAGGGAAGAAGAAGGGCAAAAGGCAGAAAATGGTCTAGCGTCTAGCGTCCAGGGTCTAGAGCCAGAAAACCAAAAGGTTTCTCTTTCTTCTGACCAGACCCTAGACCCTAGACTGAACGACTCTCGGCTGAGTGACTCGATACGCCAGCCGCGTAGGATGCGCCCTGTACCCCAGATAGCCGCAGGACTGGTGCTGCTCGCCGCCATCCTCATTGGAGTTCGCTACTGGTTTTCTTCGTTCCCCAATCCCCAATCTCCAACCCCTAACTCCCAGCCGCCACTCAACACGCAGGACTCAGCATACAAGCCCGACGCAGCGCCGCAGGCGCTGGCGCTGCCCGACAAGCCCTCCATTGCCGTCATGCCGTTCGTCAACATGAGTGGGGACCCCGAGCAAGAGTATTTTAGCGACGGGCTCACCGATGACCTGATCACCGACCTCTCCCGCCTCTCGGGCTTGTTTGTCGTCGCCCGCAACTCTGTTTTTACTTACAAGGGTAAGGCAGCAAAAGTACAAGACGTGAGTAAAGAGTTAGGAGTGCGGTATGTGCTGGAGGGCAGTGTGCGCAGAGCGGACGGCAGGGTGCGAATCAACGTGCAGTTAGTCGATGCCACAACAGGCTATCATCTGTGGTCGGAGCGTTATGAGCGCCCGTGGCAGGACCTCTTTGCCCTGCAAGATGAGATACTGCAGCGGATTGTGACGACATTGAAGTTGCAGTTGACGCTATGGGAACAAGGGATTCTGGTTCGCAAACGCACGGACAACGTCGACGCCTACGATCTCTACTTGCGGGGGCTGGCATCTTTTTTCCGCTTCACCAAAGAGGCGCATCTCCAGGCCCGGCAGCTGTTTGAGCAAGCTCTCAAGCTAGACCCCCAGTACGCCGAGGCGTACGCAAGCTTGGGCGGGATGTATCAGATGGCGGGGTTCTTTCAATGGAGTCAGGATCCTCACCGAGATCTAGAGCAGGCGTTGACGCTGGTGCAACAGGCCGTGGCGCTGGATGACTCCCTGCCTTTAGCCCATAATGTGTTAAGCATCGTCTATTTAGTCAAAAGACAGTATGAGCAAGCGCGCGCTGAGGCCGAGCGGACGATTGCCCTTGCCCCCAACAGTCCTCTTGGCTATAGGACGTTAGGAGGCATTCTCAACCATACGGGACAGGCCGAGCAAGCCATTGAGGTGTTGGAGCAGGCGTTACGTTTCGATCCTCGCTTTCCGCTCCCCTATCAAGGTCCCTTAGGCTGGGCCTATCTCGCGACACGGCGGTATGACAAAGCAATTGCCATGCAGCAAAAAGCCCTGAGTCACAACCGCAATCTCCTAGAGTCGCACCTTATCTTGACGATCAGCTACAGTGAATTAGAGCGAGAGGAGGAAGCCCGAGCGGAAGCCGCCGAGGTGTTGCGGTTAAGCCCCACATTCTCTTTGGACGTGGTCGGGCAGACCTGGCCCTACAAAGATCCTGCAGACCTGGAGCGGACGCTGGCCGCTCTGCGCAAGGCGGGGCTCAAGTGAGTGCTGAGTGACGAGTCTAAAAGTGATCAAGTCTGAAAGACTTCAGGTCGCAAGTCAAAGCTCATGCGTTTGCCTTTACGAAATCGCCTCTTCGACTGTGAATGATGAAGATGACGATATTATTTGTCTCGTCTTCTTTTCCTCTTGTATCCGTTTCTCGTGGCCCATGATCGGTATCTGGGCGAGCCCACCAAGGGCAGCGCTTACTCCAAGCGCGACAAATCCCCAAAAGAAGGATCCGGTTTGGTCGAATAAATAGCCCAGCAACAGCGGTCCAAACACGCCACCGAGTCCGCCACAGAGGCCCCCGGCGATGCCGATAGCCGCGCCAAACAGTTCGGCTGGAATCAAGTCAAACAGTAAGACAGCAAATCCATTTACTGCGGCAGAGTTCAGGAACAGCGCCAGGCTCATAAGAAAGATCGTCATTCCCACCCCTTCGTTCCACCCCAAGCCTAGCAGTGCGGGGCACGTCAACACCCCAGCGACTAGCGAGAGCAGGCTCCGGTGACCAAAGCGGTCGCCTATGCTGCCGCCAATAAACGTGCCGGCAAAAGCCGCTAGATATGGGATGGTCAAATAGACGCCGCTATTCAAAACGGTAAAACCGCGTTCTTTGACCAAATAACCAGGCAGCCAACTCATCGCGGTGAAATACACGCCAGCGCTGAAAAATCCGGCCATGCACAGAAACCAAAAGATGCGGATACGAGTGAGCGCCGCCAAACGGGTACGCAGTGGCACTGTGGAGGCAGCCTGCCCATGCAGGTCGGACCTCACTTGCCCTTGCATCAGGGTTTCGCGAAAGCGGATCTTTTCCGTCTGCGAGAGCCAGGGATGCTCGTGAGGGTGATCACGAACAATGGCGAAAAAGAGGACGACTTGTATCAACGTGAGAGCGCCTACGGCGGCAAACATCCAACGCCATTCCCACAGATTGATGAGCCATCCTACCAGCGGCATGCCAAAAGCGATGCCCAAATAAGCAAACCCAATAAAAACGCCATAGACCCTACCGCGTTCAGCTGGCAGCAACCAGTTATTCTGTACTTTATGGGTGAAGTTGACGGTGGCGCCTTCGGAGATGCCGAACAGCAACCGTATAATCCCGAACTGCCAGAGGGCGGAACAGGCTCCAGTCAAGGCAGTAAGCGCGCTCCAGAACAAGATCATCCACGAGGTTGCGCGGCGGAGCCGCACCTGATCGCTGACCAAGCCGCTAGAAAAATTCCCCAACAGGTATCCCCAATAGTAGACGCTGAGTACGAACCCCATTTGCATGCCGTCAAACTGCAATTCATCCATGATCCGTGGTGCGGCTAGTGAGATGTTCACACGGTCAAGAATAAGAAAAAACGAACCGAGCCAAAGAACACCCATGACAAGCAGACGGACACCTTGCATGATCCCTCCCTTTGGTGTGGGGATTATTCTGCGGAGGGGAGTGTCATGTCAATAGCTATGATATGAGGCTATTGAGGCATTGAAGAATTGAGCGATTGCGCATTGTTTTCAGCAATAACCAGATAGCCCGATGATGCAAGGATGCAATCGTCCCCAATGGCCCGCTGACTCAATGCTACAATGGTTTACGATAAAGAGGGAATTTGCCAATGGATACACCGGGACTCAAAGCAGAAGGCATTCAATGGGATTTACAGGAACTGTACTCAGCGCCGGATGATCCCCGCATTGAAGCGGACTTAACGGAAGCACGGCGCCAAGCTGAAGCGTTCGCACAGAAATATCGCGGCAAAATCGCCAGCGGCGAACTGGATGGACGTGCTCTCGCGCAGGTGCTAGCGGAATACGAGGCCCTTGCCGAGCTGGAACATCGTCCATCCTTTTATGCGTCCCTCCTGTTTGCCGGCGATACCCAGAACACCAAGGTGCAACGCCTCGTGCAACACACACGCGAAGTAGCGACCGATATTGCCAACGTGCTGGTGTTCTTTTCTTTGGAACTGATTGGGATCGACGATCAGCAAGCAGCGCGATTATTCGCGGCCCCAGAAATGGTGCGGTACCACCATTACGTGGAAGTCGTGCGCCGCTTCAAATCTCATACACTGAGTGAGCGGGAAGAACAGCTCCTCAATCAAAAACAGCTCACCAGCAGCAGCGCCTTTGAACAGCTATACGAAGAACTTACCGGCTCGCTGCGTTACCCGGTGACGGTTGGCGGCGAAACCAAAGAACTCACTGACGGTGAAACGATGGCGTTGTTGCGTAGCCCCGACCGCGCCCTGCGCGAGCATGCGTTGACGACGTTTCTGGAAACCCACGCCAAGCACTCCCTCGTCATCACTTCAGTTTTTAACAATATCTTCCTGGACCACAAGATCGACTGCGAGATGCGTCACTACAGCGATGTGACCACGCCCACGCATCTCTCCAACGAAATCGCGCCGGAAACGGTCGAGGCCATGATGCAAGCCGTTGAGCGTCACTATCCCCTAGCGCAAGAATACTTTCGCCTCAAAGCGCAACTGCTCAATGTCGATAAGCTCAAGAACACCGACATCTATGCGCCGATCGAAGCTGAAGTTGAACAAGTCACGTTCTCGCAAGCAAAAGACCTCATCCTCACTGCCTTCCGCGGTTTCAACGAGCATTTTGCCGCGTTAGCGGCGGACTTCTTCAATAAACGCTGGATCGACGCCGAAGTACGACCAGGGAAACGCGGCGGCGCTTTTTGCGCGGCGCTGTCGCCCCATCATCATCCCTACGTGCTCAGTAGTTTTAACGGTACTGGTCGTGATGTCTCCACCATTGCGCACGAGTTAGGCCACGGCATTCATTACTCACTCGCACGCCGTCAGACGCTGTTAGACTACGACGCCCCGCTGGTATTGGCGGAGACCGCGTCGGTGTTTGCGGAGATTATGCTGACACGGCACTTGCTTGCGGAAGCAAAAAGCGCGGCTGCGCGCCGAGGTATTCTGTGTGAAACGATCGAAGAGATGTACGGCACCGTGTTTCGGCAGACGGCGCTCACCCGCTTCGAGATGGCCGGTCATCAGCAACGCAAAGAAGGGCAATTGTCGGCTGATGATCTAGCTGGGCTGTGGCTACAAGAGCAAGAAAAACTCTTCGGCACGAGCGTGGAGATGATTCCGGCCTATCGCTGGGGGTGGACCTATATCAGTCATTTTATTCACAGCCGGTTCTATTGTTATTCGTACTCCTTCGGCGAGCTGCTCACCCTGGCGTTGTACCAGCGCTATCTTGACGAAGGTGAGGCGTTTGTCCCGGGATATATGCAACTGCTGGAAAGCGGCGGCTCGCAACGGCCTGAGCACGCGCTAGCGCATATGGGCATCAACATCAACCAGCCGGAGTTTTGGGATCGCGGCTTTCAGGTGATTTCAGGGCTACTCGATGATTTGCGGGCGACGTTGTCGTGATCCAGTGCGGAGCCCCTCTTTTCAGACTCGGCCCGCTGGCGTACGACAAAGAGCGGTCTCAAAAATGTAGTGCGAACCCAAAGGAGGAAACCCGCATGGAAGTCCAAGGCTCATGTGATCCAAAGTTTCAACAGGTGCGGCAGGAGTTTGAACGGAACTTTCGCGAACGCGGGGAAGTGGGAGCGTCAGTGTGCGTGACGGTGCGCGGCGAGACCGTCGTAGATTTGTGGGGCGGAATGGCGCATGCGGAGACGCAGACGCCGTGGACAGCGGAGACCGTCAGTATTGTCTTTTCCTCGACGAAAGGAGCGACGGCTCTCTGCGCGCATGTCTTGGCGTCGCGAGGACAATTGGACCTCGACGCGCCGGTCGCCAAATACTGGCCGGAGTTCGCCCAAGCCGGAAAAGCACAGATTCCGGTGAAAATGCTCTTGAATCATCAAGCCGGTCTGCCCGCCGTCCGCGCCCCACTGCCCCAGGGTGCCTACGCCAACTGGAAGTTAATGGTCAGTTCGCTGGCGAAAGAAGAACCGTTTTGGGAACCCGGCACGCGCAACGGGTATCATGCTCTAACAATGGGCTGGCTGGTGGGCGAGGTGGTCCGGCGTGTCTCCGGCAAATCGCTCGGAACGTTCTTTCAAGAGGAGATCGCCAAACCGTTAGGGTTAGAGTTCTGGATTGGGCTGCCGGAAGACAAAGAGTCTCGAGTCGCGCCGATGATCGCGGCCCAGCCGGACCCTGATAACCCGTTTTTCCAAGAGATCGCCAAGCCTGGTTCTCTCCAATCGCTCGTGTTGCTCAACAGCGGAGGATATATGGGCGCGGCTCCGGAGTATGATTTCCGGGCGGCGCATGCGGCGGAGATCGGAGCCGCAGGTGGTATCACGAACGCTCGTGGCCTGGCGGGCATGTATGCCCCGCTCGCCTGCGGAGGCAAACTCAATGGAGTAGAGTTGGTGAATACAGACACCCTGGCCCGCATGGCTGCGGTGTCCTCCGCGACCGGGAGGGACGCCGTGCTCGTGCTGCCGACCAGGTTCGCCTTGGGCTTCATGAAATCCATGGACAATCGCCGGGGACCGCTTAACCTACGGGACAGCGTGCTCATCTCTGAGGACGCCTTTGGCCACGTGGGGGCAGGCGGCTCGTTTGGTTTTGCCGATCCTCCCGCAGCGATGTCGTTTGGTTACACGATGAACAAGATGGGCCCCGGGACTTCGCTCAACGATCGAGGACAGAGCTTGGTGGACGCGACCTACCGTTCGTTAGGCTATAGCTCGGATGTATCCGGGGCGTGGAAATAGGTAGTGCCAGAGTGTTGCGATTAGCTTGGCTAGCGTACTACCGCTCTACTTTATCCAGGTGACGCCTACTTACCCACTGGCATACGGGCGCGACGCAAAGGCTCAGCCTCGGTGAAGATCAGACGGCGACGAAAGGCGATGGGACTCTCAACGAGCAGCAACGCCTTGAGACCCTCAAGCGTAGTCGTGAAATATGGACGACGGAGAAATCGAGAAGGGTCCTCCGTCCACGCCGGAATAGGCAGGCACCATCGGCGGGCAAGATGTTCGCCGATGGCGCCAAGTGAAGCGTGCTCTTGGACGTCCGGCAAAGGAGGGGGCTCATCGACAATACAACCGGCAGCCTCATCTCTTCGCACCGCGCCGTAAAACTCGTCGAGAAACTCCCGCAAGAGAAAGCTAAAATCCTCTCCCGCGTTACGCCGACGGGCAACTTCGGCCAAGGTATGAGGGCGCGGCATGACGTCCTTCCTGTGTGAGGTTATCTTTGATGCGCCAAAGCTCACGGATTCCCAGTTGAAGGCGCGCGCTAATTTTCGCCTCCGGGTAAAAACTTGCTGCGAAGTCAATAACGTCTTCCAGTGTCGTGCAGCCGACAACGTCGATCAGATTGAGAATATCTGCAACATCACTCTTATCACCGGTAGGATCAATGCGCATCGCCATGAGCTTCATTGCCAACAAATACTCAGGGCTAGGCACGAAGACGCGTAGGCCAGATTCCTGCTCTGAGGGATAGGCGCGCAACAGTGCGTGGTGTTCCTGAAGGCCATGGACATTCGGACTCAAATAGGTTCGTACTCCGTCATTCAGCCAGTCACTTGGCCAATTGCGTGCACGGGCAATATCTCCAGCCAAACGATCAATGGTGTCTTGGTTGCCTTCCGCCACGGCATCGACATCTTGGGTCGCCACGCGAAAATTTGAAGCCATCATCAATGCCGATCCGCCATAAATGGCGAGATCAATGACTTTGCCTTCGCGCCGGGCTCTTATGCCCAACTCCATGAAAGCGTCGTGCAGGTCTGCGGCCGTCAACATGAATTTATTCTACTGCAAATTGTAGGAAGAGTCTCTCTATTTTGTCGCAACTAAGTGATATGAGGTGCAAGTCATGTATTCATTGGGAAATGCAGAAAGCCTGAATGAGAAAGAAGACGAGATGGTAGACTGCTCCCCAAATCTTGAAATATCCTCAGGAAATGAAACTCGCTTGCCCTTTACCTTGCAAAGGGAAGCCAGCAGCTCAAAAGCGCGCGCGGCCACCTTGCAAACCCTGCATGGCGAAGTGCAGACGCCGGTCTTCATGCCGGTTGGCACCCAGGCTACAGTTAAAGCCCAAACGGTAGAGACCCTCAAACAGACCGGGGCGCGGGTGTTGCTGGTCAATACCTATCACCTTATGCTGCGCCCCGGGCCACAGGTCTTTCAGCGCTTCGGCGGCATTCACCGGTTCATGAATTGGGACGGTCCAGTATTGACCGACTCCGGCGGCTTTCAGATCTTCTCGTTGCCGCATTCCCGAACCATGAATGAAGACGGCGCCTGGTTTCAAAGTTATGTGGATGGAAAAGCGCACCTCCTCTCGCCGGAGACCAGCATCGCCATGCAGCAAGCGATCAACAGCGACATTATGATGGCGCTCGATCAGTGCATCCCCTCTACTGCCTCGCACGCGCAAGCAGAAGCGGCCATGGAACTGACGCATCGTTGGGCCGAACGTTCTCTACAGGCCAGGGGCGATTCGCCCCAAGCCCTGTTTGGCATCGTTCAGGGCGCTTGTTATCGCGATCTCAGAAAGAAGAGCGCGGATTTTTTACGAGGGCTTCCCTTTGACGGCCTCGCCATCGGCGGCCTCGCGGTTGGGGAAACGCAACGCGAGCGCTATGAGATCACCGCGCTGGTTACTAAGCATTTACCAAACGATCTTCCCCGCTACCTCATGGGCGTAGGTACGCCGCTCGATATTCTCGAAAGCGTGCATCGCGGGGTCGACATGTTCGACTGCATCATTCCCTCGCAACTGGCGCTCCGAGGCGTGGCCTTTACTTCACACGGGAAGCTGCAACTACGTCGCTCGGTGTATAAATTGCGGGAAGATCCTCTTGATGCGCAGTGTGATTGTCAAACCTGTCAACATTACTCACGCGCATACCTTCACCACCTCATCAAAGCGGACGAATACTTGGGGTGGCACCTTGTAGGCCTGCACAATATGGCTTTTTATCATCGTTTGATGCGTGAAATACGGGACAGCATTCTGGGGGATGACTTTCTCTCGTACTACGAAAAGAAACGCCTCGACCTCGCGCGCACCGATGAGGAACAGCCCAGCCGTCCGCCGAAGAAAACCCGGCCTGCGCAGCCCGCTCGTTTGGGGGACTACGAACTTCATCAATCCGTCTCAGGCGCTGCCAGCCTTCGCCAAATTAGCTCCGGAGAAGTGATGCATTCGGTCATCGCTCCAAACGAGGAGGCGAATAAGCTGTACATCGAGCAATCGTTCCTCCCCTCACGATTAGTGAAGCAACCCGGACAGATGGAGGAACTCGTGATCTGGGATGTTGGCCTCGGCGCCGCCTTCAACGCCATGGCCGCCATTCGTTGTTTTGAACAATGTTATGCGGAAAAAGATGAAACCGCCCTGCGTCCTCTGCGTCTGGTGAGTATCGAACGTGACCTCGACCCGCTCATCCTTGCCGCGAAACTACCGAGCCGTTTCCCTCACCTGCGGCACAGTGCGCCTTTTCAACTGCTCGAACACGGTCAATGGACGCACGCTTCACACCTGCTCCACTGGGAGCTGCACCAAGAAGATTTTTGCGATTGTATCGAAGTAGCGGCCATTCCTGATTTGATTTTCTACGATCTGTTCTCGTCGAAGGCCAACGCTGCCGTGTGGACGACCGAAATTTTTTCCCGGATTTTCCAACACTGCGCCTCCAAATCTGCTGAACTCTACACCTACTCAGTGTCGACCGCCGTGAGGGCGGCTCTTTTGATCGCTGGATTCTTTGTGGCGGAGGGCGTTGGGACAGGACCGAAGGTGACAACCACGCTCGCTTTTACGCGAGCGACAGGAGCAAGAACGCATCCCCTTGCTCCACGGCTCTTAGGACCCCAGTGGCTCGCGCGCTGGCGACGCAGTCAGGCGAAATTCCCGCCCACACTGACAGTGGAAGAACGGGCTCGGTGTGAACGGCTGATTGAAACGCATCAACAATTTTGTGGTGAAATTTAGTAAAGCCGTTTACGCCGTTCGAAAAGCCGGGATGATGTCTTTGGCCACACGGCGGATGAGCGCCCGGTCATACGGCGCTGCGAGTGATACGATAAAGTGCCGCACCCCAGCGTCAACCAGGGCTTGTATCCGGCTCCGAACCTCCTCCGACGATCCTGCGAAATGCCCCTCGCCAAGCGACATGGACTTCTCCACTTTAGCTGGATCACGCCCAACTTTCTGGCATAACTTGTCAAATTTTTCACACACGGACTTAACGGCTTGGTCTCCTTCGCCCGGGAAGAAATGCCAAATGTCTGCATGACGAGCCGCCAACGGTTGCACGCGTTTAGGACCCATACCGCCAATGAGCAGAGGTGGATAGGGTTTCTGCGTGGGCTTGGGTTCACACGGCGCATCTTTGAGTTGGTAGTATTTGCCGGTAAACGTGCTCCTTGGTTGGGTAAATAACTGCTTGATAACTTCTACAGCTTCACCCAAGCGTTTGGCTCGTTCGCTCGCTGTGTAAAATGGAATGCCATACGCGGTATGTTCCAGTTCGAACCAGCCCGCTCCCAGGCCAAGAATCAAACGGCCGTTACTGACATGATCCACCGTCGCCGCCATTTTGGCGAGCATCGCCGGATTGCGGTAAGTATTGCCGGTCACCAGCAACCCGACTTTTACGCGCTTCGTCAGTGCAGCCACAGCCGAGAGTAAGGTCCACCCTTCAAAGCAGGGACCGCTGGTGTCCGAACGAAGCGGAATAAAGTGATCGAAGAGGAACGCGGTGTCATAGCCAAGCTCATCGACTTCACGCGCCATTTGCAGAATATCGGCATAGGTCGTGTATTGCGGCGTGATATGCACACCGAAGCGCACGGCGGTTGTTCCTGCGGCCGCTGCGTACATGGGTTGCGCCACCGTAAGGCGTCCAGTGACTGCCACGGTTACCGTCGCGACGCCAGCGTTCTTGAGAAATCTCCGGCGAGAGAGCGCTGCCATGTTTGCCTCCTTTGGAGCCATCTTGCGCTTCTGCCGAGGACTACACAAGCTGAACGAGGCGATGAACAGCGGGAACAATGATGTTCCCAGGCTCTACTTAAATCGAGACGCACGAGATTGGCGCACTTGCTTGTCACCCTGAGCGAAGCGAAGGGTCTCAAATATAGATTCTTCGCTTTGCTCAGAATGACACTCCGAAAGGCTACATCGTAAAGTATACGAATGTCATGTGGTCTGATTTAGGAACGAGACGAGCAGTGGAGATGAAGCAAGAAAGCCCCGGGGGGTGCAAGTTTCATCTCCACCAGGTGCAGAGCCGTTTAACTCAACGAAAACCCTTCGTAGTTATTCTGCACAACTTCTTTGCACTTAGAGACGTACCCCACCCAATCGACGTAGGGCATAAAGGCACGGGGCTTGCCCGGGACATTCGCGCCAACATACCAGTTGTCGCACGCGGTCCACAGGGTCGCGTCTGCCGCCGTCTGCACCTGAATACGCCACGGCTCTTCGGCTTCTCTTGTCGCTTCGATCGTCTGCTTCCCCTGTTTGCGCATGTACTCCAAACAGTCGCCAATCCAATTCACGTGCTGTTCGATCGCGGGGATCATGTTCGCGAGCACTGACGGGCTGCCAGGGCCGGTAATGGTGAAGAGATTGGGAAACCCAGAGGGCGAGAGCCCCAAATAACTGCGTGGACCTTCCGTCCATTTGTCTTTCAGCGCTTGGTTGCCCTTGCCGCGAATGTTGATATTGTTGAGCGACCCAGTCATGGCGTCGAATCCGGTGGCAAACACCAGACAATCCAGTTCGTATTCTTTTCCGTTGGCGAGCACCCCATGCGGTGTGATGCGCTCGATCCCCGTTTTGTGAATGTCCACCAGCGTGACATTCGGGCGGTTATACGTCTCAAAATAGCTCGTATCCAGGCACGGTCGTTTGCACGCATAGATGTGCTCCGGCATGAGCAAATCGGCAACCTGCGGATCTTTGACCATTGTGCGAATTTTTTCTTTGACAAATTCCGAGATCGTCTCATTGGCGGCGCGATTGGTCCCCGAATCCGCAAAGGCCAGCATCATCCCGAGACCACCCTTGTCCCAGCACTCTTCATAGCGGCGACGGCGTTCTTCTTCACTCACCTCAAAAGTCGCCACTGTGGGGAGGTCCAAGTCCTGTGCAAACGGCTGGCTATTGTTTTTGTCTCGGTAGCCTTTGTAATCGGCTTTGATCCTCGCCTCTTCTTCATGATCCAGAGGCGTATTACGAGCCGGGACGGAATACTGCGGCGTCCGTTGGAAGACATACAGGTGGGTGGCAGTCTGCGCAATCATAGGGATGGCCTGAATGCCAGTCGACCCAGTGCCAACCACGCCGACACGTTTTCCGGCAAAATCGACGCCTTGGTGCGGCCAATTCCCAGTGTGATGCCATTCGCCTTGGAAGTCTTCGAGGCCAGGAAACTTCGGAGTATTCTTCAAAGACAAACAGCCAGCCGCCATGATGCAGAACCGGGCCGTTACACGGTCTCCACGATCTGTCCCGATCATCCACATATTCGCGGACTCGTCGTAGATGGCGCTTTCGACACGCGTGTTGAACTGGATGTCCTTGCGTAAGTCAAAACGATCCGCGACATGGTTCGCGTACCGTAGAATTTCGGGTTGACTCGAATACCGCTCCGTCCATTGCCACTCTTGCTGCAACTCTTCAGAGAATTGATATGAGTATTGGAGGCTCGGGACATCGCAACGCGCGCCGGGGTAGCGGTTCCAATACCACGTGCCGCCCACGTTGCCGCCGGCCTCGTAGACTTTGGCGGTAAACCCCAACTTTCTCAACTTGTAAAGCATATACATACCGGCGAAGCCGGCACCGACGATCACTGCATCAAAATGGGTTGAGTTCTGAGACTCAGGCATTTCTGGTTCCTCCTCAATTAGCTCGGAAACTCCACGGGGAAACAAGTTGATGAGCATTACCTTTGAGTTTGAGAGCTGTCAAGCTAAGAGAGGGTGACATTGAGCTTTCACAACCGCTCTTTTGCCCGCAGATCCTCCACCAACGTTTTCCCTGTCAACCAGAAAAACCAAGCCGCTAAAAGATTCATCAGGACAGCAACCAAGAGGAGCGAATAGCGGATCGCCTCAGGAGTCCCGATCCAATCGTTCAGAATCCCTATCGCTTGTGGTCCTGCTCCTAAGCCAATGATTGTCAGGATAAAGATAAAGACGGCGGACGCCACAGCACGCATGGCTGGAGGAACAAGGTCTTGCACGATCGATGCTGCTGGACCAAACCAGAGCGTACCGCACACCATAGCTGGAAGAAAACTCAATAATGCGAGTTGGGGATTATCAAGCATGATAGTGGCGGCAGTAAACGGGATAGACGCTACTGCGCCGATCATGCTGATATAGGTGCGCGCCCGCGGCTGAGTGCGCACCCAGCGATCCGCTAATACTCCACCTGAGAACGACCCCACGACGCCGCCGAGCGCGGTGATCCACGACATCCACAGGCCCAACGCGCCTGGCGTCATGTGATGGATACGGACGAAGAAAGCAGGGATCCATGCCGCTAGACCATAGCCCGAGAAGGCAATGAACGCTGCCGCGAGACTAATATGGCGGCCAGCGGGAATGGCAGTGAGGAACCCCCACACTTCGCCTATCGTGTATTGGCGAGTGCTGACTGGGGTGCGCTCACTCATGCCGCGCACGGGCTCTCGCACAGTCAGGCGCACAATCAGCGCTAACAATAAGCCAGGCAGGCCAACAACGAAAAAGGCAACGCGCCAACCAAAGGCGTCGTTGATGGTTCCACCTAACCAGTAGCCCAAGCCGACGCCAACCGGGACGCCGCTCGCGTAGATCGCCAAAGCCGTCGCGCGTTTTTCCGGGGGAAAATAATCTGAGATTAACGAGTGCGCTGGCGGCGTTGCGCCCGCTTCTCCGATCCCGACCCCAATGCGCGCAAGGGCCAAATCTGGAAAGCCTCGTGCGAGCCCACACAGAGCGGTCATCACACTCCAGGCTGAGATGCTGATCGCAATAAGGCTGCGCCGCACCCAGCGATCAGCCAGACGCGCCAGCGGCAAGCCCGTGAACGTGTAGAAAACCGCAAAAGCGAACCCGGTGAGAAACCCGAGCGCCGTGTCGGAAATCTTGAGGTCTTCTTTGATCGGTTGCAGGAGAATCGCCAGAATCTGTCTGTCGATGAAATTGAATATGTAAACAACGAACAGTACGGCGAGGACATAACGGGCGTAGGCGCTATCGACGCTCTCGCCTGGCGTATGGAAAACCAGAGCTGGAGAAGGTTGAGATTGCGTGGTGTGGTCCGCTACGGTTTCCATCTGTCGCTCCTCCTTTTCCGCCGTTGGGGCGTGGCGACAATCAAGACTGACCCGCGAAATATAGTGCCAGTAGGTCCAGCATGTCAACGAAATTTTTCGATCCGCTCGTTCGAGTCTGCAATGACAAACCGACTCTGCTTCTCGAACTCAACGGCCTCAGCCACCGTTTTACCGATTCCTTGATGATAGAGGGTTTTGTACGCAGCGATTGAGCCGCGACTGTTCACTAAAATTTTCTCCACGAGCTTGTGGACCGTGGCATCGAGATTAGCAAGCGGCACAGCGCTGTTGGCAATGCCCCAGTCTGCCGCATCACGCCCGGTGAAGGTGTCAGCCGTAAACGACAGTTCCCGTGCTTTGCGCAGCCCCACAGCGTTGGGTAAGCGTGCACTCATGCCCCACGTTGGACGGAGGCCCCATTTCGCGTGTGTGTCGCCGAACTTGGCTTCTTCAGCCGTTACCAACAGATCACATGCCAGCGCGATCTCCAGCGCTCCGGTGAAGCAGTAACCGTTGACTTTAGCAATCACGACTTTCGGGATCGTCTGAATCGCAGCAATCAACGCCCGAGCCGGTTCATCCAAGCTGGGGCCAATGCCGCCTTTTTCCAGCGAACGTTTCCCAAGTTCCTTAAGATCCACGCCTGCGGAGAATGCCCGCCCCATTCCTGTGAGGACAACCACGCCGACTTCTGCGTCGCTGCCCGCCTCGTCGACGGCTTGCTTGAGTTCTTGCAACATGGTGATGGTGATCGCGTTCAACGCCTGCGGACGATTCAGCGTGATCGTTGCGACCCCATTACTCTTCTCAACCAGGACGGTTGTAAAGGTCATGCAGTTTTCTCCTTGCTCAATTTTTCTTTACGGAACCAAAACGATCTTCCCGTAGGCAGTCGATTCAATTACCGCGTGATGAGCTTTCGGCGCTTCGGCCAGAGCAAACTCCTGACCAATAACAGGGGACAGCGAGCCGTTCTCCAAGCCGGCGATGAGCGCAGCATGAATTTTCTCCATGTCGAGCAGCGAGACATTCACCAATGTCATGCCCAGAATAGCGGCGTCGCGTTGCATCGCCGCCCGCGGGTTGATCTCCGCCGTGCCTTGATTGTTTGGTCCGCGGTTGCCAACCGCCACGATGCGCCCGCCTTGGGCCAGGATATTGATATCGTTGCCAAGATTGACATTGGCTAGCATTTCGATAATGACATCCACGCCGCGTCCTTTGGTCAACTTCAGCACCTCCTCCAAATAGCCGGGAGCTTTATGATTCACGACGTGATGGGCGCCTTGTGCAGTCACAAGTTTCTGCCCTTGCTCAGTGCTCGCCGACCCGATCACTTTCAGACCGGCGGCGCGCGCAAGTTGCACGGCGGCAATTCCTACACCGCCGCTTGCGCCGTGGACAAAGACGACTTCCGCGGGGCTTGCCTGCGCTCGTTGAAAGAGCGCACGATACGCTGTCCCGTACGGGATAAACATTGATGCTCCTTGCGCAAACGAGGCGCGCTCGGGAAGGGGATGGACCTGCCCCTCTTTACACAACGCTTGTTCTGCGTACGTGCCGGTGAGCGATCCAGCAGTATAGACACGATCGCCGACTTGTACTCCGGTCACACCTTCACCAACCGCTTCAATAACGCCAGCGCCATCAGCGCCAGGCGTGTAGGGCGTGGGAGGTTTGGGATAGATGCCTGAGCGAATGTAGGTTTCAACAGGATTCACGCCGACGGCATGGATACGGACGACCACCTGTCCCGGACCCGCTTGCAGATTGGGAACATCTTCGAGCTGCAGAACTTCTGGAGGACCAAACTCGTGCACGCGAATCGCTTTCATAAGAGGTCTCCTTTGCAGTTGCAGTGATAGGGGTCGGTTGGCGGACAGCTTACGCCGCTGACGTTTTCAACGCTAGTCGCTTCTCATTCCCGTTCTTCTTTCGCCCTTCGACAGATTTTCACTGAACGGCTATGGTTAAGAACTATGGCGGACAAGCGCCAAAGAGAGCTGCAAAGGAGGACTATATGGAGTTCACCGCTATCACGCTAGAGAAAAAGGATCGTATTGGCACGCTTACCCTGAACCGTCCAGAAAAACTGAACGCCCTGAGTTCAACCCTCATCAATGAATTTGTCGAAGCGATTGCTCAGGTCGAAAAAGACGCCGACATCAAAGTGCTCATCATTCGGGGAGCGGGGCGCGCGTTCTCGACCGGCTACGACTTGGGTGGAGGGGGACAAAGCGGCGTGGGAAAAGTGTTTACCATTGACGACGACCGGCGACTGTTGCAACGCTATGTAGAGAATTGGCTCCGCTTGCGCGACTTACCCAAACCGGTGATCGCCATGGTGCACGGTTATTGTTTGGCGGGCGCCACACAGTTGTGCATTTGCAGCGACATGATTTTTGCGGCTGAGAATGCTCGCATTGGCTTCCCATCCATCCCCGCTGGGGCGGGCTATGTCAGCGCTTTTTGGAACTGGATGGTTGGGCCCCACCGCACCAAGTATCTGGCTTTTCTTCCTGGGAGTCAGATTAGTGGGAAGGAAGCTGAAGCGATGGGATTTGTGACCCGGACCTTTCCAGCAGAGAAGCTTGAAGAGGAAACGTACAGTTATGCTCGGCGCGTCGCCAAAGTGCCTGCGCAAAAGTTGCAACTCGAAAAACTCGCGATCAATCGGGCGATGGATCTACGAGGGTTCCGCGTGTCCGTGCTGTCCGGCGCGGAGTATGACGCGATTTTTCACTTCGGCCCCGGCAACGACGAGATCAAGAAAGTGCGTGAAGAGCGGGGCCTGCGTGGCGCGATTCAGTGGTACGAGGAGCAGTAATGGAAGGGAGGGCATTGCCGCGCGCCCCTGCTGCTGAGAAGATAAATTTTTGCTTGTCGCTTCCTCTCTCATGCAAGAGAGAAAGGGTTCAAACTATGAGATGGCAAGACCGTATCATCATCGATTCTCGAGTATTAGTGGGGAAACCTATCATCAAAGGAACCCGTATTGCGGTTGAGTTCATCAGTGACTTGCTTGGTCGAGGATGGACGCAAGAGCAAATCTTAGTGGAATACGACCATGTGACTCGTGAGGACATCCAAGCTTGTCTCGCCTACGCGAGCGATACACTAAAATCAGAACGAATCTACCTGCTGCCCGAGAATACTACAGATGCGTCTCATCGCGAATGAAAACGTGTCGGGTACGGTGATTCGTACGTTGCGTGAGCGAGGACATGACGTCTTGTCAGTAAAAGAATCACTGCGAGCAGCAAGTGACGAAACTGTACTCGCCCGGGCTCAGTCCGAACAACGTATCGTATTAACTAACGACAAAAACTTTGGTGCATTGGCCTTTCGTTATGGCCTACCAGCAAGTTGTGGTGTGGTGTTGTTTCGCCTTTCCGGAATCGATCCAGAAAGTGATAACCGATGCGTGCTCCGAGTGCTGGAAAGTCGCACTGATTGGAGCGGACATTTTGCCGTTGTCGAACACGACCAGATTCGTATGCGTCAGTTACCAGCTGTAACAACGCGAAGCGATACATATTAAGATGGCTTGGCTGCCTAATTCAGGCTCAACCCAGCTGCTTCAAGAAGGCGTTCATGCAGGGTGTTGGAGAATGGTCCTCGAGAATCTGCTTGACGATAGCAATCATTAGCGTTCGATCCTGTGAGAGGGCAGAATGGATGGGCTCTGGAAATCCGCCACGAGCGTTCACGCGTAGCAGCTTCCCTCGCTTTTGGTTTTTTTCACGCGGCCAACTGTGCACCTCTTCATCTCCAGATACTGTCCAAAGGCCATCGCTCTGTAAACGCCAGAAGGGAACTTCTGAGTGCTGGGATTTCTGTGAGAGTCCAAACTCGGCGAGAAGCGCTGATAGTCGCTCATCAACTTCACGGAACGACACCTCTCGCTCCTCTCCTCGGCTGCGTCGTCCAAGCGCAAATAGAAGAAGCAGAGGTTTATGCGGAGCCCGATCCGTTCCTCGTTTCCATACTTTGACACGCTTGAATAAATCTTTGATTGCGTCGTTTGTCATCGAATATACACAGTAAAAAATTGCTATCCTGAAATTTAAACAACCCCGCTACATTTCCTTTGCTAATTCCGTTTGGGATTGCAGTTCTCCCCGAGGTAACAATACGGCAATATCGCCAATGCTGCGTACACAAGCCTGGAGCAGCATAATGCCTCTGTTGAGGTGTGCTCGGAAATACTCGGAAAGCAGGGAGAAGTCTATTCCATCGCGCCGACAGCGCTCTTTCAATAACGCAATAAACAGCGTGTCGTATTCCCCGAGCAGTGTGTAGCGATTGAACTCGCGATCTTCTCCGAGATATTCGTCGGGGTTGGGCAATGACGGTTCTGCTAGCGATAGACAGAAGCCGATACGGCAGAGGAGATTTGGGGTCAGACCGGTTCGTCCCGCAACGAAGCGTAACCGATTCGAAGCTTCTTTACTGAGGCGCAGCTTAGTGAGTTTCATTGCTTCGTCTCCAGAAATATCCAGGTGAAATAGTAGTCCCGTTTTCTATTGGGTCAAACTCTAAATGGTAGGCGTGGGTAATAGTCCGTTGGAGCTCCGCGAAATAGGATTGATCGACCTCGGTATCCGTCGACAGGATGAGCACTTGGTGGCTGGCAACAGGAAAATAATGCTGCACGAGCAAGCTCCGGTGGTCACTGTCCAAGCGCCCCAGCGGAGTATCAATGATGATGGGCAGGGGCCTGCCGGAGATCTTTGCCAACGCCCACAACATGGAAATCGCATAAATCTGCTTCTCGCCAGCCGAGAGTTGTGCTTTAGGCACGGGTTGATTGCGTCTATCGTACAGTGTCACTGCAAATGTCCGCGGATTGATGGTCAAGCGTCGGAGCGCATCTTTTTTACGAGACAACGTATTGAAGCAGTCGGAGACTGCATCCTGCAGCTGAGTCACTTTTTTCTCAATGAGGCTTGCCTTATATTCCTCCAGCACTTTCTGGGTTCGACGCGCCAGCTCTACCTTGGAAGTGTGTGCGGCCTGCGCCCCCAATTTCTCCGCTGTCTGTCCATAGCGTCGTTGTAGGTCAGCGAGTTGGTTCTCCATCGATTTAACCTGCTCTTCTTTGACAAGAGTTTGCTTTCCCACCTCCGCCAGCTCTTGATGCAGCACATGCAAGTCTTCGAGTAGGGGCTTCAATACGTCATCCGCAGGTATTTTTCGTAGCGTTTCCTCTACCTTCTGCACCTCACGCGAGTCTCTCTCCAACTGGATGGCAATGAAATGGGCCCGCTGTGGCACGTCGTGCACCGCTTGATCAATCCATGACGTGACCTGGCGCAGTTCCACTGCCGAGAGCTGATGGACAGCGTCTAGAGGTTCGGCGTGCTCAATGCTCAGCGGCTTTTCGATGACGTCAACAAGCGCCGTACGCACTTTCATTTTCAGTGCTTCTGGCAGTTCTGGTAAGGTCGTCCAGAGATCGCCATTCGCGACACGATGGCGAATTTCTGCTTTCGCTGCTCTGAGCAGCGTTTGTCCAGCCTCTTGCTGCGCGGCGCGTTCTTCTCGGAGTAATTGCTCTTGCAGTTGTAAACAGAGTTGGGGAATGAGTGCAAATGGCAGCAGTTCAGTACAGAGCTGCCGGATCGCTTCTTCGTGCTGCTGGATCTGTACCTGCAATTGTGCCCGTTGGAGGAGCAGTTTCTCGCGATTCCGCGTAAAGGAGCCGCCTTCCGCCGTAATTTTCGTCTCAACCCGTTCGATCGCTGTCCGCAGTGCTTGCATCCGCGCCGCCGCTTGATCACGGTCACTTCGCAGTACGTCCAACTGCTGCTGGAGGTGGGTGATCTCTTGCTGTAACTTTTCCACTTCGTTAGAGAGATGACCGTTTTCCTTGGGGGTCACGAATCGAGAGAGATAGATCCCGAGATCCGCCTGCAGCCGTTCAGTAATGTCCAACCCCAGAAGCGTCTTGATTGCCTCGGCAAGCGTTTGCTGGTCCGTGACGTCTTCTGCTAGTTGCTGAATCTTTTCTCCGTCAAAGAAAAAGAGCTGCGAAACGCCAGGCGGGATCAAGTCGCGCACGAAGTCCTGCCAATGTTCTGCCGCGAGATCATCAAGCGTTTCTCCGTCCCGCTTCACTTCTAGATGTTCGACCAGTTTGTGAGCGCCGTGTCGCTGCCAAGAGCGTGCGACTGTATACGTTTGCAAGGCTTCCACATCGGCATACTGAAATTCAAGTGTGATTGATGCGTAGGTCGGCTGAATGAGCAATGTTGGACTGGAGTGAATCCGTCCGTCAAGGTAGCGTAGATACTCATCGCGGGAGACACGATTACCTAGCGCTCCTGACCCATACAAGCACAACCGTATGGCTTCAAAGAGCGTGCTTTTGCCAGCACCGTTCTTGCCGCCAAATAGCACGATGGGACGGGCTGCACGCGGGGCAAGTGCAAGGACTTGCTTGCCCCGAAACAAGCCAAAGTTATCCAAGGTAAGAGTCGTAAGAATCATAAGCCTGTCGTGACTTCCATCGCTGTAATTTCTGCGTCTGACCGCCAATCCTCATCAATCGCGGCTGCGATTTTTTGATGAATCGCCGAACGACGGCTCATGCCATTGTACTGCCGTTCGATGTCCAGGAGCTTCGCTACGAGCTTTGCTGGGACATCATGCTGCTGGCATATCCTATCGAGCACGCTACGTTCTTCGCCGGAAAAGACAGGTTGCTCGTCGGCCAGCCACTCCAACTCCTCCCCCGTCACCTCACGATAGATCTTAGGAAGCGAGTCTTCCCAGTCTTGCTCTTCCCACCGCCATAGCCGGCGAATGAACTGCAGCTCGTCTGGGCGAATCAACTGCTCATGCGGATTGGGTCCTTCCACTCTGATTTTTTTCTGCACTTCGAGCAAGCGGCGCAACAACTGGCGACGAAATTCGAGTCTGTACGGCCCACGGCCAGCCTGGCCGTCCCGTTTCACCATCACTCGCCCGTTGCGCCGCTTGAATTCTCGGACTTGACTTTTCACTGCGGGGTCTTGTGTAGACGCAAGTAAGTCACGGTATTCGAGTAGGGGCTCCAACCAATCCTCACCGTGCTCAATCATCGCTTCCATCGATTTATCTTTTGTGACGACGGTACACACCCAACAGCCAAAACGACTATTACCACACGAGGGTGTCGTCTTATCCACCACCAAGGGGCACTCTCCAGCTTGCGCGTTGCGATAGAGGGTTACGAGAGCACGGTTGTCGCTACCCCAAGGTGAAGAAACTTGCAGAAGATAGGTTTCTGTCTACAATATCTTCTTTATGTTCCTAAGAATTTGTTCTTTCTGTGCCAGGCGAGATGAATAGGATTAGGCCATAGAGCCGAATCTTTGGGGAGTCGGATCTTTTGTCCGTGGTAATCACGAAGCGGTTTTTGATCAGGGCTCTGCTCCGTAAACTGTCCAATAGCAACGATCACGGTATAGTTATCAGAAATCGTCCAAAATCCTTGGTCAAAAAGCCAATGAGCATTCTTGCTCAGCGCCAAGCCATTTTTTGGGTCGTTGTTGCGGGAGTCAGCAAACTGATGAATATGCGCCGCATCTACAATCCTATTGCCTGCGGTAATGGTGGTCAGTCGGTAGCCGGTCAGTGCGCAGGTGTACTCGTAAGCGGGGATAACAGCCAAACGGAAGCGAGCCTCGCGCCCTTGTTGTTTTACATAATAGACTTTCTCGTCGGTTGCCTCAGCAATCTTGTCTGTACCACTAGATGCGGACAAGTCGACAAGCGAATAAAGCGCTAAACGTTCCGTGGGTTGGAAATATTTCTCAATGAGAATACGACGAGCTTTATCGCGCAAGGTCGGGTCTTTTGTAAAAGCGACAAATTCTTCATTCAAGGTAGCATACCGAGTCAGATGCTTGTCAGGAGAAGGTTTGCCATTTTCATCCAGCACGGACCAGAATCCATCGCTTTTTAAGTGATGAAATGGTAAGCGAACATCCGGAGGTTGAGTGCGACGATGAGCAACTACATTCCAAAACTCAAAAAAACGGAAGGCGAGTTCAGGGGAAAGTGGTAGAACATCTTCTGGTAATTGTCCTTGCTCAGCGAGTTCCAAAACCACAAGAAGGAGAAGTGGTTTATGAGGTGCTGGATCTCCTCGAGCACGATCAACCCTCAATCGAGCGAACTTAGTTAACCATTTCCCTGAATCTGCGACAGGTGAGTTACTCATTAAAGAAATATCTTCACGAAAGGCTATAAGATTTTTGGTCGGGTAAATATCTCTTCTGCGACTGGAAGTCAACAAAAGTTCGTTGGAAGTTTATTGGTTTGATTCTGGAAGTTTTGTTTCAACAATGTAGCTTCGGTAACGCGACAAGAAGCTTGTGATTCTCTGTCTGACAAGATAACTTGCCCATGTTTTTCCCGTGTTCCTCATTAGAGGTGAACAATGCCTTACCCGTTAGCCCTTTTGGAGAAAGGCCAGGCCCCTGCAAAGTCGGACGATGTTCTTCGAAGAATCGTTCAACATCTTGTTTCCTCCTACATCAGTGCTTGGGATCCGCTGAATGAGCTTATTCAGAACGCAGTTGATGCGATCAATCAACGAGCAGTCCGAGAAGACGGAGCGTTCCGTGGAAAGCTCTTAATATGGGTCGACAAAGCTTCAAGCACAGTCACGATAGAAGATAATGGAATAGGTATTACTCCTGGCAGTGCTGACACCATGATTTTGCCAGGCGGAAGTTTCAAAACGACCGGCAATACGTACGGTCATAAAGGGCTTGGCTTCACTTACTGTGCTCACATTGCTGAATATATTGAGATTGAAACAGAAGAGCATGGAACACAGCGTAGAGATCATTGGAAATTTAGTGGAGGTTATGAATGGTTAACTGACCCGACAAAATCTCCCTCGCTCGACTATAATCTTTCAGGGTCGATTCGCTCCTTGGCTGGCTCCGGCACTACTGTCAGTCTCTGTTTCGCGATTGGCCAATACGAACCTAACATTGCGAACACCTCAGTCTTGGATGGTTTCTTCGAATGGGCTAGCGATGTGAAGCTTCTGGCATTCATACTGAGAACTCGTACAGCCATCGGTCAGGTAGGTCCTCTATTTGGCCAACCTCCATCTGTAGATGTCGACGTCGAAGTGAACTTCATGAGCAGTGGAGCAAAACTTTCTGTTCCATACAGTTTCTTTGACTTCCAGACCCTAGCACCTTTTAATCAGCAGAATTTTCCTCAGGCTAGTGAGTACGCAACAGAAATTTATTTGAACCCTCGAAGACCGAACAAGGCTCAGTTCGGCATTTTTCAGGTGTTTTCCCATGACGCTTCCAACCCGGGACAACCATTGAAGGTTGGAAAGACACGTGGAGGCGTTTCTTTTAGCACCTACGTTTATGCGTGTGGCAAGGAGAATCTTGCCGCTGCATTGGAGTTATACGATCCTCGTTTGGGAGACGAATTCAAGCATCTAACGTTCACAACTGATGTCCATCTGGCAATTGATGGGATGCCTTGTGGGGTGCCTATTGATTCCTGGAATAACTTTGGGGCACACGAGCAGCGCTATTTTGCAATGGTCAATACAGAACTGGCATTCGGAACTGTTTTAGATGCTGGTAGGAAAACTATCACCCGACACTATGTAGATCTGATTGTAAATAAGATTGTTGAAATGACAAAAGACGCGGCCTATTTTGCTGGAAGAACATCTTTCTACGAGCTATCAACACAGCTTCATACTCGAGTGGCTCCTCCAACTCGGACTCCTCTGGACTACATCCGTAGATGGAGCGCCTATCCCCTTTTGGCTTCATCTGGCCTGTTACTCAACAAGGAACCAGATGATGAGTTAGGCGCTTACGTTCTCTTTGGAGAATTAGTAGGACGCGGGCATATTCCGGGATATATAATTCAGTACATATCTGGCGGCGCAATCTATGACGCTGCGTTTGAGTTTGAGTTAAACCTAAAAAATGGGAATCATTTGAATCCATCTGCAAATGGGAACACGAAGTATGGAGTTGGGCAGGCATTGGTTCAGCAGCAACAGAGAACTTCGGGGTTTCCAACCTATAAATGGAGTAATCCTGCTACAGGCCAGATTCATCTTGTGACTGAGTTTAAGGTCGCTGCAGAAGAATTACTTCGGGATATACAAAAACGCCGGAGTGAGAAGCAGATTCAAGATATCAACTTGCTTATTTGTATTCGTTTCAACGAGAAAGAAATCCGTGATCTTCAAGGTGCGGTAATTCCAGTTTCTGACGCTGCACGTAAGCTTTCAGGTGTCACTCACGAGCTTAGTTATGCAGGGCATACCGTCCAGATGATCTGTTTAGGAAATGTAATTGCTGAACTTGAAAAAGAAGAGTTGCTTCACCGTTACAATTTTTCAATTAAAGCAACTAAATAACTTGCGGCATTTCAGAAACATCTACTTCTTCATCAAGACACTTAATTGCCACAACTGTAGCAATGCGCTGTTCTCCAAGCAGACGAAGAGCTGCCTCCTGTGTGGCTGGTGACTCTCGGGAGGTATACGAGAGATAAGGAAGCTTCGCGGCTCGGAGCACGTCGCCCACAGCATCGGCTTGTGCGAGGTCAGCACAGTAGATGAGACAGCGCTGCAAAGGACAACTTTCCACGAGTTCTCTCAAAACTCGAATTTTATCTTGACATCGTTTCAAGACGTTTGCTCTGCGAAAGAGAAGCCGATCGAGTTCACTTGTCCCTTTTTCTAGATCGGCACTTTCTCTTTCCTCTTCCGCTTCTGATGTCTTCTGTGCAATCTCTTGTGACAGTTCTTGGTATTCCTCAAACTCTTTATCCGATAACTCTGCGAATTCTACTCGGTAGTCATAGCGACAAAGGACGGTCCCCACAGCTCGTGCGAAGGGGAATGAGTACACCACACCGCCGAAATAGTCGCGAACGGCCGCTGTGCCTTCAGTATCGAACGGCCGTGTTAAGGTGGCGGTTAGTCCGAGACGAAGCCCGTAACCCTCTCGCATTGCTTGCTGAAAGAACGGCGCCCCAAGTCGATGAACCTCATCGCCAATGAACAGGAGAGAGGCTGAGGTGGGCAACGCATCCTGAAGTAAAGTCTGAAACCGCTTACTCGCCAGTGAATGATAAGTCCCCACGAGCGCAATCAGTTGATCTGGTAAACCGTGAGAATCCTCTCGCACTAGGCAAAGTCGGTTAAAGGCTTGGTCTTGCCAATCAGTTGAGTCTCCAACAATGGCAAGCGGGGGAGTGAATCCTCCTTCTGCACGGATCTCACGCTGCCATTGAGATACGAGCGCATCCGTGGGGACACCGATAATGACGCCCTGGAGACCAGGCGTACGCCTCGCGGCAGTTAAGGCGATCCGGGTTTTTCCTGTCCCAGTCGCCATATCTAAAATGCCGCGTCGACCTGCGTGTTCCCAAGCGGCAACCGCCTCTTCTTGATACGGTCGCAGAGCGGGGCGCGTAGGCTCTGTCTGTCCTGGGTAAATGTTTGTCTTGGGTGCGTATGGCCTTCCTGGAAGGCGATATTGCTGAATACGACTCCGGATGGCGTCAGGAATCGTATAGATGCGGAGATAAGGCTCTTGACCCGACCAAAGCCTCTCGAAGCGTTTACCGTCCGCATCGACCATGTCGACTGTCGCTTCATTCCAGGAAGAGAAAACTTTCAGTGACTCGTAGTTCCGAGTCCCCTGAATGCTGTCATTGTAAGACCCGTTGAAACTCACCCGATTCCCATGTGCATCGGTAAAGACACCAAACTTGTCGTGGAACTCTCCGCTCAGCGCATCGGTTGGGACAGCAAAGCGAAACTCTAACAAACTATCGGCTACCATCCAGGCCAGAGTGGAAAGGGTTTCAGTCGCTAAACTGATCTCAATGTCATCCAGAGAGCGCTGGAGCGACTGGCATAGAATAGGGTTGTTGGCGGCGTCCATTCCTGTTCGCAGTGCTTCCCATTCTTCTTGTGATAAAATCGGGCTCGTCACCCAGCGGGCGCGCCCGCCATTTCTCACAAGGGCCGCCAATCCTATCGCGTTTATCCGAAGCCACCCTGCGCTAAAGAAACCCACTCCTCGATCGTATGCGATACTTCGGAGAAGAAGAGGCTGGAAGAAATCTCGAACAAGGTCCGCCGTGCTCGTTGTAAGAGTGGGGAGGAGGCGCAGCGCCGTGAAAGGGCCAGATTGCTGTTTAACCTCGAGCATAGAACCTCGGTGCAAAGATGCTTCACATCAAGAACAAGTCCAGAAATACACGAGGAAGGGGTTTGTGTAGTAGTGCTCCACGACGAGGAAGGCATCAGTCAAAGGTTTCTCAAAGCAACGTCAAAACACCCACGGTTGGATCCGCGTCGAGCGCTTTGATGTCGTCGTAGTGCCGTCTCAGTATCTGTTCAATCTCTGTGGTCGAACAGTTACCTCGACGAATCCAAATCACCTTTGGTGGAAAGCCTCGCACCATGCACAAGTCACTAAAATCCGCGTCTTTTGTGACCAGCAAAAATTCCTCGTGCCGTGCATACTTGTGCACTTCCTGATCAAGCACGCGATCAAGCCCAAGTGGGTACACATGGTCAGAGTGCGGGTACAGGTCCGCCAGTCGGGTAACAAGACGTGGCGACAAGTTTTGGTCGAACAGGAGTTTCATGCCGCCAGAATGACCAAGCGTTTTTCCCGGTCCGCCGCATACGCCAGACACGCTCGGATATCCTCTTCAGTAAGATAAGGAAAGTCAGCAAGCACTTCCTGTTGGGACATGCCAGAGGCGAGATACTCCAAGACGTCATAGACAGTAATTCTCATCCCTCGAATACAAGGTTTGCCGCCACGTTTGCCAGGCTCAATAGTAATGATCTCTTGGTAATTCATAAACTGATGGTAGAGCGAACTTCTTTGATCAGCAAGAGTTCACCAGCAAAGGAGGGACAAGAGAACTTTTTCTCCCAAATAGGCTGTCAGGAGGAGATAGACAGTTACTATATCTTGTGACTCCAGCTTGCTTAGCGCCGCCCTTTACAAATTCCATCGCTTTCTCAATTCTCACGAGACACAGCATGGAAACATCAGTACGCAAAACTGTCGGGAAACATATCAGAGGGAATCGGTATTTCCACGTCTCGGCGCTTGAGGGTCTCGCCCCACTCCTACGAGAACAGGTGCAACTTGCTGCGGCGCACGCTGGTCTTCGTGTCGACACGGACTTTAATGTTGTCAAAATAGACGAGGAAAAGAGTCAGATCTCCTTGCTCTCCTACGAGCACTTCTTTGAGCACCCGTTCCCATGCCTCAAGTACTCGTACGTTGTCGATCTCACGTCTGATCGGGTCAAACACCTTCGTTATGACTTGTCTGAGAATCCACCTATTTTGCACAGGAAAGAACTGCTCCTGCCACACGACCATCCGCAGCGTCATTTGTTTGCAAAGTTGACGAAGCAACTTGAAGCCGCTGGTCTCTTTCGTGAGGCGCGTCGTATTGGCTTCGCTCGCGTGTGGGAAGAGCGCCTGCAAACAGCAGGCTACGAAGTGAAAGAACATCAGCTTGTGGCCTTGAATGGCGCTCCACAACCACAGCTGCCCTTGTCAGAAACACCTGCACGACACCGCACCGCTCTCCAGCGGTATGCGCTCTCCACTCCGATGCAGGCGCTCCATCGTCATGGTTATCTCGATGGGTCAGGAACCGTCTTCGATTATGGTTGTGGCAAAGGGGATGATGTGCGCATCCTTCGTCACAATGGGTTCACGGCAAATGGCTGGGACCCGCATTTTGCCCCGGACACGCCGAAGACACGAGCCGACATTGTAAACCTTGGCTTTGTGCTCAATGTAATTGAAGATCCCGCTGAGCGTGCTCGCGTCCTGCGCGACGCGTACGCACTTGCGGACAAGGTGCTCGCGGTTGCTGTCATGTTAACTGGGAGAGCGGCGCAAAATGGCGAAACGTTTGGTGACGGAGTGCGGACGAGCCACAACACGTTTCAGAAATACTTCACTCAAGGGGAGTTGCGAGACTATCTCTTATCTGTGCTCGATAAAGAACCTGTGGCTGTTGGTCCAGGCGTGTTTTTCGTCTTTAAGGACGAGAGTGAAGAGCAACACTTCTTTGCTCAACGCGTGCGGGCTCGTGGCGGTCTCGACCGCCTCATCGGCCGTTTGCCCAAGCCCACGAGAGCCGAACGAGAACAAGCCTTCTACGAAACCCATCAGGCCATGCTCGACTTCGTGTGGGAAACATGGCTTGAACTTGGACGGAAGCCAGAACCTAGCGAAGTGCGACAACAGGCGGAGATTGAGCGCGTCTTCGGTTCGCTCGGCAAGGCACTCCGTTTTCTCGAACGCTTTCATGGCGATGACGCCGTACATGCTGCCTTTCGCTCACGGAAAGCAGATCTGACGGTCTACTTTGCCTTGCAGCAGTTTGAACAGCGGAAAACCTCTACCGCACTTTCTGATGAACTACGGCGTGATGTCCGCGTCTTCTTCGGCGGCTATCAGAACGCTCAAGCCGAGGCGCGGCAGATGCTCTTCTCGGCAGGCAAGCGCGACGTGGTGCGACAACTGTGTCGTGAAGCGGCGCATACTGGGTTAGGCTGGCTTGAGAAAGACCGGGCCCTATACCTCCACACCAGCCTGGTGGAGCGCCTGCCCGCTGTGCTGCGCGTCTACATTGGGTGTGCGAGTTATCTCTACGGTGATGTGCCAGTACAGATTTGATCAAGATCCACATCGACTCAGCAAAAATCACTTTAATGTCTTTCGATGACTTCGAAGGAAAGCCCCTGCCCCGCCTGCTCGAGCGCATCAAGATTCGCTTCCGCGATCAAGACAGCGAGCGATTTACCTACGGGCAGGAGTATGAGCCGCCCTATTTGTATCGGAAGTCCCGATTCCTCACCGAAGATTTTCCTCACTATGCCGAGCAGGTCGCTTTTGAAAAAGCCTTAGAAGCACAACAGCTGTTTGATTTCACAGACGGTTATGGCCCACCCCCGCAAGTGTTCGAAAGCCGACTTGCTGCGGCGCGGTTAGAAGTAGATGGGTTTGTGTTACGCCCCTCCCGAACGCTGCCAAGTCTCGAGGAGCGATGTGGGAAGCATTTGACCTTTCGTAATCTCGTCCACTGTGGTGAGACGCAGGCGAGCACCGGCATCACGAACCTTCCGCAACAAGCAGAAACGTATACTGCCCTTGTCCAGTTGGCGACGCTCGTGCTTGATCCTGTCATCGAGTATTTCGGGGATATTATTTTAACGCACGGCTTTTGTTCCCGAGATCTGGCTAAACACATTCCGGGTCGGATTGCTCCCGCCCTTGATCAACATGCCGGCCATGAGCTGAACAATCGAGGGAAACCCATTTGCTCGCGTCTTGGCGCATCCGTCGATTTCCTGGTAGCTGACGAAAGCATGCTTGAAGTAGCGCAGTGGATCGTGCGACATACACCGTTCGACCGGCTCTATTTTTACGGTGACAATAGACCTATTCACGTGAGTTGCGGGCCAGAACAGAAACGAGAAGTCGTCGTCATGAAGTCTAAAGATAACACACGTAGGATACCCTCAGTTATGAAATCCGAAACTTTTCTCAGCGAGCGTTAATAAACAAAAAGTCCTGCTTTTACTTTACCGTCACCAGCACCTTGCGGTCGCGTGGACCGTCAAGTTCGACAAATAAGATCGACTGCCAAGTGCCAAGGGCGAGGCGGCCGTTTTCAATGGGAATCATTTCGCTTGGACCAAGGATGGATGACTTCAGATGCGCGGCGGCGTTGTTGTCAATTTTGTCATGCCGCCAGACGCCTTCGGGAATCATCTTGTCTAGTGCGTCAAGAAGATCTTGGGCGATTTGCATATCGTCGTTTTCGTTAATGATCACGGCTGCCGTCACATGGGGAACAAAGACATAACACACGCCTTCGGCGACGTTCGCCGAGCGCACCACTTCAGAGACCTGCCCTGTGATATCGAGCATTTCACATTTTTTACTCGTGTGAAGTTTCAATTCCATGCTGTCACTCTGGAGTGTCGAAGGACGCGATCTGACCATTAAGCGCACTCTGGGTTCCTTTGGTAACATCGGTCGGGACGCCAGTTTTTTGCATGAGGGCTTTCGTGAACAGTACAGGGTCGATCATGTCCTCGTAACCGCTTTCATGCGCGACTTTTTGCGCTTCCGTCCAAAGATCAGGAACCAGCCTATAGATATCCTCATGTACTTCGGCGTAGACCTTTCCGTACAGCACGCCAATTTTTACTGGTTGATAAACAAACTCTCCGGGAACGCCCACGCGAATAATATCAAAAAATCGCGCGATGTCTTCCGGATACATACGGATGCAGCCGTGAGTCACAAGCCGACCTACAGCCCACGGATTGTTGGTGTCGTGAATTTTATACAACGGCAGGGTGAGATCGATACGATATTTCCCCATTGGGTTATCGGGAGAATCGGCTGGAATAAATTCTTCGCTCCACCCTTTCTCTTTGATGCGCTCCTCTCTGATGGAGTCTGGAATGACCCAAATGGGGTTGGGGGTTTTGCCGGAGACTTTAAATTTTGCCGTGGGTGTCGGCCAATCTTCCCGCCCAAGACCAACAGGAAGGGTAATGACCACCCGATTGTTCAGCTTTTTTTCCAGTGGAGGAAAATAATACAGCCGCATCTCAGGAATATTGACGACAATACCTTCATTACCGCTTCTTGGCAGCACCCACCAAGTGGGAATGGAGAGTTCGTCTCCAGGAGTAGGAAGCCAAGGATCGATGTCAGGATAAGGTCCAGCAATTTCATTGAATCCCAGATCAAAATAGCGCGCGATATCAAGCAGCGTGTCTTTTTTCTGTACGAGGTAAGTTTTTGGCAGGCCAACAATAGTTTGTGCGCTCAGATCATCTGGACCTTTGGGAAGAACAAAGGGCCGGGCGACAATTTTGTCCAGAGCAAAAAATGTCTCCTCGTCCCACGCCCAAGAGTAAAGGGGACAGAAAAGCACTATTCCGATCACCAACCTCATCCACCACCTCACCCGCGTATGCCGTTTCATCACTGATGCGTCTCTCTCTTTCTGGACACCCGCCTAGATTCTCAAGAGTTTCCTTTTTTCTAATATAAACGTACCACAACAGTCAGAGCAAAAGGAGAGATTAGTGGGAAGAAGTAGACTCTGACGGCGCCGCCGAGGAGGGCCGCTTTGTTCGACGAGAAGCAAGTTTCTTCGATTTTCCCAGTGTGGCGAGGAGACGATCCATCTTGATATTCAGATTTACCACACTGCCCTGCAAAGTCTCTACCTTGGCGAGCAATTTATTGTAATCTGCTTTCGAAGGGATATTAAGCAGGTTGAAAATTTGATTAAGGTTTTTGTCTACTTTTCCTTTTGTTTCGATGACGTTGCGCAGGGCTTTCTCCGCAATGGTGGAAAAGGAGGGGTGAGCAACCGCTTCCTTTGCAAAGCGGGACACGTGTTCCTCACCGGCTTCGTACAATTTCTCGAACAGTGATTTTTCTTCTTTGTTCATGCGTTTTTTATTGACGAGGGAAGATTTACCCAGAGCAATTATCACGATATAGCAGAAGCATAGCGAAGGACAGCAACAACGGTGAGCTTCGAGGCGTTTCTTGGATATTTTACGGGTTTGCAGGTGCTCGCAGGGGATTTATCTTTTCCAACTCTCCTGATGACGGCTTTTGTTGTTCATTGTCTGGACAGCATTATGTGCCGTCTCTTTGCGCGTAATAACGACTATCCTCAAAACTTATGGACCGTCCTCGGATTCCTCTTCGGCATTTGGGCGGTTGTCGCTCTCGTCTTTGTCCCAAAGAAATCACGGCAGTAAGGGGCAGGTCTTCCCCCGCCCCAGGGAGAGATCATCCGCATTTTTGTAAACAGTCGCGGATTGGGTCGAGGTCAGGGAGCTTTCCCGCGTCCTCGCTGACCCAAGCGTACTGGACAGTGCCGCTCTTGTCGATCACAAAGGCGGAGCGTTTCGCTACCCCCTTAAAGCCCAATAGATTTTCGTACAGGGAACCGTACGCGGCGGAGACTTCTTTGTTGAAATCACTTAACAAGGGGAAATTGTATCCTTCTTTTGCGGCCCACGCATCAAGAGAAAACGGACTGTCTACACTGATTCCTACCACCTGGGTGCTCTCATTTTGCAAGGTGTTGATATTGTCTCGCACGGAGCAAAGTTCTTTCGTTCACCCGCCAGTAAAAGCCAGTGGTACAAAGAGCACTACCACATTTTTCTGCCCTTGTAGCTCGCTTAGCTTGAAGTCCTTCATTTTGTTCGTCTTCAAGCTGAAGTCCGGGGCCTTCTGCCCAACTTGAACGCTCATAACTCCTCCTTCTCCGCGGTTTGAATAGTTATCTCCTCTTCAGCAGTAGTGAGTTCTTCCCCCACCGCTGGTCTTTCTTCCACGTCTATTTCATCCTCCTTTTCTGCTAACAGTGCAAGGCTCGCCACGCGCTCATCAGGACCAATATTGAACAGACGCACCCCTTGAGTGTTGCGTCCGATGACGCGCAGCTCCGCAAGACGCAAGCGAATAATGCGTCCGCTGTCGGTCACGAGCATGAGATGGTCATCGTTCGTCACTTGGCGCACACTGATGACCTCTCCTGTCTTATCGGTCGTGCGCATGGTGATGACGCCTTTTCCGCCGCGAGATTGCACCCGATACTCGTCGATGCCGCTCCGTTTGCCGTAGCCCCTGGCGGATACGGTCAACAAAGTGGATTCTGGATTGAGGATTTCCAGCGAGACAACGGCGTCTCCCTCTTCAAGCGTAATGCCTTTGACGCCGTAAGTTCCCCTCCCGGTCGGTCGCACTTCTTCTTCAGCAAAACGTATGGCTTGGCCCTTCTTGGTAGAGAGCAGCACTTCTTGTTTACCGTCCGTTAGTTTGACGCCGATCACTTCATCGTCCTCTTCGAGCGCGAGGGCAATGATCCCGTCACGTCGAGGATTGGCGTAGGCCATCAACTCGGTCTTTTTGACTAGCCCTTTTCGTGTGGCAAAGAGGATGTTGTAGCCTTCCTGAAATTCTTTCACAGGGAGGTACGCCGATATTTTCTCCCCTTCTTTGAGAGGCAAGAGGTTCACGATCGCCTTTCCTTTGGCAGTCCGGCTCCCTTGCGGAATTTCGTGGACCTTCAACCACAGCACCCGCCCTACCGTGGTGAAAAAGAGCAGGAAGCTATGGGTGGAAGAAATAAAAAGATGCTCGACAAAATCCTCTTCCTTTGTGGTGGCGCCGACTACGCCCTTTCCGCCACGCCGCTGCGAGCGGTACAACGTCGTGGGATTTCTCTTGATGTAGCCGTCGTGAGAAATAGTGACGACCATATCTTCTTCCGCAATCAGGTCCTCAGCAGAAAAGTCGGTCGTCTCAAAAATGATTTCCGTTCGCCTCTTATCAGCAAACCGTGTGCGTAAATCGATCAGTTCTTCTTTGATGATCGCGTCGATCTCGTGGGGGTGCGCGAGAATTTCCTGCAAACGAGTAATCAGATTCACGGTCTCATCATGTTCGGTGAGAATCTTTCCTTGCTCGAGTTGCGTGAGACGTTGGAGACGCATATCAAGAATAGCTTGCGCCTGAATTTCGCTGAGGGAGAATTGGGTCATTAATTCATGCCGCACACTTGCGGTGTTGTGGCCGCTACGGATCACGTGCAGCACGGCATCAAGATGATCGAGCGCATTCTTCAGACCCTCAAGAATATGAAGCCGATCTCTTGCCTTGCCGAGGTCGAAAATGGTTCTGCGTCGCACAACGTCTCGACGGTGCGCAAGGAAGAGCGTCAAAGCGTCTTTCAAGGTCAATAGACGAGGACGACCGTCGACAATCGCAAGAAGAATAACGCCGAACGATTCTTGCAGCGGCGTCATTTTGTAGAGTTGATTTTGGACGACGCTGGGAACAGCGTCGCGCTTGAGTTCGATCACGATACGCATGCCATCGCGGTCCGATTCATCACGCAAGTCAGAAATGCCGTCGATCCGCTTTTCGTTGACCAACTCGGCGATCCGCTCAATGAGACGCGCCTTGTTAACTTGGAAGGGGATCTCGGAGGCGACGATGCAATTTTTCCCGTTGCGTTTGTCCACCTCAACCTCAGTGCGTGCGCGCATCTGGAAAATACCTTTGCCAGTTTCATAGGCTTCGTGTACTCCTGAAATCCCATAGATAAATGCCCCTGTCGGCAGGTCTGGCCCAGGAATATATTTCATCAGGTCAGAGACCCGGAGGCTGGGGTTTTCGATAAGTGCGAGCAGCGCATCGACCACCTCGCCAAGATTGTGAGGGGGAATGTTAGTGGACATGCCCACCGCGATGCCGGAAGACCCATTGATAAGCAGGTTGGGAAGTTTGGCGGGAAGGACTACTGGTTCCTGAGTAGTGTCGTCGTAATTGGGAAGAAACTCGACCGTTTCCTTGTCGATGTCCGCTAGCATTTCCGAGGTAATGCGGGTCATGCGGATTTCGGTGTAACGCATGGCTGCCGGCGGATCCCCATCAATCGAGCCAAAATTGCCCTGTCCGTCGATCAACGGATAGCGCAGGGAGAAATCTTGGGCCATGCGGACGATCGCGTCGTACACGGCCATATCGCCGTGTGGATGGTATTTCCCGATCACGTCTCCAACAATGCGCGCGGATTTTTTATGGGCACGATTCCAGTCATTGCCTAGCTCGGACATGGCGTACAGAATGCGACGGTGGACAGGTTTGAGACCGTCGCGGACATCCGGCAGTGCGCGTCCGATGATGACGCTCATGGCGTAGTCCATGTAGGACTGCCGCATTTCTTGTTCAATGTTGACAGGAATGAGATGACCGTTCGCTACGTTTTCCATGACATGGTCCTAGGTGGTCCCCTTAAAAAAAGAAGAAAGGCGTTGGCGAATGAGAGGGAAACAGGGATAAAAGCGCCGCTGAATTAAATATCAAGATTCTTTACGGCAAGGGCATTGTCCGCGATGAATTGCCGTCGCGGCTCCACTTCGTCCCCCATGAGAGTGGAAAATACCTCATCGGCGCCGTACGCATCATCGATTTTGACTTGCAAGAGAGTTCGTGTTTCTGGATTCATCGTTGTTTCCCACAACTGTTCAGGATTCATCTCTCCCAAGCCTTTGTACCGCTGAATTTCCACACCGTTGCGAGAGCGGGACAGAATAGCGTCAACCACTTCCCTTTGACTCTGCAGAATTCTTTGCTCGCCTTTTTCGTTGAACACAAACGGCGGAGAGCCCACCGAACGAAGCTCCCCGCTTAGTCGTGTAATCTCCTGTATTTCTGGAGAGAGCAAGAAATCGCTGTCCAGGATAGTTCTGATGCCCGAGCCGTTCGAACCTGTTGAGATCACAAGGCGATAGCCGTCGATCTCGGTATCGTCTTCGACGGCAAAAGAAAGCGGCAATAAATCAGGCATGGAGGATTGCAAGAGTAGCTTCGTTGTTGGGATCAACGCCTCAAGAATGGGACGATCTTTGAGCGCATCAGGAGAAAAGCCGGGTTGACTGAGAAAGGCGGAAACAAGATGCCGATTACGTCCCTTACGCTCAACTATATCAAGTAGTTTTTCGTACTGGAGAAAATGCTTGATCCACTTTTTCAGCTCGTCGCCCTTGACTTCTCCCACTTGGATGTTGTCGATACCAATGTCGATAAGAAAGTCATCAAGGTTGAGTTCATCTCGCAGATACTGCTCGGTTTTTCCTTTTTTTACGCGAAACAGAGGCGGTTGAGCGATATACAGGTATCCGTTTTCGATGAGGCCTGGCAACTGGCGGTAAAAAAGTGTGAGCAGCAAGGTGCGGATGTGAGAACCGTCCACGTCAGCATCGGTCATGAGAATGACTTTATGATAGCGCAGCCTGGTGAGGTCGGTTTCTTCTCTACCGACTCCGGCTCCCAAAGCGGAGATGAGCAATTTGATTTCCTGAGAAGAGAGCATTTTATCGAAGCGGGCTTTTTCCACATTGAGGATTTTCCCACGCAGGGGCAAAATCGCTTGGACGCGACGGTCCCTGCCCTGCTTCGCTGATCCACCAGCGGAATCACCTTCAACGATGAAAATTTCACTTTTGGCTGGGTCTCGCTCTTGGCAATCGGCGAGTTTGCCAGGGAGTGCGCCAGAATCCAGCGCGCCCTTTCTTCTTGCAAGTTCTTTTGCTCTTCTGGCCGCTTCCCGTGCGCGTGATGCCTCGATGCCTTTCTGACCGATTTTTTTTGCTTCGTTTGGGTGTTCCTCGAAATATGCGCCAAGTTTCTCATTCACCAACGCTTCAACAAAACCTTTGACATCGCTGTTGCCCAGCTTTGTCTTCGTTTGTCCCTCGAATTGCGGCTCAGGGACTTTTATACTGATTATCGCGGTGAGCCCTTCTCGGATGTCCTCCCCTTGTAGTCCTTCCTGGTCTTTTTTGAGGAGGCTGTTAGCGGTGGCGTACGAATTGACTGTTCGCGTGAGCGCTGCTTTCAAACCGATGAGATGCGTGCCTCCCTCTATAGTGTTGATATTATTGGCGAACGAGTAGATATTTTCGCTGTATCCTTCGTTCCACTGTAACGCGAGCTCGGCTTCGGTTCCTTCTTTTTCCCCCCGTAGGTAGATAACTTTGGGATGCAGGGGAGTTTTTGCGAGACTCAAATGCTCGACAAAAGAAACTATTCCCCCTTCGTAATGGAAGTCGTGTCGCTTGGCGGCGTCACGTTCGTCCTCGATGGAGATGTGGAGTCCGGGGTTAAGGAACGCGAGTTCCCGTAACCGTTGCGAGAGCAAATCGAAGCTGTATTCTCGTTCACCGAAAATTTCGATATCGGGCTTGAAAGTGACCCGCGTGCCGGTTTCTAAGGATCTGCCTATTTCTTTGAGAGGTTCTTCAGGATCTCCTCGGTGATAGCGTTGAAAGAAAACTTTCCCTTCCCTTTTGATTTCAACCTCAAGAAGTTCAGACAGGGCATTGACTACGGAGACGCCTACGCCGTGAAGGCCGCCAGAGACTCGGTAGGCGCCTTTTTCAAACTTTCCACCGGCGTGAAGCTTGGTCAAGACAACTTCGGCGGCGGAAATTCCTTCGGTGGGATGGATCTCAGTGGGAATGCCTCTCCCATTGTCTGCAACAGTAACACTATTGTCTATGTGGAGGGTGACGTGAATGCTTGTGCAGTGTCCAGCGAGTGCTTCGTCAACGGAATTATCAACAATTTCAAAGACGAGATGGTGTAATCCTCTTTCGGCAGTGTCTCCGATGTACATGCCAGGTCTCTTGCGCACAGCTTCAAGACCCTCAAGAACTTTGATCTGATCCGCTCCATAATCTTGCTCAAGCATGTACTCTCCGCCGATGTCAAATTCACCAGAAAATTGTTATTTTTTCTATTCTTTCTGGCCATGTATGCTACCATTATTTGGCGGTTGAGTAAATCGAAATTTGCGGAAAAACCTTCTCGGTAAAACGTTTTCCCATATTTAGAAGATTCTCATCGGCATGATGATGTAGGAAAAATCTTCGTCTTCTTCAGTTTGTAAAAGCCCGGGACTGATTTCGTCGCGTAAATACAGACGAATCTTCGTTCCTTCGTCGATGACTTGCAGGACCTCGGTTAAGTATCTGCCGTTAAAGCCAATGATGAGGTTGTCGCCGCTGTTTTCGATTTCGATCTCTTCGACGCCTTCCCCGAGGTCGGGAGTGTTGACAGAGATGGTCATCTTGTCTTTTTCTATTTGCAGTTTCACTCCACGGGCGCGCTCTGTGGTAAGCACGAGCAAGCGCCGAATGGCCCCGAGAAATGCGTCTCGTGGAAAGGAGATGAAGCGTTTCTTCTCTTTGGGGATGACTTGGTGATAGTCCGGAAATTCTCCCTCGACCAGACGCATGGAAAGTTCCGTCGTGCCTTTTTTTATGGCGGCCGTTGGGCCGTGGAGAGCAAAATCGACTTCGGCCTCGTCTTTTTCGAGCAACTTGCGTGCTTCGACCAATCCCTTTTTGGGAAGGATCGTGTGCGGCCAGGTGGATGCGTCTTTTATCCCGGCCTCACGCTCAATGATGGCGAGACGATGTCCATCGCTAGCGACCATGCGCAGTTTCCCGCTTGGCTGCGCCTCTAGATACACACCACTGAGGTTTGGACGGGACTCATCTGGAGAAGTAGCAAAGAGTGTTTTCTCAATCATCTCCCCTAGCGCCTTTCCTGGAAGAGATACTGACACCGAAGTTTTTTTTTCTTCTGCCGCCATTGAGGGGGTAATGGCAGGGAACTCCTTAGGGTCGAAGCTCGCCATGCGGAAACGTGAGCGACCGCTGCTGACCTCAACCCATCCTTCTCCTGAAGAGCGTAAGACTAAGCGTTCCGGCGGAAGTTCACGGACGATTTCGTACAGCTTTCTGGCGTCAGTTGTTGTCGCTCCGCTCTTTTTCACCGTTGCTTTACATTGTTGACGAATCCCAATTTCCAAATCGGTTGCTCCTAAGGAGACTGTCTCCTCCAATCCTTCGATTAACACATGTGACAGAATGGGAAGAGAGGAACGTTTTTCCACTACTCCCTGAACGAGATACAAACAACGGAGGAGTTCCTCTTTTTCGATCATGCATTCCATGTCTTTTTCCTTTGCCATGGGTCTTCAACCTTCAACCCTTTCTACTCTCTTTGAACCGTTTTTTTTCTCTTTTTTTCTTCAGAACTGCTTTCCCTACTACTTCTTATTTATTTTTATAGTAGTAGTAGTAGGGGGTGTGGAAACTGTGGATAAGTAGGGTAAACACCTGAAAAGATAGGGAGAAGTTATCCACAGGTCCTGTGAATAAACCTGTGGATAAGTTGTGAATAACTTCGCCTCAAAAAAGTTATCCACAGGTTATTCACAGGGTTATCCACAGGTTATCCACAGGGTTATTCACACCCCCTTTTTGTCAACTTTGTCCATACACGATCCGCTCAATCCGTTCGAGCACTTCCTGAAGCTCTTCATCTTCTTTGACTCGTTTTTCTATCGCCGTGCAGGCGTACAGCGCCGTCGTGTGATCCTTGCCCCCAAAGCGCATGCCAATCATCGGGTAGGAGGCGTTGGCGAGTTTGCGGCACAGAAACATCGCCACTTGGCGGGGAAACGCCACGAGTTGCGTGCGTCGTTTCGAGGTCAGGTCCGCCACCCGAATGCCAAAGTATTTGCAAACCGCTTTCTGTACTGATTCGATCGAAACCTCTTTCCCTTTGCCCTTCACAATGTTCTGGAGAACCTGGCGAGCAAAGTCGGGGGTGATCTGACAGTTCGTCAGCGTCGCGAGCGCGACTAAGCGAGTCAAACTGCCTTCCAATTCTCGGACGTTGGCTGTGATGTGCGAGGCAATATACAGTGCAACTTCAGAAGGGAGGTCGATACGCTTCAGTTGGGCTTTGCGCTGAATAATGGCGACGCGGGTTTCTAAATCCGGCGGCTGGATATCAGCAATCAATCCCCACTCGAAGCGGTTGCGCAAACGTTCTTCAAGCCCGGCGATCTCGTTCGGGAACTTATCCGACGTGAGAACGATCTGCTTATGAGCTTCATACAGAGTGTTGAACGTATGAAAAAATTCTTCTTGCGTGCGTTCCCGTCCAGATAGAAACTGTACGTCATCAAGGATAAGCACATCTGCTTGACGAAACTTGTTTTTAAAGTCATCCATACGATCGCGCCGGAGGTGCGAGATCAACTCATTCGTAAACGATTCGGAAGAGAGGTAAAAAATACTGCTCCGTCCCTGCTTCACCATCGTTTCGTGGCCAATCGCATTGATGAGGTGTGTCTTTCCGAGGCCCACTCCCCCGTAAATGAAAAGCGGGTTGTAGTGTTTCCCCGGATGATCAGAGACCGCGCGCGCCGCAGCATGGGCAAATTGGTTGCCAGTGCCGACTACGAACGTCGAGAACGTGTAGTTGTGGACCAGACCATTTTTCTTCGGAACACGAGACGGCTCCTGCTTGTCTGGCTCCGGCGCGTTTGTCGCAAAGAGTTCCCCTTGGGGCTTGTTCGCGATGTGGATGATAATCTGAGCGGTGTAGCCAAGAACGCTCGTGAGCGCTTCTCGGATTGGTTCCATCAAGTTCCCTAGCAGCCAATCTCGGAAAAGCGAACTTGGCACTTCCAGGTGCAACGTCTCATCACGTAATGTCAAAGGCCGAATCGGTTTCAGCCAAGTTTCAGTTGTGGTCTTGCCAACTTTCTCCTCTAGAGCCGCCAACACTTGTCCCCACACCTGCTCCATGCCCCACTCCCGCGTTGTGTCGGTGCGCAAGTTATCCACACCTGTGAATAACTCTGTAACCTCTGACTGCATCTGAGGTTTCTTCCCTTCCTCCACAAGGTTATCCACACACGGCCTCCCCTCATCCTCTTCTCCACCTCTGGAAATCCATCCACCATTGGTCTGCGTTTTCGGAAGGAGAGGAAAAGATTCACTCTTTTACTCTGTTTGTTTGTATGTTGAAAAAAATAGGATCAAAAGACAGTGGCTAGGGTCTTAGACCTTTTTTTTTTGCATTGCAAGCGAAAAATATTTCTGCGCAGAAGTAGCTGAAATGGCTGCTGAATCTCTTTGCCTTGACGCCAGTAAAGGAGGGTGGTAGCAGATGTAGAAACCTTCTTTTTCGTGAGCGTGCTCTATGTCTACGTCCCACAAGCTTTTTCTCGAAGCGCAACACTACATCCCTGGTGGTGTAAATAGTCCAGTGCGCGCCTGGCGCGCGGTTGGCGGAAGTCCGCTCTTTATTCAGCGGGGTCGCGGTTGCTACATTGTTGACACGGATGGAAAGGAATATATCGATTACGTCTGTTCCTGGGGTCCGCTGATCGCCGGGCATGCTCACCCACAAGTAGTGAAAGCGCTGGAAGAGGTCATCAAACGGGGGACGAGTTTTGGCGCCCCGACGGCACGGGAAATTGAATTGGCGAAGATGATTATTGAAGCCGTGCCCTCGATCGAAAAAGTGCGGCTGACTTCTTCGGGGACCGAAGCCACCATGACGGCGATTCGTCTGGCGCGCGGTTATACGGGCCGGGCGAAGATCATCAAGTTTGCCGGCTGCTATCATGGGCATCACGATGCGTTATTAGTCAGTGCTGGCTCTGGGGCTCTCACTTTTAGTCACCCTGACAGTCGAGGGGTGCCTGAAGCCTTTGCCAGTCAGACTCTTGTTGCTGAATACAACAAGCTGGAAAGCGTCGAAGCTTGTTTGAAGGCCAACCCCGGAGCGGTGGCCGCGGTGATTGTGGAGCCTGTTCCTGGCAACATGGGCGTGGTGCTTCCAGAAGAGCAATTCCTTTCTCGCTTGCGTGCGCTGACGCGCGAACATGGCGTGCTGTTGATTTTTGACGAGGTCATCAGCGGCTTCCGTATGGGGCTTGGTGGAGCCCAACAGGTCTATGGAATCGATCCCGATCTTACGTGTCTAGGGAAAGTGATCGGCGGGGGCATGCCGCTCGCCGCCGTCGGCGGTAAACAGCCCATCATGGATTTGCTGGCTCCTCTTGGGCCGGTTTACCAAGCTGGCACGCTCTCTGGGAATCCAGTGGCAGTCACTGCTGGGATCGAGACGCTCAAAATTCTCAAGAATCCCGGAAGCTACGAACGTTTGAACGAGCTTGGCACTCTGCTGGCTGATGGTCTTCGACAAGCGATCGCAGACGCCAGGGTTCCTGGTTGTGTGAATCAAGCTGGCTCTCTTTTGACCCTTTTCTTTGGGGTTGACCGGGTGGACAATTATGCAATGGCTACACAAAGCAATACGAACATGTTTGCTCGCTACTTCCAAGGAATGATTGAACGGGGAATTTATCTGCCTCCTTCGCAATTTGAAGCGCTATTTGTGTCGCTGGCGCATGGCGAGGGGGAGATTCAAGAGACAATTCTGGCGGTGCGGGAGGTGTGCAAACGCCTTCACTCTTGAAGTCATTGGCGAGGTGACTGTCATGCCTAAGGAACCTTCTTCCCCTTCTCTTGGGTGGTATGGAATACTGGCGTTTGAGTTAGGATGGATCGTCGCGGCTGGCAGTTTACTGGGCTACTATGCAGACCAATATCTTGGGACGAGTCCCTGGCTCACAGCGATAGGAGCGATTGGGAGCGCCGCAGGAGCGCTGTATCGCCTGATTGCCGGGCTGAACCGTCTGTCCCAGGGCAAACGCAATGATCGAGAAGATTGAGCGCATAAATCTCATTCTTGTGGGAATTTGTACGGTTCTCGTTGGCGTGACCGGCTGGCTGCACGCTCCCAGCTTCCTGCTTGGCGGCGGCGTTATGCAGCTCAATTTCTGGTTACTCAAACGGATCGTTCGCGCCCTCGTCGTGCCGTCGGTGTTGGTAGAAAAGAGAAGGGCGTTTCGCACCCTGGCGGTGTTTGTCGGCAAAGTGCTTTTGTCGCTGTTGCTCCTCGGCGGACTCTTTCTTCGTTATCCTGTGGACGCATGGAGTTTTCTGGCGGGGGTCTCTTTACTGCTGGTGACCTGCATGATAGTCACCCTGTCTGAATCGCCGACCGGCCCCCAAACAGAAGACAGCGGCGCGTAAATTCTGCCAGCGTCCGCCTCCTTATTTTCCCCGGTCAGCTCATTATTGTTGAAACACTTGCGAATAGGGTACGCATGGAGCATCAACCGTTTACGTGGGTTTCTCTCGTTCCTGGACTCAACCTCCTTCCTGTTCACACGGCTACTTCTCTGATCGTTCTTGCCATCATTGTTTTCTTTGTCTTACGGGCTCACGGGCAACGAGCCGCTGCGAACGATAGCGCCGTGCCGGATGATTCGCTCACCTTTCGCAACCTTGCTGAGCTACTAGTCGAAGGCGTCATCGGCATGGCGGAAGGGGTCCTGGGGCATAATGCTCGCAAGTACATTCCTTTGTACGGCTCATTTTTTATTTTTATTCTCGTGTCGAACCTCATGGGGCTCATCCCTGGGTTTTCTCCGCCGACCACCAATTTCAACGTTACGCTTGCTCTCGGGCTGTTGTCATTCACGGCCTACAACGTGTTTGGCTTCAAAGAACAGGGGATTGGTTATTTGAAGCATTTCGTGGGACCGATGCTGTGGCTCGCCCCTCTGATGATTCCTTTGGAACTGATCAGTAACTTCGTTCGTCCGTTCTCGCTTGCCCTGCGTCTCTTAGGGAATATGACCGGCGATCACACTGTGCTGGAAATTTTTACGGATCTCACCAAAGTCGGCATTCCAGTCATTTTCTACGGACTCGGAACCTTCGTCTCGTTCGTGCAAGCCTTTGTGTTCACACTGTTAAGCATGGTGTACGTCTCTTTGGCCGTGGCGCATCACGGTGACGATCATCATCACTGAAAACATGGCTATATTAACCCGCTTTCTCACAGCCGAGGGGCATGAGGTGGAAGAGGATAAGAGGTGAGGTTGGCCCAGAGACTCTGCTGAAAAGAAAGCTCGAAAGGAGTCAGTATGAAGAAGTTCGGAATGACAGGTCTCCTGTCAACGTTGATGCTGCTCACAATGGCGGGGAGCGCACTGGCCGCCGACGGCGGAGATAGCAGTCGGGGTCTCATTGCTATTGGCGCCGGTTTGGGTCTCGGCATCGCCGCCGCTGGCGCTGGGATGGGTCAAGGGCGCGCCGTAGCTTCTGCGATGGAATCCATTGGTCGCAACCCCAATTCGGTCGATCGCATCCAGACTCCGATGATCATCGGTCTCGCCTTTATCGAATCGCTGGTGATCTATGCGTTGATCATCGCGTTTACGCTGTCTGGAAAGATCTAAAGAGACAAGCGAAGCACGGACCTGCAGGCTTCCGTGTGAGTGAGGAAGAGGGAGGTCGAGCAATCGGCCTCCCTCTTTCTTTTTCTTTTCGCTTAAATGTAGTTCTGCTGTGCGAGATACTCCGCCATCAACACCGCGCCTTTCGAGGCTCCCATTTTGGTGTTGTGACTGACAAGCACATATTTGACGCCATTGTCCAGAGCTTGGTCTGGGCGGAGTCGACCAACTGAGGTAGCCATGCCATCTTCCGCATCACGGTCCAGGCGAGGCTGGGGTCTGAATGGATCATCGTGCACGATGATCATGTGTTGCGGCGCTGAAGGCAAGCCTGATTTCACAAACTCCTGACCAAACTCGATCATCGCTGCTCGGGCATCGGCGACGGAACACGGATTCACCATCGACGCCATGACCGCCTCAGTGTGACCTTCGAGTACAGCGGCGCGTGTGCAGGTAGCGCTCACAATAAAATCTGCTGGTGTGATGCCGCCTTCTCCTAAGACACCCAAAATCTTGCGTGACTCTTTCTCAACTTTTTCTTCTTCTCCGGAGATGAACGGAATCACGTTGTCGAGGATATCAAGCGCAATGACGCCAGGTGAACGCCCGGCGCCAGAGACGCCTTGCATCGAGGTCATGAACACTTTTTTGAGACCGAACGCATCAAACAAAGGCTTGAGCGTAATCGCCATGCCGATCGTCGTACAGTTCGGCTGAGTGGCAATAAAACCCTGCCACCCGCGTTTCTTCTTTTGCACGTCGATAAGCCGCGCGTGGTCAAGATTGACGCCGGGGATGAAGAGCGGCACATCTTGTTCGTAGCGAAATGCCGACGCCGTGCTGATCACGGGCGTCGTCTTTGCGTACAACGGTTCCAGCTCACGTGCTGGTTCAGACTCGACGGCGGAGAAGACCACGTCGATCCCACTCAGATTGAGTGACGTCGCTTCCTGAACGGGCAGGCCCAGAGCTTGCACTGGAGGCTCTTCCTGACACCACCAACGTCTGGCTCCCGTTTTGGGGTCACGAATGGCGTCTGCGTAACTCTTCCCAGCCGAGCGCTCTGATGCGGCAAGCACGCTGACTTCAAACCACGGATGGTTGCGTAAGGCAACTAGAAACTGCTGACCGGTAATCCCGGTTGCTCCAACAACAGCAACTCGTTTTTTCATAATGGTCTAACAAACGTGAGGAGGCTTGGTTTGTCAACATCCCAATTTACGTCAGCGACATTCCGGTGACGCGCCACGCTGCGGTTGACTTCAACTGCCGATCCCATCTAAGACTCTGTGCACGGAGGGAGTTCTGCATGGCCGTCGAATACTTCGAAGACTTTGAGATCGGAGCTGAATACTCTACCCCTGCTCGCACGGTTACGGAGACCGATATTGTCAATTTTGTGAATCTCTTTGGCTTTCATGAACCTCTCTTCATTGATATGGAGTTCGTCAAAAATCAAAGTCTCTTTGGCAGTCGCATCGCCCCAGGCTCTTTTACCTTTGCGCTGTCGGAAGGGATGACGATTCAGTCTGGATTAGTACGCGGCGGCATGGCGCTCTTGGGTGTGCAAGAGATGAAAATTCCCGCTCCGTTACGTTGTGGGGATACCGTGCATGTGAAGGTCACCGTGCGAGCAAAGCGCGAGACTTCGAAGCCGGATCGGGGCGTGGTGACTTCCGAACATCAAGTCATTAATCAAAAAGGCGACGTATTGCTGGAGTACACGGTGAACCGGATGATCCGGAGGAGACCGGCGACTTGACTTAATAAAATTCCCCCTTCTCCCCTTTGCCAAAGCCTGTCCTGAGTGTAGTCGGAGGAGGGGGGAGCGCAGAGCGGGGGGGATTTCTACCAATTTTGCGGGTTTGTTATGGACGCTACTCTTATTGCTCGACTACGCGACATCGTTGGTCCAGATGGAATAGTGGAGAAATCCACCGCCCTTTCAGTATACGAATGTGACGGGTATACGCTGGAAAAGGCCATTCCAGAAATTGTCGTCTTGCCGCACTCGACCGAAGAGGTCGCGGCGGTGGTGCGGCTGCTGTACAAGGAGAAGGTTGCTTTTGTTCCGCGCGGAGCCGGCACTGGTCTCAGCGGCGGCTGCCTGCCTGTGGAAGCGCCGATCATGATTGGCACCAGCCGTCTCACGCATATCCTCGATATTGATTTGCTCAATCGCTACGTGGTGGCGGAAGCTGGAGTCGTCAATTTGTGGGTGAGCAACGCGGTGAAGAACCAAGGATTTCAGTATGCGCCGGACCCATCCAGCCAACAGGCCTGTACGATCGGCGGCAATGTGGCGGAAAATTCCGGCGGGCCGCACACACTGAAATATGGCGTCACTACCAATCACGTCCTGGGGATGGAGATCGTTTTACCAGACGGAGAAGTCGTCACGTTGGGCGGTGCGGTCGAAGATGTCCCTGGCTACGATCTGCGCGGCATCACGATTGGGGCCGAGGGCACGTTCGGAATTGTGACAAAAGCAACCTTACGCTTGACCCGTCAGCCGCAAGCGTACCGTACTTTTCTCGCCGTCTTCGAGTCCGTGCATGAAGCCACGCAAACCGTGTCCGGCATTATTGCGGCGGGTATTGTGCCTGCGGCTTTGGAAATGATGGACACGCTCATGATTCGAGCCGTGGAAGAGGCGTTTCATTTTGGTTTTCCCACGGATGCTGGCGCTGTGCTGATTATTGAGTTGGATGGTCTGGCTGCGGGCCTCGATCCGCAGACGGCGAAGATTATGGCCGTCTGCCAACAAAACAAAGCCCGTGAGGTGCGCGTCGCCAAAGATGACGCCGAACGCCTCGCGTTGTGGAAAAGCCGCAAGCGCGCGTTTGGCGCAGTCGGTCGCCTGGCCCCGAATTATTGTACGCAAGACGGCGTCGTGCCCCGCACCAAGGTGCCGGATATTTTGCGGGTGATCACTGGTGTGGCTGAGAAATATCAGCTTCGCATTGGCAACGTGTTTCATGCGGGCGACGGCAACATTCATCCGATTCTGATGTACGACGAGCGCAACGCGGATGAGACCTCGCGCGTGATGAAGGCCGGCCAGGAAATCCTCAAGGCCTGCGTCGATCTCGGCGGGAGTCTCACCGGCGAGCACGGTATTGGGGTCGAGAAGATGGGGCTAATGCCGCTGATCTTTAGTCCGGAAGATTTGCTGGCCATGACCCACATTCGCTCGGTGTTTAATCCTGACAATCTTTGCAACCCTCACAAGATCATTCCCATGCCGCACGGGTGTATCGATGTACGGACGCCTAGGCGGCAAGTGGCATTGTAGGAAGGGGTTGGGGGAAGGGATTGGGGATTGGTGAGAAGAGAGAACGAGACGCGGATGACAGAACTTTCCCAAGCTGAAGAAGAAAGAAGCACAGCTAGCGCGACTGAGGACCAGAAACGATTCACCATTGACGGGCGCGAGCCCCAAGAGGTACTGTTTCCGGAAACCATTGAGCAGGCTGCGGATATGCTGCGGCTTGCCAACGAACAGCAACGTACGGTCGCCCCCGTAGGACTCGGCGCGTTTTTACACATTGGTGGCCTTCCCCGCAAATATGACCTCGCGCTCTCGCTGCAACGCGTGCAGCGGATCGTCGATTACCAACCCACCGATATGACTGTGACCATAGAAGCGGGGCTCGCTCTTGCTCAGCTGCAACGTGTGCTCGGAGAACATGGGCAGTGGCTCTCGATCGATCCGCCACAAGCGGAACGGGCCACGATTGGCGGGATTATCGCCGCCAATTTGAGTGGCCCGGCTCGTCTCTCTCAAGGCACGATTCGTGACTCGTTGATCGGGCTCAAAGCCGTGCGCACCGATGGCTCCGTAATCAAGGGTGGTGGACGGGTTGTCAAAAATGTCGCCGGTTATGATATTCCCAAACTGTTCTGTGGTTCGTTTGGAACACTCGGGGTCATTGTCGAAGCCACGTTTAAAGTGCGACCACGGCCGGAAGTGCAAGAGGTGCTCGCTTTGTCGTTTCCCACGGCTGCCTCTGCCATGGATCTAGCCCTTCGTATCTCAGGGTCGGAGTTGCAGCCGTTCTTCCTGGAACTCACGAACGTGTCTCCATTGAAAGAGAGTTCTCAGCAGGCTGCGTACTTTCTGATCATCGGCTTTGCCGGCATTGCAGAAGAGGTCGCCTATCAGGGTGCGCGGGTGCGTGCACTGGCGGGTACGGATGTCATTCTTGCCAACGGGTGGAAAAATGGGGACGCTGCTGCGCTCGTGCAGACCCTGCAAAACTTTCCCGCCAAAGACACGCAAGATGTGTTGGGTGCGTTGGATGCGCTGACGCTGCGGTGCAAAGCGAGTCTGTTGCCCGACAAGGTAGCGCTCTTTTGTAAAGAAGTTGAAACCGAGACAGCCGCGCGCGGCTTCGCCGTGCAACTGCTTGCACATGCGGGAAACGGCATTGTGTTCACCCGCTTCATACACGCTGATGAGGCCTCTGCAGACAAGATTCCTGCTTTCGTGGACTGGCTCCGCATTGTGGCGAAAAGACTGCAAGGCTATGTCGTGATCGAGGATATCGATCCCAGCTTGAAGGAACGCGTGGATGTGTGGGGGCATGTCGGTGGTGCGCTCCCGCTGATGAAGCGCTTAAAAGAAACGTTTGATCCCAATGGCATTCTCAACCCTGGCCGTTTTGTCGGAGGGCTCTAAGCCCCCTAACGAGTCCTCTTGGGACGATCATTATTATGGCGAATACCCAAGTCAACTTTGTCGACCACGAGAAATTTTTTGATTGTGTCCACTGCGGGCTCTGTCTCTCCTTTTGCCCCACGTACGTCGAATTAGGGACGGAGATGGACTCGCCGCGCGGGCGCATCGCGACCATGCGGGCGTTGCAAGAGGGACGGTTTCCCCTTGACGTCGAGGTCGTTCGCCACTTAGACCTGTGCTTGGGCTGTCGCGCCTGCGAAACCGCCTGCCCTTCTGGCGTGCATTACGGCGAATTAATCGAAGGAGTGAGACCGTACATTGAGGAACACTACCAGCGTCCAGCGCTGGAACGCTTCAAACGGCAGGCGATCAATAAAATGTTCCCCAACCCGCTCGGGACACGCTTGTTAGCGTTGCTTTTGAAAATCGGCTCGGCACTCAAGCTCGGCCAGCTTGCGCGGTGGCAAAAACTTCCCGAGCAGTTGCGCTATTGGTTCGGCCTCTTACCTGAACCTGGAAGTGTTACGTCAACGACGTTATTGGAGCGCTATCCCGCTATTGGCGAAAAACGGTACACCGTGGCGCTCTTATCTGGATGCGTCATGCCGGCAGTCTTTGGCGCGACGAACGAAGCGACGGTTAAGGTGTTGCGCCACAATGGCTGCGAGGTGCTCGTTCCGCGCGCGCAAAGCTGCTGCGGCGCGTTGCTGTTACACAATGGCGACAAGAAGAACGCGCTCGCTCTCGTGCGTAACAATGTGGACGTGTTCAGTCGGGTGGAACTCGACGCGCTCATTATCAACGCCGCCGGCTGCGGCGCCATGATGAAGGAATATGGCGAACTATGTAAAGACGATCCCGTGTATCATGAGAAAGCCGAGCGGCTCGCGGCAAAAATGAAGGATGTCACCGAGTTTCTGGGAAGTATTTCGCTGAAGCCGCCGACACGAGAAGTGCGGGCGAAGGTGACGTACCATGATGCTTGCCACCTAGCGCATGGCCAGAACGTCCGCGAGCAGCCGCGCGCGTTGCTCCGGGCCATTCCTGGTCTGCAAGTGGTGGAATTGAATGAGTCGGATTGGTGTTGTGGCAGCGCCGGGACTTACAATCTCACCGAACCGGAGATGGCGCACCGCCTCTTGAATCGGAAACTTGGCAACATTGCCGCCACTACCGCTGACCTGGTGGTGGCGGGAAACCCGGGCTGCTTGATGCAAATCCGCGCAGGTCTTCAGCAGAGCGGGGCGTCGACCAAAGCGATGCACACGGTGGATTTGCTCGCCGAAGCGTACGAAGAACATGTGTGAAACGTGCTCCTGAAAACCCTCACATAACAAGGACAATGGCCCACATGCACATTAGACACGTAGAATCAGCCATGCGAGGACTCTCGCCGTCAAATTGTGCAGAGAGAGCCGAGAGGGGCATGGCTTTCTGTATCCCTCTCGGCAAGAGAGGGAGAGTTATTCCATCCGATAGAGTCGCTTGGCGTTGTCAAACACAATCTTCTGCGTGACCTCGGCTGGGACTTTGGCGAAATCTTTCTTGATGACTTCAAGAGAGTGTGGCCAGGTTGAATCGGTATGGGGGAAGTCTGAGGCCCACATATAATTATCCGCGCCGAAGAAATCCCACGTAGACGGGCCGATCGGATCATCTTGAAACGTAGCGTAAAGGTTCCGTTTTATATATTCGCTCGGCGGCATGGGAAGCGGTTGCTTGTTAAAGAAGCGGAATTTTTCCCACGCGTGGTCTGCACGATAGATGAAATGTGGCAACCAGCCGGTGTCATTTTCGGCGGACACGATGATCAATTTAGGAAAACGCTCGAGCACGCCGCCAAACAGGATGTCGATGATCGATTGCTGCACCTCATGGATTAAACGCATGTAGCCGGCTTCCGTGCCGCTGCGCCGCTCCCGCCGAGGTTTACTTTCTCCGGTCTCGGAGGCTTTTTTCTCTTGGTTGCCCTTTTTGCTGGTGACGACATGCAAGCTCACTGGCATCTGCAGGTCTTGCGCCGCCGCCCAGAATGGATCATATTCTGAGCCGCTGTAGGGACGTTCCCGCGGGGGCGAGCCCCACACCATCACCCCGCGCATTCCCATCTTTGCGCACCGTTCGAGTTCTTTCACTCCGGCTTGAACGTCTTCGAGGGAAATCAGCGCGATGCCGAACAACCGTTTCGGGTTATGGCTGCAAAACTCGGCAACCCAATCATTGTAGGACCCGAAGCACGCTTGCTGGAATCCGGCGTCGTCAAGGCCAAACAGCGACATGCCGAGCGTGGTGTACAGCACCTCAGCTTCCACCCCGTCAATGTCTTGATCTTTGATCCGCTCTGCTGGGTCCCAGCCGCTGGGGCGCGCGCCTTCGTACCCTTTCTCCCAGGCCTTGGGAAGGTCTTCTGGCCGGTTGCCTGCGGCGAATCCGCCGGCGACCGGAAAGGGTCTAATCCCGTCAACGACAAAGAAATACCCCTTCTTCCCTTCGTAGCCTTGGATGACCTGCGGGGCGCGGTCTCTATATTTTTTGTCAAGCCGTTCTCGCCATAAATCTGGCGGTTCCATCATGTGAGAATCTGCCGAAATGACGCGCATGCTTATTCCTCCTTGCAAATTTGAGAAAGGCGATCTCGATGTTGCTTGTGTGGCAATGTTATGGACTCGTTCTTCGGATTGTCAAGTTGTGTCTCCTTAATTGTGCTTGACAAAGAAGGAACAAGTAAGTAGAGGATGGGAGCCGTTACCCACAAAAATTTTACGTAAGGAGGATCTATGAACCTGAACGGCAAACCTCTCCCTCTTCTCTCCCGCGTTGGAGCCTCGCTCTTGGCGGCATCATCCGCATTGGTGCTGACCGCAAGCATCACTTTCGCTGACCCGAATTCGGATGCTTGCAAAGACTTGCCGACGTATGCGCAACTGAAAACTGCTCTTCAAGCTGTCGTTGCTGGAGGTAACAACGGGGGGTTGGGAAATGATATGTGGGCGACTGTGGTTAACAGAGACGGTATTGTCTGCGCCGTTGCTGCCACGGGAGCCGATAGAGGCGATCAATGGCCTGGTAGTCGAGTGATTTCAGCGCAAAAGGCGAATACGGCCAACGCGTTCAGTCGTCCAAATGGAGTGATTGGGTTTGCGGGAGCATTATCCACTGCCAACCTCTATACTGCAGTGCAGCCCGGAGGCAGTCTGTTCGGTTTACAATTTAGCAATCCGGTCGATACAGGAGTGGCCTACGGCGGCAATGCTAAGAATTACGGAAAACCTAATGATCCGATGGTGGGTGGAAAAATTGGCGGTGTGAATGTCTTCGGCGGCGGCCTAGCATTGTATACTCCGGCTGGCAATCTCGTCGGCGGCCTCGGCGTGAGCGGCGACACTTCTTGCTCAGATCATATTATCGCTTGGAAAGTCCGTCATGCGATTAATTTTGACAATGTTCCTCCCGGCGTCAGCGCCACAGGTGATGACAACATCATCTTTCCTCCAGCGGTAGGACTCCAAGCCGCATTCGTTCATCCAGACTGCTCTCCCGTGGGCAGTCCGGTCGGAATCGCAAACGGTCTGCCTGTGAACTTTCCAATAGGCCCCAATCCTTAGTGGATAAAAAGGACAGCGGAAGCAAACACCTTTTCGCTGCCCTTTTTCAAAGGATCTGAGGTGAGGGCAAAAAACGCTCAACGGTTCCTACGACGCGGCGGCCTGTAGCTCTTCTGCTACTAATTTCTTTACCACAGCATCAATAATCGCATCGGCGCGCGACCAGACTTCTTCTTTGGTCAACGGCACGATCGGATGGGGAACCGTAATGACTTCGTACTGAGGAAAGCCGAGGTTCTTGCACTGAACACGAGCGGCGGCGACGAACTCGGTCGTCGAGATATTGGCGGTAGGGATTCCGTTCTCTTCAAAATACGTTACATCGTGCGAACTGCACGAAATGCAGGACCCTCACGAGCTGACCGCTTCGACCACGCCATGACAGCGAGAGAGAATATCTTTCCGCACTTCCGGTTTTGCCATACGGGTCGGTGATGGTTTGGCGTGACGCACCACCGTGGCGACGCCGTACCGGTCTTTCAGCAAGGTCTCCATGCGGTCGAGAAACACTTTGCTGTTGGGAAAGCCGATATCGAGAAGCGCGATCGTTTTGTCTCGCAGGCTCGAAAGTCTCGGAGCCAGGGATTTTTGCGCTTTGCCGCCGTAACCAATGGGGTTAAGCAGTTCTTCCGTCATACGTATCCCTCCTTTACTTAATCAAAATTAATTTTCTTGGTAACCGGCGTGCTGCCGAGGTCGTCCGCCACCCAACCAGGAATGGCGACAGAGAAACGGCCGGCAGTGCCGCCCGCGACAACAACTAAAAGAGAATCCGGAGAACGAAACTTCCGCACATACCCATCCACTACGAACCCGCTCTTCTCGAACGAGCCCAGTAACGCCGCGCCAAATCCTTCGCCACTATCTTTGCCGGGCTTCAGATCGTCAAGCGATTTTTTCACCGAGTCATAAAGAAATTGTCGCACATCTTTACGCGACCAGCCATCTGCGGCAATCGTCTGGGCGTGCTCCGGACTCAACACCAAGACGGTGTCGCCAAACAACGGGTAGTTTTTGAAGTTCCATAAGCCATTGCCCATAGTAATGCCGATGGACGACACGAGTTGTTCAGCGCTCCGACTCTGAAAGTCACTAATCTGCTGCGGCGATCCGCCAGCGAAGAGGGTGATGGCGGAGTCCTCCTCACTAAATCCACGCTCGACATGGAACGGCTCCCACGGCGATTCTTCTTCATTCTCCGCAATGACGGCGCTGTACTGTCCAGGTTGACCCATGGTTGCTTTTGTCAATTCGTGCGGGCGAGCGCCACCGATGTTCATGATCGCAAGCCGTAAAGCGCGCCCTATAGTCGCATTGGCGCGGAACCCGTGCCCTAGGGCGTTGTGGCCGCAGTTCAGCCCGACGTGGAGCCGTACTGGACCGTTGATAATCGCCCAAGGCGCCGCTGAGAACAGCGTAACGTTCAGCCCGTGCGCGCAGAGCCGTTCGTCGCATAGCCCTTCAACGCCAGCCAGCACGACCGGAAAGTATTCCGGCTTGCAGCCCGCCATTACTGCGTTGATGGCGACTTTTTCGACCGTTGCTTCTCCATAACACGGACCTATCATCCCCAACAGTTCGTCGCGCGTACGGTCCGCAGCGCCAGCGAGCATACGCTCCACACGCGCCCGCGTGGGCGGGACGACCGGAAAGCCATCCGTGACTCCCTGTTCGTACAGTTGTTCAATTGGATCGTCTATGAGAACTGAATCAGTTGTAGAATGCACCGTTGTCACGTGTTCCCCTCCGTTCGGTGTCTTTCCCGATATAGGCTGTTATCGAGACAATTGCAAGGATTTGAGGACTTCTATAGATTTCGCAAAGTTCGTAAGATTAGACATCATGCAGTTTTGGTGGATGTCCCCTCCCGCGCAGATGAAGGTGAAAAGCTGTCTCACCCTTGACATTTTTAGCCTTGGCTGGCAGGGTGGGTGGCTGTCTGAGTGAGGAAAGGACGGAAGGGAAGACGGATGAGGAAATTGAAAGGGACATTACTGACCCTGCTGTCTCAGCAATCCGGTCAGATTAACCTACTCATTGTCGCTCCCATTCTGACGCTTTCCTTTCTGAGTTTGGTAGTCCGCACTGCGAGTTCAGCGGTCGATTCCTCTCTGGAAAAGAAAAAAGTGACGGAGCAGCTCAAGCGTCGCCTGAGCGAAGTCCAGAACGAAAGATCGTCAGAAGAGGATGTCAAGGCTTCGGCGCAGGCTCGCGCACAGATTTCCGCAAAATTGCCCCCGCAGAAGCACCTGCTCAAAGTTCCAGTTGTACAACCACCCCGCCTCATGCTCCAACCTTCTTCCGCTCAGCAACTCATGTTGTCGTTGCAAGCAAGCGTGAAGGTCGGCAAGAAGACCTCGTTAGCTTCTCTCTTGAGTGGCGAAGGCGTGGAAAAAGACGAACTTAATGTATGGCTGACGGTGGCGAAAAAGCAGAAGGAACTGCGAAAGTTGACAACCGGGCGTACCGTGGAGCTGTCTTTCTCGCCTTCTAAAAAAGAGAACGATAGAGAGCTTCATACTCTTTCTTATGAGTTAAATAGAAAATCCCGCTTGGTGCTGGAAAAGAAAGCCGACGGGAAGATTGCAACTCGGAAAGAAGCGTTGCCGATTGCTCTGATGTGGAAGGCCGTGGGTGGACGGATCGCCGGCTCACTGTACAAAGCTGCGCTCAAAGCAGGTCTGCCAAGGCAATTGCTTGACGATTTGGCTGACATGGACTGGGACATCGATCTGACTTCGGACTTGCAGCCAAACGATACGTTCAAGGTCATTTTTGAAGAATATCAACTAGCTGGGAAACCGGTTGATCACGGTAAAATCCTCGCTGCAGAAATCAATACGAAAGGGAAAATCCATCTCCTGTTCTCTTTCCCTGACCCGCCGAGCCTCACCCTTCCGTCTAAGTCGTGGGGCACCTTTTTACGGTATCCCTTGCAATTCACACGCATTACCTCGGTCTTTACCGATGCGCGTCTTCACCCTATTCTGGAACGGGTCCGGCCTCACACCGGCGTGGATTTCTCGGCTCCGCGCGGGACGCCGGTTCGAGCCGTCGCCGGTGGAAAAGTGACCTTTGCTGGTCGCCAGTCCGGTTATGGCAACATTGTGCGCATCGATCATCCAGGTCCATACGACACGGCGTATGCTCATCTCGACCGCATTGCCGGATCTGCCCGAGAAGGCGCGACCATCGAAAAGGGCCAGATTATTGGGTTTGTTGGAGCCACGGGGTTGGCGACCGGACCGCATCTCCATTTTGAGATGTACAAAGACGGAAACTTCATCAATCCACTGACCGCCAAGCTAGCGATTGAAGACAAGTTATCTCAGAAAGACAACCCAGTGTTCCTGGCGAAAAAGCAACAGGTGCTAGAACAGTTCGGCGCGATGAAAATCGGTGAGCAGCCGGTGGTCTTAGCGATGGCGGCGCCGCACAGTAGTCATTCTTCTTCACAAGAGAGAGCGGAAAGAGATCAGGAGCAGCGTGTCGCCCTGGCGAGCACGAATGTTCCTTCCTTTATTCCTGGCCTCAGTGATGATCGGGAGAAATCCTCTCATCGAAAATCCGTCAAGCGGCGAGAGGGAAAACACGGACGAGGAGAACACCAGGCTGTGGCTTCTGCTCGTCATGAGCGGGTAAAGGTGATCAAGGCTGGAAAGGTGGTGGAGTCGCACAGTCGCCCGCACCACACGTCTGCGCATGCGCGCCCCCGCAGCATGCGCACTGCCCGGCGTTAGTGTATCCTCTGTTAGGATTAAGGCTCGCGCCCTCGATTGTGATCGCACGATAATGGTCTCTCATGTAGAAAAACTCCGAGTCCGTTGGGTCGATACGGACGCGTCGGGCATTATTCACTACACCGCAGCCTTTCGGTATTTTGAGGCGGCGGAATGGGAACTGTTTCGCAAAGTGGGCGCGCCATTGCGACCTCACGAGAAAGGTTTTGGCTTGCCGCGAGTCGCGGTCAATGCTGAGTTTCAGGTCCCGCTCCGCGTGGATGACGAAATTGCGGTGCATATTCGTGTTGACCGTCTTGGCGCAACGTCTCTGACCTTCGCGCTGGAAATTTTTCGTGAGGAAACCCTTTGTATTAAAGGGTCCATCACGGTTGTTTTCATCAATGAGCAAGGGAAACCCATTCCAGTCCCGGACGACATGCGCCGGGCGCTGACCGCCGCGTAGTCGGCTATTTTCAGGAGTTGACAGAGCAAGTACGCTCACGTAGGAACAGAAAGATGTCGTACGCAGTTATTCGCACAGGTGGCAAACAGTATCGCGTCTCGCCCGGAGAATTGCTCCGCGTCGAGTCGCTTCCCGGTGAAATTGGCAACGAGATTGCCTTTGCAGAAGTGCTTCTCACTTCAGTGGATGGAGCGATTCAAGTAGGAACCCCTCTGGTCACAGGGGCAACGGTTACCGCCCGGGTTGTTCAACACGGTAAAGAGAAAAAGATTTTGGTGTTCAAGAAAAAACGGCGGAAAAATTATCGCCGCCGCCAGGGGCACCGCCAACACTTCACGGCAGTACAGATTAAGACCATCAACATAGGAGGATGAGCCATGGCCCATAAGAAAGGACAAGGATCCAGTCGGAATGGTCGTGACAGTCCGGGCCAGCGGCGTGGCGTGAAAGTGTATGCCGGGCAAGTCGTCAAGCCTGGCAATATCATCATTCGCCAGCTTGGCACGCGCATCCATCCTGGTCTCAATGTTGGCATGGGGAGAGATTATACCATCTTCGCCAAGATCGACGGCATTGTTCGTTACGAACGAGTCGGTAAAGATCGCAAGCGCGTGAGCGTGTACCCGGAGCCTGCTCCTCAGCAAACGGCGGCGCAATAATTTCCTTGCTGTCAGTCCCTGCTCCCCTGAGGACTGCAAAAAAGGGGAGCAAGTAAACCTTTTCTCAGCCCCGTCAGGGGCTTTTTTGCTTATATGCACTTTATTGATGAAGTCCGCTTACTCGTCAAAGCCGGAGACGGGGGAAGGGGATGCATTGCTTTTCTTCGGGAAAAATATCGACCACGTGGCGGCCCCAGTGGAGGCGATGGAGGCCACGGCGGTAGCGTCATCTTTCGCGTGGATGCCCAACTCAACACGCTTATTGACCTGGCGCATCAGAAACATCTGCGCGCGACAAACGGAGAACCTGGCAGAGGAAAAGATCAACACGGAAAAAATGGACAAGATCTAATCGTGCGCGTACCGCCCGGCACGATGGTGTATGACGAAGAGACCGGCGTTCTCCTCGCGGACCTGCGCACCGCCAATGCTGAGGTCATTGCAGCCCAGGGGGGCATGGGCGGAAAAGGCAACGCCCATTTCGCGACCTCCACAAATCGCGCGCCCCGTTTTGCCCAACCGGGTATTCCTGGGGAAGAACGAGCCGTGCGGCTGGAGCTGCGCTTGTTAGCCGATGTGGGGCTCGTCGGCTTTCCCAATGCGGGAAAGTCCACTTTGATTTCCGCAGTCTCGGCTGCGCGTCCACGCATTGCCGATTTTCCCTTTACCACGTTGACTCCTCACCTCGGAGTGGTGCGCTATGGGGAAGAGCAGTCTTTTGTTATGGCGGATGTCCCCGGCCTGATCGAAGGCGCTCACGAAGGCCACGGCTTAGGCATTCGTTTTCTACGCCATCTTGCGCGCACTTCCGTGCTGGTCCATTTGCTGGATATTTCCGATAGCGAGTGCGACCCTTGGCGCGATTATCAAGTGATCAACAATGAATTAACTTGCTTCGATGTGACACTGCTGGAGCGCCCACAAATTATCGTGGTCACCAAACTCGATCTTCCTGACACTCGGAGTCGACTTCTTGAAATCCGTGAGCAGTTTGCGAGCCATGGGATCGCAGTGCTGGCGATCTCTGCGGTGACTGGCGAAGGAGTAAAGGAGTTGGTCCTGCACATCGCGCGGACGCTGGAAAAACAGAAGGAAGCCGCGCAACAACTGCAAGAGAGGGGCGAGCAACATGAGCAACAAGTTTCTCTCTCGTCTTCGCTATAGGCAACGTCGTGACCCAACGCCTGCATAAATCCCAGATTCTCAATCGTGCTCGCCGGATTGTCATCAAAATCGGCAGTAGCAACCTCTCAGACGCTGCTGGCGTCAAAAAGGAAAGCATTGCCCACGTGGCGCAGGCGCTGGCGGCGCTGCATACGTCCGGAAAGGAAGTCGTCTTGGTGACTTCCGGCGCCATCGCTGCCGGGATGAGCCGCCTTGGGCTCCCAGGGCGGCCCAAGACCATTCCGCTCAAACAAGCGGCGGCAGCGGTTGGGCAGATCGCTCTTATGGCGCTTTATGAACAATCTTTTTCGGCGCACAATGTCCCGGTTGCGCAAATCCTTTTGACTCATGACGACCTCACCAGTCGCAAGCGTTATCTCAACGCGAAGCACACGATGCGAACGCTCCTGGAAACCAAGGTCATTCCCATCGTGAACGAGAACGACACGGTCGCGGTCGAAGAGATTCAACTTGGCGACAATGACAATCTCTCTGCGCAAGTCGCCGTCTTGATTGAGGCCGACCTGCTTGTCATTCTCAGCGATGTGGCCGGACTGTATGACAAAGACCCGCGCGTGCATGCCGACGCCACGCTGCTTTCTCTGGTCGAGAAATTTGACGCAGCGCTGCTGGCGAGTGGTGGCGAGGCTGGACCGCTGGGTCGCGGCGGCATGACGTCAAAACTGCAAGCGGCTCATAAAGCAGCGCTTTCTGGTATTTCTACGATCATTGCCGATGGTCGCAAGGCGGAGACCCTGGCTGCAGTTTTCAATAGGCAGATTGACATTGGCACCCTGTTTCTCCCAGTGACGGATCGATTGGCGAGTCGGAAGCACTGGATCGCTTACACCTTAAAATCTGCGGGTTCATTGGTGGTAGACGCGGGGGCCAGCGCGGCGATTCGCGAACAGGGGCGTAGTCTCCTCCCTCCGGGCATTCGCACCGTGTACGGCGAATTTGATGAAGGCGAATGCGTGACATGCATCGACGAGGCCGGGAAAGAATTTGCTCGCGGGTTAGTCAGCTACAATTCTCAGGCGCTTGAGCGTATTAAAGGGGCCCGCACGTCGCAGATCGAACAAATTTTAGGCTATAAGATTAGTGACGAGGTGATCCATCGCGATGATCTCGCGCTGCTGTAATCACACTGTCGCACGCACCCGGGAAGGAGCCGCCAATGGATCTTGAACAGCAGATCGAAGCAATGGGCAAAGCCGCCAAGACTGCGTCTCGTAAACTCGCCACAGCGCCCACCCCGCTCAAGAATAACGCGCTCACACAAGCGGCCGTGCAACTCCGCAAGCAAAGCGAGGTGCTCCTAGCGGCGAATGCTCACGATGTCGAACTCGGGAAAAAGAATGGGCTCTCCTCGGCGCTGCTGGATCGTCTGACGCTGACGCCGGCGCGGATCGACGCGATGGCGAAAGGGCTGGAAATTATCGCTGAGTTGCCGGACCCGGTTGGTGAAACTATTGAGATGTGGCGCAGGCCCAACGGACTGGAAATTGGCCAGGTGCGTGTGCCGCTGGGTGTGGTCGGTGTTATCTATGAATCGCGCCCGAATGTCACGGCGGATGCCGCTGGTCTCTCCCTAAAAGCAGGGAACGCCACGATTCTCAAAGGCGGCTCCGAAGCGTTTCGCACCAATGGCGCGATTGTTGATGTTTTAACCACGGCCACGATGGACGTGGGCTTGCCCGAGGCTGCTATCCAGCTCGTGCGCTCGACTGATCGACAATCCGTGGCTTTACTATTGCAACAAGATCGTTACGTCGATGTGATTATTCCGCGTGGAGGCGAAGAGCTGATCCGCGCCGTAACCCAACGCTCGGCGATTCCGGTGATTCAACATTTTTCCGGTATTTGTCACACCTTTGTGGACGCGACTGCGAACCTGGAGAAGGCCACAAACATTTGTTTCAACGCCAAAGTGCAGCGCCCCTGGGTATGTAACGCCATGGAAAACCTGCTCGTCCATCGTGCAATAGCTCAGCAATTTCTTTCCACGTTCATTCCCACGTTGGAAAAAGCCGGGGTTGAGGTACGCGGCTGCGAACGCACGAGAACTATCGCGCCCCAGGTCAAAGCCGCAATCGACGAGGACTGGCGCATGGAATACTTGGACCTCGTGCTGGCCGTCAAAGTGATTGACTCGCTTGATGAGGCGATTGCCTTTATTAACACCAACGGGTCCGGGCTGGCCGATGCAATCGTTAGTGAGGACTACTCCAACGTGCGCCGTTTCGTCCAAGAAATCGATTCCGCCACAGTGTACGCCAACGCTTCGACGCGGTTTACCGACGGCTATGAATTTGGCTTTGGCGCTGAGGTCGGCATTTCCACTAACCGGTTGCATGCGCGTGGCCCGATGGGACTACGCGAATTAACCACGTACAAATATATTATTTACGGCGACGGTCAGGTTCGCGTCTAAGGTTCGCCAGGTTCACCATGAAAATAGGCATCTTCGGCGGGACGTTTAATCCGATTCATTGCGGACATTTGCGCAGCGCTGAAGATGTCCGCGAGGCGTTTGCGCTCGATCGTGTCTACTTTGTTCCAGCCGCGCGGCCGCCGCATAAAAGCGGCGACGCAATTACTGCAGCCGAGCATCGCCTGCGCATGGTTGAACTGGCGGTGGCCGATAATCCCTTTTTTGCCGCTTCGTCGATCGAACTTGAACGGGCCGGACTATCGTATTCGATCGACACGATTCGGCATTTTCTTTCCACGATGCGCCCTGCTTCCCTCGTCTTCATCGTGGGCATTGACGCCTTCCGTGACCTTCGGACCTGGAAAGAGTACGAAACGATTCCCACACTCTGCGATGTCATCGTCACTTCGCGTTCGGGAGAAGAAAGTCCGACGCTTCAACAGCTTCTTCCCGTTGCTCTAAAAAACGCCTTCTGGTACGATTTCTCACCACGCATGTTAAGACATGGTTCAGGACACTTTCTGACGTTTCACGCTATCAATGGCTTAGCGATTGCGTCTTCCACCATTCGCGCAATGATTCAGCAGCAGCGCTCCATTCGCTACCTCGTCCCTCCTGGGGTGGAAGCGTATATACAATGTCACCACTTGTATAAGACAGGGGAAATTATACGTTGAAGTCAGACCACAGTTGGGAACGGGCGCTCCTGTGCGCCCAAGCCGCGCTGGATAAGAAGGCTTACGATCTGGTGATCCTCGAAGTCGGCGCGTTTACCTCAGTTGCTGAGTATTTCGTCATTTGTACCGGGCGTTCCGATGTGCAGGTGCAGAGTATATGCCGCGCCATAGAAGAAGCGTTGGCCAACGCCAAAGTGCGACCCCTGGCGATTGAAGGGTATGCGCACGGCCAATGGGTACTCATGGATTTTGGCGACGTGATCGTGCATATCTTTTACGAAACCGCGCGCGATTTTTACAATCTCGAACGACTCTGGAGCCAGGCTCCGCGCTGCACCCTACCCGAGCCTTATTCGTCTCAGGTGCAGCATCTGCGCATCGCCAACGCCTGACGAGCCCAAAGTCTGTGTTTTTCTCCCTTTCTTTTGCATTGCCTTTCGCTCTATACTAATGAACGGAATAAGAGTGAAAGAGGGGGGATGAATATGCCGCCTCAAGAGTGGCCGCTTTGCCAGTGCTGCAAAAAGGGCGTCTTGTTGCCGCTTTCCGATTACGGACCACAGGGGAACGACATTCCTTTCAAATTATGGGTGTGCCATAACCCAACGTGCGGATTCTCGCTTCGTATCGATAAAGGGCAGGTCAGTATCGGCGGACCGGTGCGCCCAAAGCCTGAAGGATGGGCCTCGCGTCGCCAGTAGGGTGCAGCCAAGGGAGTTTTTTCAGGGACGGTTAACCGTGTATCGACAGTGCCGAGCAGAGATACGGATGTAAAGAAGTGAGCCCCTTCAGGTCCACCAGCGCAGTCTGTAACATGGGGATTTGTACGAACGGAGTGGCGGCCAGCTTACTGATCATAAAGCGTTTGATGCGTTCGGCTTCACTGCGAGCGCGTTGTTGGTAGGCGATAAAATTTTCCGCCATCCATTGAATGTGGGTTTTTCCGAGTGAGGAAGCAAACAACGGCTGGAGACGTTTCGTGAGTTGCTTCGCGTTCAGTTCTTTCGTCGGTGCTTGGGGGAGTGCATGCACACGGTTGAGCACAATTCCTTTTAACATAATCTCCATCTGTTCCAGCTTGACGCAGAAGTCCTCAGCCTCGCGTAACACGTCTTCGTCAGGACTTGCGACCAAAACGAAAGCCGTTTCTTTACTGGCCAGGAGCGCGCTGACGCGGAGTGAGCGCGCCGCGAAATTTTCGAGCATGCCGTGGAGAGACGAAAAGAACTCGGCAATTTCTCCCAACGCTGAGATGCCGCTGGCTTCTTCGACCTTGCGTAAAAGCAGGGACGTCGTGCGATTGGCCAACGAGAAGGCCGACCAGCCACGCTCCATCGCCGGGCGCATCAACCATTGATTCATGCGGCTATCAAGAAATCGTTGCAGTCGCATAGGCGCATCAAGAAAATCCAGCGCCTGTTGGACTGGCGGGGTGTCTAAGACAATGAGGTCATACTCGTCTCCCTGAGAAAGAGTGGCCAACGTATCCAATGCCATATATTCATGCGAGCCGGCAAAAGTTCGCGACAAGCCTTGATAAAACCGATTTGCAAAGATGCGATCACGAATCTCGGCGGTAGGGGCATACTTCTCGATCGCCGCATCCCACGCGCTCTGTTGATCCACTAAAAGTGCGGTCAACGAGCCAGAGGGGTTCAGCCCATAGCGCGCGAAAGTTTCCGCAGCGATATGGTTTTCTCCAACCGCGGACAGTTGCAACCCCAGGCAATCCGCCAGACGTTTGGCAGGATCAATGGTGACGACTGCCGTGCGTCGCCCTTGGAGCGCGCCCCACAATGCTAGGGAAGCGGCAGTCGTGGTTTTCCCGACGCCGCCGCTGCCGACGCAGACCACGACGCGGTGAGCCGTTATGACAGAAGCAAGGTCGCGCATGCAGTTCAGTGGGACGTTCTCGTCCTTTTCCTTCCTTGTCGTGAGTGACGCACGAAGGCGTTATTCTCCTCAGAACGCAAGATGAGGTTGAGGCGTAGCGCCAGTGTTTCAAGTTGCGCAGCGCCGAACGCGCGAGAGAAACATAGGGGCAGCTTCACAAGTGGGAGAGGCAATTGCGCGAGCTGCTGCACATAAAAGTCTTGCGCTTCCGTCCCAGCGGCTTCAGCCGCCGCACAAGTCACTACCTGTTCCACGACGCCAAGGTCAGACAAAGACGCCTGCGCCGAGGCGGGGTGCAATTGAGCGAGAACGGTTGTGGAAAGCGGCGCTTCGTGCACGCGATTGACGAAGAGCGCGCCGAGGGGCAACTGCAACGTCTCTGTGAGTTGCTGATACGCCTCCACCGTTTCGCAGACTGGCAGCTCCTCGGGGGCCGCCACGAGATTGATGGCGACTTTGTCGGCGTCGTGGAGCCAGGCGGTAATGCGCTCCGCCTCGCGGTGAATAATGCCTTCGTGAAAGGTATCCCTCGCGGCGCACGGCATATTGAGATATTGCAGGCCATGCCCCGTTGCGGGCAGGTCCACGACGATCAGATCCCAACGCGGCCGCTGAGTTTCGGCGTCGTGTTTGCGTTCTTCGTACCAAATTTTACCAATGGTGAGCAGTTCTTTGAGTCCCGGCGCCGCCGCTACGAAGTATTGGTACGGACGGCTGTTCACGAGCAACCGCACCAGACGTTTGACGGGAATGATGAGGGAGAGGTATTCTTCTAACGCTGCCGCGCCGCTCGTAGACAGCACGGAGAGCAGCGGCGTGGCTTCCTGGGGAGTGCGGTCCGCAGGTGTTGGCTGCGGCAGCGCAAACAAGCGAGCAGCCCGACAGTTGTCGCCAATTTCAACTAAAAGGGTGTTCTTGCCTTGTTGAGCGGCGGCGAGAGCAAAAGCCGTCGCCACAGTGGTTTTGCCTACCCCACCTTTTCCTACGAAAAAGAGCGTGCGTTTTTGCAGGAGCGGGGCAAGCGGCGCGACTGACGCGTGCGATACCAGTGGCACGATCACCACCGCACGACTGATGCGCCCCAGGTCAGTCCACCTCCACATGCGTTCAACACAATGATGTCGTTCTCATGAATTTTTCCCTCACGCACCGCTTCGTCGAGCGCGATAGGAATAGAAGCCGCTGAGGTGTTGCCGAAGCGCTGGACATTACAGTGGACCTTATCTATGCCCAATCCCATGCGTTCGGCCACTGCTTGAATGATGCGAAAATTAGCTTGATGAGGCACCATGAGATGGACATCGCGCGGGTGGAGCCCGGAGCGTTCAAGGGCTTTGCACGCCACGTCAGAGAGGGCGCGGACAGCGACCTTGAAAAGTTCCGGACCTTTCATTTTGATGCCCCACCCATCAGGCATCTCTCCGGGCTCATCAAAGGTGAGCCGATGCCCGGAGCGCACGTAGAGGAGTTCCCACAATGCGCCGCTGGATTCCACCACCGTGTTGAGGAGGCCGCGATCACCAGCTTGCGTATCCAATACGATAGCACCAGCACCGTCGCCGAACAGCACGCAGGTTGCTCGATCTTTCCAACTGACCATTGAGCTCAACGCATCTGCGCCCACGAGCAGCATGCGGCTATACTCCCCGCTCTTGGCGTAACTGTGAACGACCGACATGCCATAGACAAAGCCTGCGCACGCTGCCCCGACATCGAAGGCCGGGATATTATCCACGCCGAGGCGCGCCTGGAGGAGACAGGCGGTGGAGGGAAAATAGTAGTCTCCAGAGACCGTGGCGACGACGATCGCCTGCAGATCTTGCGCGCGCATCCCCGCCGCGCTGAGCGCTTGCACGCTTGCCTCATACATCAAGTCGAGCAGGTCTTCTCCCTGCTTCATAGCGCGCCGTTCATGAATGCCAGTGCGCGTCACAATCCAGTCGTGATTGGTGTCTACCCGTTTCGACAATTCTTCATTCGTCAATCGTGTGGCCGGAACAGCCGAGCCAGTGCCGACAATACGTGCGCCCATGCGCAACCCCTTTCTTTCCTGAGGGCGACCCCAGTTTTAACGCAGAGAGATCCGAGACCTACTCGGTCCATCTGCGGAACGCAAGACACGCATTCGTGCCGCCAAAGCCGAACGAGTTCGACAACGCGACGCGAATTCCCGCTCGGCGAGGGGCATTGGGCACATAGTCCAAATCGCACTCTGGATCTGGGTCTTCGTAGTTAATCGTAGGCGGCATGCACTGGTGATGCAGAGCGAGGGCTGAAAAGACGCCTTCTACACCACCGGCTGCGCCAAGAAGATGGCCGGTCATGGATTTCGTGGAGCTGACCGCTAAGCGAGCCGCGTGTTCGCCGAATACCCGCTTGATAGCCTGCGTTTCCGTGGCGTCATTGTATGGCGTCGAGGTGCCGTGCGCGTTGATATAGTCAACTTCAAAAGGGTCGATGTTTCCGCTACGTAGCGCCAGCCGCATACAGCGTACGGCGCCTTCTCCTTCTGGCGAGGGCGCCGTCATGTGATAGGCGTCTGCATTGGCCCCATAGCCGATCATTTCCGCGTAAATTTTTGCGCCGCGCCGCTTGGCGTGCTCCAGCTCTTCAAGCACTACGATCCCTGCGCCCTCCGCCATCACAAAACCGTCACGATTCCGATCAAACGGACGGCTGGCTTTCTCAGGCTCGTCGTTTCTTGAAGAGACGGCCTTCAGTGCAATGAATCCGCCCAAGCCGAGGGGCGTGAGTGCTGCTTCCGCGCCGCCAGCGATCATCGCGTCTTGCTCTCCCAATCGAATTAGTCGGAATGCCTCGCCAATCGCATGCGCCCCCGAAGAGCACGCGCTGGTGGGCGTATAATTAATACCCTTGGCCCCGTAGCGGATGGAAATTTGTCCGGGTGCAAGATTGGCGATCAGCTTCGGAATGAAGAACGGCGACACCTTCTTCAGGCGCGTTTCGAGGAAGAGTTTATGATACTCCTCAATACTGGAAAGCCCCGCGATGCCAACGCCGACAATCACTCCGACCATATCTTCGTTTTCAGCAGTGATGGGCAGGCGGGATTCTTCCATCGCCATGTGCGCAGCCGCGACGGCGTATTGGATAAAGAGATCCATTTTTTTGATCTCTTTTTTCTCAATAAAAGCTTCAGGACGAAAGTCTTTCACCTCCCCGGCAATCCGAGTGGGAAAATCGGAGGCTTCAAAACGCGTGACTGGACCGATGCCAGAACGAGCCTCCATGACCGCTTGCCAATTTTTGTCTACTCCAACGCCCAGGGGGGTAACGAGCCCCACGCCGGTAATGACGACACGGCGCGTGTTTTCCATAATCCTCCTGCCTCTATGTCAGGGTGTAATTGGGGAGTGAGAACATCTTAATGGCTGCGTTTCTTGACTGTCAACTACCAAGGACATTTTGGGGGTCAGGTCTTGCAGTCATACATTACGAGTTGACTCTTCAAAGCGATGCAACCGTCTGCTCACTGTTGAGTAATGGACGCCGAGATGTTGAGCAATCTCGGTCAATCGATAGCCGTGCTCACGATAGGCTCGCCCAATCTCGACCGGGGTCCCGGTTTTCACCAGCGCAGCGACAGCGAGCCGCACGGGTTGGCGTTGACCACGGGGCGCCTCACGACTCGTCGTCGCCTTCGCGAGCTTTTGCACGAAATTTTCATTGCCATAATAAATCTGCCCGGTGAGTTCCTGCCACGGCCGCACCTCCACTCCGTCAGCGACAAAACGTCGGTACAACGCCACCGCAGGCTGTGGTTGACGAGCAAACTGAGCCAGAAGCCAATCTGTCCTCAACCACTCAGGCTTCGCGTGCTGTCCGGCTGTTGCACGGTAACTACTCCATGGCCAGTCCTGCACTCGTTTCACCAATCCTGCCCGTACCGGATTCAGCACCACATACCGACACAACTCCAAGAGATGGGCATCTTTCTGCACCACGATAGCCTTGTAACGTCCCTGAAAGACATGCCCCCCTCGGTTATGGCGACGGTTGAAACGTTGCGTGTAGACGCCGTTCAGGTGACGCATGCCCCGCGCCAAATTGGGCTCCGGGGTCTCGACCATCAAGTGGTAGTGATTGGTCATCAAACAGTACGCGTGGCAGCGCCAACCAAAGCGCTCGATCGCGTGGCCCAGCAGTACGAGAAACTGTTCACGGTCGTCGTCCTCCAAGAAGATATCTTCACGTCCATCTCCTCGAGAGGTGAGGTGGTACACTCCACCCGCTATTTCCACCCGCAATGGACGAGTCATGAGGCAAACGGTAACACTCGGAGTACATGATTGCAAGACCTGACCCCTTTTCTAGCGTCTTCTTGTACAAATTTTATCGATATGCAACACTTTTGAGGGTTTGGTGAATTGGGCCACAATAATGAAGAAATTTCGTGCTCTGTAAAGTAGGTATTCTCATCAAGAGAGGAGGACTAACGTTATGAGTGCAACCACAACACCATCCGTGCCGCAAGGCATTCCAACGCCCGCAGAGCTGGGCTTCGACCCCGCCGACTTGCGCAAGAAGTACGCCGATGAGCGCACGAAGCGTCTCCGTTCCGATGCGAACAACCAGTATCAAGAAATTACCGGGAAATTCGCGCGCTATAACGAGGACCACTACGTGGAGCCGGGTTTCACCCGCCTCGCGCAGCAAGAAGAACTCGATGCTCTGATTGTCGGCGGTGGGTTTGGCGGTCTCCTCGCGGCGGCTCGACTGCAAGAGGTCGGGATCACCAACATTCGCATCATCGAGAAGGGCGGGGATTTTGGCGGCACTTGGTACTGGAACCGCTACCCCGGCGCGCAGTGCGACATCGAGTCCTATGTGTATCTGCCATTGCTCGAAGAGACCGGGTACATGCCCAAGGAAAAGTATTCCTTTGCGCCGGAGATCTTTGAACACGCGCAGCGGATCGGCAGGCACTTCAATCTCTATGAAAAGACCTGTTTTCAGACGCAGATCAAAGAAACCCGCTGGAACGAGGACACGGGACGTTGGACTGTCACCACTGATCGCGGCGATGTCTTCCAGGCGCGTTTCGTGCTCATGTCGAGTGGGCCCCTGAACCGGCCCAAGCTCCCTGCGATCCCTGGGATCGAGAATTTTAAGGGGCATACCTTCCACACCAGTCGCTGGGACTACAACTACACTGGCGGTGATACTACCGGCGGCCTCCACAAACTCCACGACAAGCGTGTGGGCATTATCGGCACAGGAGCCACCGCGATTCAGTGCGTATCGCATCTGGGCGAGCACTCGAAGCAGCTTTACGTGTTCCAGCGCACCCCATCCTCCGTGGATGAGCGCGGCAACAAGCCCACCGATCCCGAATGGGCAAAGACGCTCCAGCCGGGATGGCAGAACTACCGGAACACCAACTTCTGCTCCATTTTGGCTGGGCTCCCTGTCGAGGAAGATCTGGTAGGCGATAAGTGGACGAGCCTGTTCAAGATGCTTTCCAAGTTAATGGCGGGCAAAGAAACCTCGGGCCTCTCCGACGAAGCGATGGCAGCCCTGTCGGAGATCGCGGACTACCAGAAGATGAACGAGATTCGCGGGCGCATCTCCTCGACCGTGAGCGACTCAGCAACGGCTGAGGCGCTCAAGCCGTGGTACGGGCAATGGTGCAAGCGTCCGACTTTCAACGACGAGTACTTGCCCACCTTTAACCGACCCAACGTGAAACTTGTAGACACCAAGGGAAAGGGCGTTGATCGCGTCACCGAGAATGCGGTGGTCGTGGACGGCGTCGAGTACGAAGTGGACTGCTTGATCTTCGCAACGGGCTTTGAGGTTGGAACGGCCTACACGCGGCGCTCCGAGTTCGAGGTGTACGGGAGAGACGGTGTGCCCCTCTCTACCTACTGGGCGCAAGGGATGAAGACCCACTACGGCTTCTTAAGCCACGGCTTCCCGAACCTCTTCCATATGGGTCTCACCCAGACCGGCCTGGCGCCGAATTTCACCTACATGCTGGACGGGCAAGCCACACACATTGCCCATGTCATCACAGAGGTGAACACCCGCGCAGCAAAGACCGTTGAGCCTACTCCCGAGGCCGAGGCGGAGTGGGTGAAGAGAGTGACCGGACAGACCGCCATGAGTGCGTACCAGGACGTCTGTACGCCGGGTTACTACAACGGCGAGGGGAAAAGGGAAGGCCAGGGCTTTCTTGAGGCCCAGGACCCTGACGGCGCGGTGCGCTTTTATGAAATGCTTGCCCGCTGGCGCGAACAGGGAGAGTTTGCCGGTCTCATCGTGAAATAGGTCAAGAAAAGCAAAGAAACATAAGGCGACTGTTTGGGGTCAGGTCTTGCACTCATGCATTGGCAGAGTTCAATGCATAACGAGAAAGCAGAAATGCGCGAGTGCAAGACCTGACCCCTTTTTACGGGGGACGCTTTCCTAACAGGAGCGGACTTGCTAGCGTAGCAAAATTAATTGTACAGGAGGGCTGTCGCATGGCGACCCAATACCATTTGACCGTAGCGAACGAGGCAATTGATGTGCAGCTCGGCAAACACGCCGCACCAAACATCACCATCACCATGAAGGAAGGCGATTATCTTGACATGATCAACGGCAAGCTGAACGGGCAGATGGCCTTCATGACCGGGAAACTCAAAATCGCGGGCGACATGGGGCTCGCCCTCAAACTGCAAAGCCTCTTCCAATCGCGCGGCGCGGACAGCGCCCCGGCCACGACGGTTCAGGAAGTGATTGATGGTATGAACAAAACCTTCAATCCGGCGGCGGCGAAAGGCATGAACGCCGTGTTCCAGTTTGATCTCACTTAAACGTTTTTCCCAATAAAGTAGAAAAAATCGCGGGCGCCTCCTGGGCGCCTTTTGTCTCTCTCCTGCTCTTTCCCTCGACTTTTCATGTCAACCAAAACACTCATCGGCTTGATGTCCGGCACGTCCCACGACGGGATCGACGCAGGGTTAGTCGATATTGCACTCGAACGGGGTCGGTTTCGCGTCCGTCAGCGCGCCTTCCGCACGTTTTCTTACCCACAAACGGTGCGCACTCGCCTCTTACGCTTGAGCCAAGGAGCCTTGATCAACGCGGGCGAGCTTGCCCAAGTGAATGTTGTCCTTGGTGAACTTTTTGCCCGAGCCGCGCTGCGCCTGTGTCGAGTGGCGGATATTCACCCAAATCAAGTCGCAGCGATTGGCTCGCATGGGCATACCGTTTATCATCAGCCGCGGCAAAAACCTGCTCCAGGGTCCACCTTGCAGATCGGTGAGTCCGCGGTCCTCGCCATTCGCACGGGTATCACCACGGTGGCGGACTTCCGCCCCGCCGATGTCGCGGCAGGCGGGGAAGGAGCCCCTTTAGTTCCCTACGTGCATCACGCCCTGTTTCATCATCCCACGCGGTCTGTGGCGGTGCATAATATTGGCGGTATCGCAAATCTGACATACCTTCCGGCAGGGCAAGGCCTTGAAGCGCTTCGGGCGTTTGACACTGGGCCCGGCAACATGGTGATTGACGGCGTCACCCAAGCCGTGAGCGGGGGAAAACACTTGTACGATCGCAATGGACGCCTTGCGCGCGAGGGAAAGATTCACGTCGAGCTTCTTCACAGATTGTTACAGCATCCGTACTTTACTCGGCGACCGCCGAAATCGACCGGACGCGAAGAGTTTGGCGAGGCTTTTATTCAAGCGTTTCTTCGACAAGCGGCGCAGCTCCGGCTCAGCCCAATGGATCAAGTCGCGACTGCTACCGCGCTGACCGCTGAAAGCATGGCGCGAGCGTATCGCCATTTTATTCTTCCTCGCGCCCCACTGGACGAAGTGCTCCTCACCGGTGGAGGTCGCCTCAATCCTGTACTGCGTGAGACTTTCGCTCAAGCGCTGCCTGGTGTACATGTGCGTTCGGTGGAAGATCTCGGTTACAACAGCAAAGCGTTGGAAGCGATTGCTTTCGCCGTCCTGGCCTATGCTACCCTGCACGGCTTGCCGGCGAATGTTCCGAGCGCCACCGGCGCGACGGCGCCTCTGATCCTTGGCAAAGTGATCCCTGGCCGCAACTATCGAGAGACAAAGTTAAGCTGAATTGATTGGGTTGACGCCCAGGCCTCTTGCCCGCTAGGCTTGCGTCGGTCTGCTGAGGGTGCGAAGAGTCCCATAGAAAGAAGGAGGACCCCATGCCTAAACATGTTGTGATTATCCCAGGCGATGACGCGGCCCCGGAAGCCATGACGCCAACGGTCGAGATCCTGAAAAGCCTCGCTCCTGATATTACCTTCACCGAATGCCCTCCTGGTGAAGAAGGCGTCAAACGCTATGGTTCGCGCGTCGCGTTTGATCAAGCGCTGCGGGAAGCGATAGATCGTTCGGACACCACCCTCTTTGGCTCAACGAATGGCACGACGGGGGGGTTGAATCATTTACGTTGGGGAAAAAAGACTTTCGCGAACGTGCGGCCGGCGCGCTGGCGTCCAGGCTTTCGCAGCCCGCTCAAAAATCCCGAGGGCATTGATTTTGTCATTGTCCGCGAGAATCTCGAAGACTTGTACATGGGCATCGAGGGCGATCTGCACCTGCTCTCGCCTCTTCAGATGACGAGCCGATTGACGCGCAAACCGCTTGACACCTCGACCACTGGCAAATTCGCCATCAAAGTCATCACTGAAGAAGGTAGTCGTCGCATCGCCAAGTTTGCCTGCGAACTCACGCGCAAACGCAAAGCCAAGGGCGGCAAGGGCAAACTGACGTGCACGAGCAAGTACAACATGCTGCGCGACAGCGACGGCTTGTTCCGTCGCGTGGTGGAAGAAACCGCGAAAGAGTATCCGGACCTGCACTACGAACAATACATTGTTGATGACTTTGCACGCCGCCTCGTCGCGAGTCCGACCGACTTTGATGTCGTCGTCATGCCGAACCTCTATGGCGATATTCTTTCAGACGCCGCGGCAGGCACGCTTGGCGGTCTCGGTTTAGCGCCCAGCGGATGCTACGGAGAGAATTACGCCTACTTCGAGTCGGTCCATGGCTCTGCCCCGGACATCGCGGGACGCAACGTCATTAATCCAACAGCGACTTTGCTGTCTGCCGTCTTGATGCTCGAGTATATTGGATACGACGACGCAGCAGCGCGGCTTGATCGCGCCATTTCACGAGTGTACGCCGATGGCCGCCCGTTGACTCTTGATCAAGGAGGCTCGTCATCCACCACGGAGTTTTGCGCGGCAGTCAGAAAATATCTGTAAACGCCCGTATTGCGGGGCAGGTGGGAACCGCTTTATCCCTGGGCCTTGTTTCGGGTCTTGGTGATGACCACGACCTCCTGCCCATTCACGCGGACCATGCGGCGGTCCGCAACTGGTTGTTGCGCCCCTTTGCGGGCGCGTGTTTCACGCCATTGCTTCAATTGTCTCTCTAGTTCCTTCGCACTCACAAGCTCCTCCGTCGTTTACCCATATGCGTCCTCCCTGACCACAATGCAATCCTGCTAGACATCAATAAAGGCTTCCAAGCTCTTCGCTCGATTCGGATTCCGCAGCTTCCGTAAGGCCTTCGCTTCGATTTGACGAATGCGTTCACGCGTCACGGCAAAACGTTGACCAACTTCCTCCAATGTGAAGTCCGTCTTTTCATCGATGCCAAAGCGCATGCGCAAAATTTGTTCCTCTCGCGGGGTGAGGGTCGCTAATACTTTGCGGGTCTGCTCTTCCAAACTCAACGCCATCGCGGCGTCGGCTGGCGACAAAGTTTGACGATCTTCAACAAAATCCCCTAACGAACTTTCCTCATCATCACCGATTGGTGTTTCCAGCGAGACCGGCTCTTTGACGATCTTGAGAACCTTACGCACTTTATCGGCGGGAACCTCCATTTGTGTAGCGATCTCTTCGGGGGTCGGTTCGCGCCCTAACTGTTGCACAAGATACCGAGAGGTGCGCAACACTTTATTGATCGTTTCAATCATGTGGACTGGAATACGGATCGTGCGCGCTTGGTCGGCAATCGCGCGGCTGACCGACTGACGAATCCACCAGGTTGCATAGGTAGAAAACTTATACCCGCGCTGATACTCAAATTTCTCCACCGCGCGCATAAGGCCGATATTACCTTCTTGAATGAGGTCAAGAAAACCAAGCCCCCGATTGACGTACCGTTTGGCAATACTAACAACGAGGCGGAGATTGGCTTCGATGAGGCGGCGCTTGCCTTCCTGCGCCTGGTATTCACCGCGTGCAATCGTGAGCAGTGACCCGTGCAGGTCTTCGCTGCCCACGCCCAGCTCGGTCTCGATTTTATGGATCTCTTTCCGCCCATTGTGGATAACGTTACTCGCTTCAACCACGCGGGCGGCAACCGATTTCCCCAATTGGGAGGTAAGTTTCGTGGCTTGCAGGCCGCCAGTCTTCAAGACACGCGCCAGGGAAAAGACTTCCGCCGCCTTATGTCTCGCCAGCTCTTCCTGATAGACACAGTTCCTGTGGTGTTGATCGAGTAAAGAGCCAATTTCTTTCAGTTTCTCCACCAGAGCAGTGATATGCTTGCGGCCAAGCGGAAGAGCAGTGAGGGTCGTTTGCACCTTTTCACGTGCGTCGTTCAATTTTTTGAGCGCTTTTTCCCTTTCTTTCACAGGGACGCGCTTATGGAGCGTTTCCTCCAGTTTTTCGCGTTCGTGGGCAAGTCGCTTCAGCGCCGTCATTTTGCCTAAGAATAACTCGACTCGCTGATCTTCCTTGCCAGAAGCGTCAACCTCTTCTTCATCATCGCCAAAAACATGACGAGGTTCGATTTCCCCTTGTTTCAGTTTCTCGCCCAGAGACAACACGGAACGTAAAGCGAGCGGAGAAGAAAACAGCTCCCACTTCACCTGTTTTTCCCCTGCTTCAATTTCCTTTGCGATAGCGACTTCTTCTTCGCGACTGAGGAGGGGAATATTCCCCATCTCTTGTAAATACATACGGACGGGGTCTGAGGTATCACCGGTGGTGGGCTCCTCGGCAACTGGAACCTCCTCTTCCCACTCTTCCTCATCTCGTTTGGGCAGGTCAATCCCTAACGGAGCTTCTTCCTCAAGCACCTCGACCGCCTCAATATCCATATCTTCAAAGATAGAAATGACGCTATCAATCTCTTCGGCTGGTGAGACGTCCGGAGAAAGTGGATGAATAGCCTCAGGGGCGGTTAATAAAGATTTTTCTGGATGGGGAATAGCTTGCAGCCTTTCTTTCCGTTTCTCCATAAGGCGCCTATAACCCCTTTCTGTAACAGATCACCAAGCACAAAAGGCTCTCCGTTCCCATTTTCCTCGAAAAACCGGAACAGCAGAACATCTCGGTGTTATTGGCAGAGTCCCAAGTACGCAAGCGTAGCAATTATAGTTAGGAAGGCTCCCCTACAAAGCTTCGTAGCCTAGCAGAGGTAACAAAACGCCCCTATGGTAAGGAGAGAAAAGCGCGAAGTCAAGTAAAGGGCGTCCTTCACCGTGTTTATTTTTTCACAAGCATACTGACTGACCGTGCGGCGCCAATCGCCGTCGCATATTCTGCGTGCGGTGGAATAATCACGTTTTCGCCGCGACGAGGACGCAGCACTTCAAGACGATCCCGTAACGGCTTGATGCGCGTGAGCTTCCCTGTGAGCACGACATCTTTATGTTGACGGGCGCGCGCCGCCATCAGACTTAACGTAAAGGTGACTTCAGCGACCATATTCACCAGCGCGAGCGCTTTGTCTGCCTGAGTTGGATCGGAGCGAACTTTGCCAAAATTGCTCGCCGTCGCCGTCGCAGGGACAATGCCAACCGGCCCTCCGGCAATGTCTCCTACCGTAAGATCCACATGAGCAAGGTTGCCAGCCTCCGCCATGTGTTCAATCGTGTCTAATCTGGATACTCCGAGCAAATGACGGGCCAGACCCAGAAGAGTGCCGCCACCCACGCCTGTGCCGCCAACATGTTCAATGACGTTGTCTTGCACAGACACTAATGCTGTGCCCGTACCTAGGGAAGCGACAAGTGCGGAGGACGTTTCAGCCAGCGTGCTTCCACCCACACCAATCGCTTCGATCTCTGGCACCTTTGTCACCGGGACGCCGAAGAGTTGATCGTCAAGGCAACGCGCGCCCCCGCCACTGACGGCTACAGCCTTAATATCCGCCAGGCGTCCACCAACGGTACTCAAAAGTTTTCCCAGCGCTCCAGCCGCCGCGGCAAGGGGATCGCCTGTCTCAATAGTGATGACAACAATCTCTCCATTCGTCAAAAGCACTGCATCTGTCGTCGACCCGCCAATGTCAATACCGACGATCATAGCCTCAATCCTTGCTCCGGCGGAGGCAATTCGCGCCGGTAGACCGCAACTTGTTTCTTTCGTTCGGGATCGTAGCCGCGCCACTTGGCCTCGGCAACGTCCTCCGAGGAGACGCGCCGAAAGCCGTGTCGTTCAAATAATCGTTGCGCCCCCTCCTGAGACGTAATGGCGAAAAGATACGAATATGCCCGCGCTCCACCCTCGGCGATCATCATGGCCACGAGCCGACCACCGACTCCCTCCCCTTGAAATCGAGTAATTGTGTAGAGCCCGACAATCTCCGCCGTATTCTCTTCAGGATAGGGCAACAACGCACAGAAACCCGCCATCTCTCCGGCAGCAGTGCCAACGCGGGCTCCATAGCCGTGCAACAGCAACTGACCGATCTCGGTGGGCGTCCGCGGCTTGAGAAAGCCTTCCCGTTCACCTCGTTCGAGTAGCTTTTCAACTTCGTGGAAATCATCAATCCCCAACCGCTCCACGCGACAGTAATCCTCCAAGGTAAACAACGTGCCGCATCCTTCATAAGTGAACAGCTCACGGGCAAGCCCTACCATGGGGCACAAGGAAATGGAAGATACGCCTCCTTCTAGTATGGCGCGGATCGCCGCCAGCAGCGGACGACGCCCACTCAGCCCCGTCCACTCGGCTTCTCCTTGCCGCAACAACTCGGACAACACCGGCCCATTCATGAACGAGATGCGCCCCCCATTCGCACATACCCCGCCTTCCGCATCCAGGACGACGACCTTATACACCTTCAAGCGCATCGCGACCCGCTGAGCACAAGTAAACAGCGACTTCTCAGTGTTGACGGGCCAGACGCCGAAAAACGAGGGCGACGTGCGCAGCACCGACCACATCTGCGCCAGTAACTCCTCTTCATTCATGGACACAGAAAGAGAAACTAGCGTCGGCATCAACAATGAGGCTCCACGACCACGAGTCACCATTTTTTGCAAGTTTGTCAGCCGCCGCTGCTCTTCGCGCGCGCCAGAGCTTTCCAGCAAAAGCAGCACTCGCGCATCATTCGTCAGCAGCACACGGCACACCTCCGCGAGTTCTTCCATTTCTTCGTCGGTCGTCAGCTCGGCCGTGCGCCCTACGAACATGAAACTCTTGTCGTGGAACTCGTCCAGGTAAAAGTCTTTTTCGATAAAAGGTAAGGCTAGCGTCTTCATCCATTCATCTCAGGCGCCGTCGGCTCCATCAGGATCATTCGTTCCGCCGTGCGACGCTCTTGTTCTCCCCACGGAAAAGTCACTATCTGTTGGGAACGCACGAAAAGCAACACGAGTTCCGCCACCGGGCGTCGCGTCACCAGTTCGAGCGCCAGTGCATACAGCCACAACTGCGCACGATAGGCGGCGGGCGCCTTCTCCTCCGACGCGGCCACTCGGTCGGTCTTAAAGTCGACGATCGTCCACGCCTCATTTTCAATAAAGGCAAAGTCTATGACGCCTTCAAGCAATCGTCCAGAGAGGGAGAGTGAAAACGGCGTCTCCGCAAAACGTGTCGTCGCGCGCTGGGCGCGCGCCATCACGGGCGACGTGAGGGTTTCCGCCACCAACTGAGCAATTTCCACTTGTTCATCGGGACTCCATTCCCCTAGCTCCCCGACTATCCTCGGCATTGCAGAGCGTTGTCTGTTGGCGCTGCGTAAGGCCGTGTGCACGGCTCGACCAAACCGCAGGCCGGCAAGACGGTCGCCGCCCCGTCTTCTTGCCTGCGCCTCAGCAGGCCAAGCAAGTGCTTGTTTCTGGGTAGTCAACTCTGTCACTGTGCGGATGATAGGGGTTTGGCCGCCTGCCTCTAGAGTCGCACGTTTTGCTCGCTCCCACTCGTGGTACGTTCGCGCGGCGGTGTCCTCGTACCTGATACGCGGCAGGCTCATCGGCGTAGCAATCGAAGAATCTGCTGCTTGTAAGGCGGACGGAGGCAATCGATAGACGAACACTCCCGGAGTCTGCTCTGCTCCTTCACTCCCATGTTCCACCGACATTTCTGGGGAAGACAAGCGCGACGACAGTTCTTCTGTTACGGCCCAATGGGCGGAGGCCTTTGCCTTTCCTTCGCCCAGAAGGACAACAGGAATGATGAGATGATCACGCACCCGCGTTGCCGCCACGTACCAAAGTCTCCGTTCTTCCGCTATTTCCCGTTCGTGTTCTTGCGCCTCTGCCTTTTGCCATCCCAAGGTTGTCCATGTCAAGCCGCGAGAGCCCACACGCAATTCCAAGCGACCACCAAGCCGCTCGATGATCCCCACACGGCCGGGGTGACGCTGATTGTAGGTCGCATCAGCCAAAATCACCACGGGGAATTCCAATCCTTTGGCTTGATGAATGGTCAGCAAGCGTACGGCAGATTCGTACTCTTCTAAAAAAGGCGCATCACTGACCTGCGTCGCTGCGTTTTGAAACTCAAGAAAGCGGTTGAATGCCGCCAGAGTCGTAAGATCTTGCTCGACGAGGGCGCGAGCGGTCTCGATGAGTTTCAACAGATTCGCCACGCGCTGGCCGCCGTGCTTCTGCGACGCGAACAACGGCAACACCGGAGTGTGCGCATACAGTTCGGTTAACAACGCAGCAGGACTGAGCTGGGTTCGGCGTTGATGCCATTGTCGCAGGGTCGCAAAGGCGTCGGCAAAGCGTTCCGCCCCCCCATGCGTCAACGGGGCGGACGGAGTGTGCAGATAATCCAACCGTCCGCCTGCACTCATAAACACCGTTAACTCCTCGTCGCTAAAACCAAACACGCTCGAACGTAACGTGGCGACCAACGCAGTGGCGTCCGACGGGCTTTCGATCGCTCGCAGGAGCGCGCGCAGCTCCGCGATTTCTTGCCGCTGGGCGTAGCGACGCCCACCAACAAGGCGATGAGGAATACCCGCTTCTTGCAATGCGTCCTCGTAGGCTTCCAAGGTTTGATGGGTGCGGCACAACACGGCGACATCACGATAGGCAATGGACTGTCCCCCCCAGGTTTCTGCGCCTATGTCGCCAACAGTTCTTACTAAAAACTCGACAACCGCCCGCGCTTCTCGCTGCCGCTGTTCAGCACGACTCAGCTTCTCGTCCCCGGGAGGCACGGGCAACATTGTGATCTCTCTGCCCGTACTCTCTAGGCGCGCTTCCGTGAGGGAGCGATAGGGAGGCTGTTCCACACCCACGGCGGTAAACTCTCTGGCAAATGTGTGGTTGATCCACTCCAGTGCTGGGGCGCGGGTGCGAAAATTTGTTGAGAGCGACAATGTTTCTCCTTGACGAGCGATAATCTCCCGCACCTGTGCATACACCTGTAAATCCGCCCGACGAAAGCGGTAGATCGACTGCTGGGGATCGCCAACGAGGAAGAGCTTGCCGGGCTGGAGTGTAGCTGTAGTCCACTCCGTCGCGCGCGGCTCGCGCTCCGCAAGAAAGAAGACAATTTCGGCTTGCAAAGGATCGGTGTCTTGAAACTCATCAACAAAGAGGAAACGAAAGCGACGCTGAAAGTACCGCCGCACGGAGCGGTCGCGTTTCAGTAGATCGCGCGTGATCAGCAACAAATCGGTAAAATCGAGACACCCTCGCGTCCCTTTCTTTTCCTCATAGGCGTGCAGGTAGCCGTTAAGCCAGGTCGCAAGATTGACCGTGAGGTTGTGGGCCCAGGCCGCGCGCGCCTGCGCGTGGCTCTCGGCCAGGGCGCGGAACAGGCTGCGAACTTCCTCAAGCACAGTTGCCGGTTTCCAATTTGTTTTTGCACCAGCTTTGCTTGAAACTGGCAACTCATCCAGAAGTAAGCGCTCCCAGGCTGCACCTTCTTGTGTCGGCGGGCACAGGTCGCTCAGTTCAAGAATCTGACAATAAGCGCGATCCGTCTGATCGACGCACGAGCGAGTGCACTCCATCAATTGCGCAACCATGCGCACGCATTGTTGCGCAAACTCGGCCACACGATCTTCCACCGGTTCGGGAAGAAAGGACAAACTGTCCCGTTGTTCGAGCAGGAAATCACGCACTGTTTCCAGTTGCCCCAACGTCACTTCAGCGCGCAACGCCTGCTTCAACACCTCGGGGCCGCGCTCCATTTCTTGCGCGAGCCATTCGCGCCATACTTCATGACAGAGTAGACTTGCGGCAAAGGCGTCAAGCACGGTGAAATCCGGATCAACAAGCGCTTCCACGGGACGCTCGCGCAACAGGTCGGCGCAGAAGGCGTGCACGGTGGCGATCTGAGCACGGTCGAATTGCCGCCGCGCTTCGCGTAGATTTTGCCGTTCATTCTCTGGAATCGCGCTCGCCAGTGCAGCGTCAATTTCGAGGTGTAAGCGTTCGCGGAGTTCCGTCGCCGCTTTTTCGGTAAAGGTGATCGCCGCCAGTTGATCTAATTGGCCCTGGCCACGACGGACGATCGTCAACAAGCGTTGGACCAGCACGCTGGTCTTGCCCGTCCCAGCTCCCGCCTCCACCAGGAGGGTGGTGTCCAGGTCTGTCGTCGCACGGCGGCGCGCAGCTTCGTCCACGAATGTGGTCGATGGCGGAATTGTTGTCATTCGACTGCTCTCACCCGCCGGAGAAAGTCGAGGCGTGCATCCTCCAACTTGCGTGCAGCGCTCGCTGAGCCACACACCAAAGGAAACGGGCATGGGGAACAGGTCTCCGACGTCGCCGGAAAACAGCCGTTCCGCAGACCGTTTGTCAACTTTGTCACAATATCTTGCAACGTTTGCAATGACGCTTCCCAATTGATCATGGTAAAGAGCGGCGCTTCAGTTTTCTGCTCGCGATCGACGTAGGCATAGACGGCGGACTCCCACGTGCGCTCCGGCCACAAAAAGCGTGCAGCGTACAAGTATAACGGCAATTGCAGCGCCGTACCGCCGGCAAAGCGACCACGGATCGACTTGCCGGTTTTGTAGTCCACCAGTCGAGCACGTTGCTGGTCGGCGGAAAGATCGATGCGGTCAATGCGGCCCCGTAGCGCAATTTCGTCTCCATCGTCAAGCCGAAAACGCACTGGACCATCGGGAAACAGCAACGCAAGCGGATAAGGCTCGTGCTCAATGGGCCGATCGGTTCCGAAGCGCACTTCAAAAGCCGCCGGAAGAAACGCCGAGCCAGTTTCATATTCCCGATCGAGAAACCGCAGGAGTCGCTCCAGCAGGCGTTCTTGCTCGATTTCCCATAACAAGGGAAATCCCGTAGCGCTCAAGCGGGCAAAGTCTTGAAAATGTTGCTCGGCGACTTGCTGCAGCAGTTGTCTGAGTGCGGCTTTGTCCTCACTCGCCAGGGGCAGCCACCCGGCCTCACGAGCGCGGGTGAAAAAATCTTGTAAGATATCGTGGAGCAGTGCTCCGCGAGCGCGCGGTTGCAAAGTTAACACGTGCTCGGGTTCTTCCCATTGCAAGAGACCTAAGACCGCAGTCAAAAAATAACGAAAAGGACAGCGCGCATACGTTTCCAAGGCGCTGGCGGATAGTCGGAGCCCGGTCGGAAAGAGATACGGTTGCATCTGCACTTTGACAGCTTCGTTTTCGATCATGCCGTCAAACGGGGTGAGCTGTTCGACGCGCCAGCGCTGCTGAGCGGCATGAAACGCAGACACACAGAACGGCGACACCGTCGGCAGATAACCAAGCGGTGTGGGGTCCCCCGTGGCGCGGACGTGCTCGGCGCTGAGGAGGTGGTACTCGATCTGGTCGAGCGCGTCACTCGGCGGGCCCAGAACAGTCGGCAGCAGCGGAGCTGTGTGCTCCCATTCGCGGAGAGCCGCAAATGTTACCGGCGTCCCGGTCAACGTTTCAAGAACGCGCAAAAGATAAAATGAAGGCGTGAGCGCCTGTTCGCCGCTCTGCTCCGCACGGGGATAGGAAAAAACGACTTGCTCACGAGCGCTGTGAATCGCCAGCACGAACAGCAAGTGTTCGGCTTCGGTGAGCCCGCGTCGCGGTCGGAGTTCGCATGAGAGAAACTCTGAGAGATACTGCCGCTCTTGATCCAACAACAACGGGTCCTGCCGCACCAAACGGGGAAAGGTTCCATCCACGAGCCCAGGAATCACCACCACGCGGAATTGCAACCCACGAGCCGCCAGGAGATCGCCGACAAACACGCCTTCTCGGTCCAAAGCGCCAACGGGCGCCGCCTCGGCTTGCAGCGCATCCGTGGCCCCTTGCACCCATTCCGCCAGAGAGACAGACTCGGCCAACTCGCCAAGCGCATCGAGCTGCCCTAAATTGAGCAGCGTTTCTTCAAGCTGTTCCGTATGCTCGGTAGGGCCAACATATAAACGAAGTAAACTCATGATGAAGCTGGACCACCCACGCCAAGACTGCGCAAGTGGACGTGTTTCACTGATGGTGAAGAATTCTTCTAGAAAAGTAAGAAAGGCTCGAAGCGCCAGTCGGTCCGCCTCGGTTGACGCCCCTTCGTCTTGTTCCTCCGTGTCGTTGACCTGCATGTCGGCCAGGAGCCGCGTGAGACGTTCACGCCAGGATTGTGTCCCTTTGACGATCCCGGCCTGCAGCGAAAACATTTCCCATTGCGTGAGGCGGGCGGCCTCGGCAAGGGCTCCGAGTCGTTCGGCAAACGGCGGCTCCGCCCCACGCAAAAACTCCATGACACGAGAGCGCGCATAATCTTCCAACAATACGCGACACAACAGTAGCAGTCGCTGACCAGCGGGAGTCCGGATGAGCGGCGTCCCGCCGTGCAAGAAACACGGAACACCCAAGCTGGCGAACGTCTCTACAAAAAGTTGTCCATAGGCGACAGGCTCACGAAGAAACACGCCGATTTCGTAGAATCGCAGGCCGCGCGTCCGTACACAGTCGAGAATGAAGCGGCCAATCTCACGCGCCTCTTGGCTCTTGCTCGGTGCGGAAAGGAAGCGAACGGAGGAGTCTTTCTTGCGCGGAGTGGATTTTTGAGCAAACGTCCGCTCTTCAAATAATTCGGCTTGCAACCGCGAGAGTGCATCCCCATGATCGTGCGGGGCCTGCAAAAGAATCCTTTGGAATCCCAAATTTGCCAGCCACGTCAACGTCGTGGTGGCGTAGGCGAAGGCATTGCCTGGCCGCCACGGAAAAAACACCAGCGCATCGCGCCCCTCGGCAGCCGTGGCCACAAAGCGCCGCTGCAGCGGAGTAAAATCATAAAAGCCATACAGCATGAGCGGCGCCGGCGTCTCGGCGGCAAGCAGAGGGAGCGCTTGTTCCAGGACTTCATTAGCGTCGTACACTCTTTGTTCGGCCAACCCCTCCAGGTAGCGCTCATATAAAAAGACCAAACTTGTCAACTTCTGCTGAGAGATTTCTCCCTGTGGCGCACGGACAAGAAAATCCTGCAGGTGTCGGGGCGAGATGCCCGCTTGCCGCAGATCCGTCAGCGTCGCGAACAGCGTACGAGGAAACCCAGGGAGCTTGGCGAGCGGAGCAAAATAGTTGTCAGTCGCCGCATCGAGCAATTGCTTCACGAGCAAGGGAGCTGCAAGCGCCGGGAGCGGACGCAGACCTTTTTGGAGCAGCGAGTCTTCCACCACGTCGCAGGCAAAATCGGTCAGCGTACACATGCGCAAGCCAAAGTGCCCCGGGCCTGCCCACGCAACGGCCCGCCGCAGGCGCATCGCCAGGAGCGCACTCGGCGCCAGTACGGTGATGGGAGCAAGAGGGTCGGCCTCCTTGACCGTCTTGACGGCTGTCACCAACGCATCCTGCAAGACGGTAAACGAATCGCTCACAAACATGCGTCGCATGGCCTTTGCGTAGGGGCTTTCTCACTGTTTTGCAAGGACCGTAGTGTTCGTTTTGACGAGCGAAGGCGTCGTCGCTACAATCGTTCCGTACAGAGAAAGACGTTTCTTTTATCAAGACAGACTCACAATGACCACCGAACTGATTGAAATCTACCTCCGTCTGCAACGCGAAGACATTGCCTTGCTTAAATTTATCATCGAGGCCTACGAGGGAATTGGTCTCGTTCGGACGATCGACCGGAAAAAGGCGACCGTGGTCGTGCTGGCCATGCCGGATTTGCTGCACCACGTACGCGCGGTGCTGGAGTCATTACGCGAGCATATCGAGTGGTACGAAATTCCCGCGCCTACAGAACAGGATGACTGGCTTATGCAACGAGTGCATGAGGAGTAGCAACGACGAAAGAACTATTCGCCAGCTCCCAGCTCAACGCCTTCCGATTCGTCTGGCTCCTCTGCCCGCTTTTTGCCGAAGAGATAAGCGATGCCGATGCTGAGCGTATACAGCACCAAGAGCGGAGCCGCCATCAGCAATTGAGAAGCCACGTCCGGCCCCGGCGTTAAGATCGCGGCAACAATGAAGATCACCACGATCGCATAGCGAAACGTACCCAGCAGCATGGTGTACGTCACCAGTCCAAGGCGGGCAAAGAAAAACGTCAGCACCGGTAGTTCAAACGTCACCCCAAACGCCAGCAACATGCGTGTAGTGAACGACAAATACTCGCTGATGCGTAAAGTCGGCTGCACCCCTATACTTTGGTACTGGTCAATAAAAAATGCATACCCGACCGGCAACACAAACACGTGACAGAACAAGGCGCCGAGCGCAAAAAATAACGTCGCAAAAAGAACGAACGGCACGACATACTTTCGTTCGTTTTCATACAGCCCAGGGGCAACAAATTGCCACAGTTGATAAAACACCACTGGACTCGCCAGAAACAACGCCGCGATGAACGACACCTTTAGTTTAGTGAAAAAGGCTTCAACGGGGCCCGTTCCGATCAGCATCGGAGGAGTCGGCGAAATCTGTTGTAGCGGCTGCGTCAGTAAACCAAATAATTCGCTGGCGAAGTAATAAGTCGGCGCGAGAGCAATCGCAATGGCGAGCAGCGCTTTAATGAGACAAGACCGCAGCTCTTCCAGATGGCCAAGCAACGGCATCGTCCGGTCATCATAGGCCATTTAGTGCGGCTCTCCTGAAGGATGCTCTTTCTTTTCTGGAGGGGAAGTGGTGTCGGGCTGTGCAGGGGGCGTCGGTGGCGCTGGCGTCGATTCTGGCGCTGGCGGATGCATTGTGCGCGCTTGACGTTCCGCCATACGTACTTCTTCTTCGAGCGTTGTGCGTGTGTTGGTCAATTCATCGGAAAGATCACTGGTGGCGCGGCGAAATTCGGCCAACGCCTTCCCGAGCGCCTTGGCGACCTCAGGCAGTCGTTTGGGTCCGAGGACGATCAACGCCACAACCATGATGACGAGGAGTTCGGGGATGCCAATGCCAAACATAGTGAGGTTACGGTATTATAATCAGGAGGCCGGCGCAAGTTACGAGGCGGATACGAGGCGGAAAAATGGAGAAGGAGACGTTATGCTACGCACAGGTATTGTTATCGACGCTCGCTATCAAGAGCACCAAACTGGTCGGAACCATCCCGAACGTCCCGCGCGCATAGGAACCCTATTAAACTTAGTAGAATCGTACCAACGCCCGGAGCTCAAGCGCTTTGCGCCTCGGTTGGCGACGCCCGAGGAAATTACGCTTATTCATGACCCTGCTCACGTTGACCGCGTCGCCGCAACCGCCCAGCAAGAGCGCTTTGCGTTCGACGCCGATACGCCGGTCTCCGCCCAATCTTACGCCACAGCGCTCTTAGCGACCGGCGGCTTACTAACCGTGCTCGAAGCGGTCATGACTAACGATATCGACAACGGCTTTGCCCTGGTGCGCCCCCCTGGTCATCACGCGGAACGGAATCGTGCGATGGGGTTTTGCTTGTTCAACAGCGCCGCTATCGGGGCGCAGTATCTGCGCGAGAAATTCGGACTCAAACGCATCCTGGTCATGGATTGGGACCTCCATCACGGCAACGGCACGCAGCACAGTTTCTACGACGATCCTGGTGTGCTGTATGTGTCCACGCATCAATATCCGTACTACCCGGGAACCGGCGCGGCAGAAGAGGCGGGACACGGCTCGGGCGAAGGCTACACTGTCAATTTGCCCATGCCGGCGGGCTGTGGCGATCAAGAATATCTGGAACTTTTTCAAACAGTTATTGAGCCGATTTGCCGACAGTTTGAGCCGGAGTTCGTGCTCATCTCCGCGGGGTTCGACGCCCATGCCCGGGACCCGCTCGGCGGTATGAACGTGACAGCAGAAGGCTTTGGACTGATGGCGCGCTCGCTCCTGCGCATTGCGCGTGACCATGCCCACGGTCGCTGCGCGGCGCTTCTGGAAGGCGGGTACGATCTGGAGGGTCTGCAAAGCTCAACTCTACGGGTGTTGGAGGAAATGAACGGCGAAACGCTCGACGTCCCCTTGCCTGCATTCAATATGCGCGGGCTCCTACCACGCGTGTGGGAGGTGCAAAAGCAGTATTGGGAAAAAGGGAAAGTGTAGACAAGTATTAGTCTTGAGCATTCAGTTTTCCGCCTGTAAAAATCTGAGACGAGGGCATGACCCACCCTCATCTCTCCTTTCGCTCGTGGCGGTTCCTCCGATCGCCTCGTCTACAGAAGCAACCCCACTACGAGCGCCACGACCACAAGCACGACTACACACTCGAGGGGTTGCCAATCGCCGTCTAAAAAATCGTCGATAATCCACCAAAACATACGCATCCTCCTTTCATTGGGAGTGGGATCCGATCGTTGGGGGCTTGTCCCGTTACATGAGAAAACTCTCCACGCTGGACCTCTTTCTCGCGTAGCTGTAAGCCCGCACCCTGTCCCTCTCTCACTGTATGGGAGAGGGAACCTCACGGTGGAAGGACACGCTCAAGTGGAAGCTGCTCTCGCGCGCCAAGCCTGTGCTGAACCCCGGACTTTCTATACGAGAGCGGTGATAGTTCGGGGCTATCCTTTCAGGTCCACAGAGGTAAGGTCCAGGGTGCGAGTGTTGCTCAAGAGACCAGTTATTTCTACTTCTTTAAAAAGATGCTCTTCAGCCGTAAGCTGGTGAAGGAGTGAAGCATCTCCGCGCACATACAGACGGGGCGGCCAAACAATCCGATCCCAGCGTGATGGGTTTGTCACCCAGTTCACCTGCAGGACCAGTCGACCTTGTCGGTAGGTCAGCTGGTAAAGAGTGTTATCATAAGGACGCCCTTTACGTACTTCCTCCAGACTACAGGCCGTACAAACCACACTGCCGCGAATTCGCATCATCGTCTCACTTCCCGGGCCGAACGACGCGCCACCGGAGACAACCTCTCCGTGGGACTTGATGGCCAGTCCAGTCATGAGAAGCACTCCAGCGACACCCGCGTTCAAAGTTTTTCTTAGAGTAGCCATAACGTATACCTCCTTGTAAAAAATTACCTTCCTAAGCCGCCTCTTGATGCTCTGCCGCCGTGGGCGCCGCTCGAGGCGCAAAACCAGACTTCTTGGGCCAGTAATCAAGAATCGCCCACCAAGCAATTATTCCTGCCGAGAACCAGATCAAACAAATAAGCCCAAGCAGCAACGGCGACAGGTCGTCCGTAAAATCGAGGACTGTGGTAGATAGTCCGGCAAGATTGACAAGACTAAGCATGATTTTCACCCCCTTTCTTTCTCAAGATTTTTTCCTTTTCCTCTTTCCGTCTATGGCCGTATTTTCTCTATAAGCACCTCCTGAAGAAGTATTTTTCTCTTGCAATCGTTTCTATTCTGTGACAGAAGAATAAAGTTGACTGGGGTGAAGAATCCTGACGGAAAGATGATAAGTTTCTGAAATTTCTCTGAGGAAAACATGGGGGGGCAGAATCAGCGTCAGGGGAGGGAGACGAAAGCAAAGTCGGACCCCGTGTCCGTAGAGCCCCTCCGTTTAGATTTGCAGAACAAAAAACTTTGGAAAGGAAAGGCCTGTCTCCCCTTGTCGAAGCGGCCGTTTGAGGTGCTTTGCTACTTAGTCAAGCGTAAAGGCCAATTGGTAGAGAAAGAGGAACTCCTACGGATGTTTTGGTCGTCGAATGTCTATGAGGAGGCTCTCACCAGATGTCTGTCGGATATTCGAAGAGTGCTCAACGAAGATGCGCACTCTCCTCGCTACATCGAGACTGTTTACGGCTATGGCTATCGCTTCATTGGCCTTCTCGCGGAGGCTTCCACCGCTCCAGCTCCGAGTTCTCTTCTCCCTTCCACTCCGGAGCCTGAACGAAGGAATATCCCTGCCCCTCAACCCGAAACCTGGAGCCTAAAATCTGAAACTGTGTTGGTGGGCCGAGAAATCGAGCTCGCACGGCTTCAGCGTTGCTTAGAGAAGGCGTTGCGCGGCGAACGTCAGATCGTCTTTGTCACCGGCGAGGCGGGCATTGGCAAGACGACACTGGTGCGAGCGTTCCTGGACCAAGTGGCCATTGCTGGCGAGATCGCCATCGGGCGGGGGCAATGCATTGAACAGTATGGGCCGGGCGAAGCCTACTTGCCCGTACTAGAAGCTCTGGGCCGGCTGTGTCGTGATCCTCATGGCGCCTTTCTCTTAGAGTGGATGAGACAACATCTGCCAACGTGGCTGGTGCAGATGCCCGCGCTGCTGAGCCCAACCGAGCGAGAGGAACTGCAATACAAAGTTCAAGGGACTGCTCGTGAGCGCATGCTGCGGGAAATGAGTGAAGGTATTGAGCAACTCACTCAACAGTTCCCTTTCGTGTTGCTCCTAGAGGATGTGCATTGGAGTGACGCCTCGACGCTGGATTTGTTGGCCTCAGTCGCCCGACGCCAAGAGCCCGCGCGGTTGTTGATTATTGCAACCTATCGACCAGAAGAAGGGCTGGAAGAGGGGCATCCACTCAAGGCGCTCACGCAAGAGTTACGGGGGCACGGGTTGTGTTACTCCCTCGCCTTACCGCCGCTCAGTGACGCGGCCGTTGCCGGATACTTGGAGCAACGCTTCCCCGCAAGCGCCCTGCCGACCCGGCTGCCACAGCTTCTTCATCGTATGACTGGGGGCAATCCTTTGTTCCTCGTGGCTGTTATCGAGGATCTGATCGAACGCAGCATCTTGGCGCAAACCGAGGGAACTTGGGGAGTGCAAGGAGAAATAGAGAGCGTAGGAACTGAGACGCCAGAGAATATTCGACAACTGCTCAGCAAACAAATCGAACGGCTTGGACTCGAAGAACGACGGTTGCTCCAAGCGGCGAGTGTGGTCGGGTTCGAGTTCGCGACGGCGGCCATAGCTGCGGCCCTTGAGGCCAAGAGCACAGACGTAGAAGAGCGGTGCGCGGCGCTGGAGCGGCATCAGCGCTTCGTGCGGTCGGCGGGATTAAGTGAGTGGCCCGACGGCACGCGAACGCCTCGCTATCGTTTTCGCCACGCCTTATACCAGGCCCTGTGGAATGAGCGCCTCACATTGAATCAGCGGCAACAGCTCCACCAGCGCATCGGCGAGCGACTCGAAGCCGCCTACGGGAATCGCGTGCATGAGATTGCCGCCGAATTAGCTTTGCATTTTGAACAAGGGCGGGACTACCAACGAGCGGTACGGTATCTGCAGCAAGCGGCGCAGAATGCCCTGCGCCGCTCAGCCAATGCTGAAGCCATTCAGCACGCAAGCAGAGGGCTGGAACTCCTCAAAACTTTGCCGCAAACTTCCGAACGACCCCAACAGGAACTCGCATTACAGATTACCTTAGGAGTGCCGCTCTTAATGACCAGAGGGCATACCGACCCGAAAGTGGAGCAAGTGTACGCACACGCACGGGAGCTGTGTCGACAGGTGGGAGAAACTCCGCAGCTCCTCCAAGTGCTGTATGGACTGCGGAGATTTTATTTTGTCAAAGGTGACCGACGTGCAGCACACGAACTCGGGGAACAGATCTTCAGCGTCGTCCAACGGATGCACGAGCCGCTTTTGCTGATGTGGGGCCATTACCTCTTGGGAGACACCTTGTTCTATGCGGGGGACCTTATTGCCGCCCAAGACCATCTGGAGCAGGGGGTCGCGTTCAATGTTCCCCAAGACCATCGCTCCTGGGTTTTCCTCTATGGCTACGATCAAAAAATGGGCGGCTTAGCTTGTTTAGCCCGAACTTTATGGTTGCTTGGTTATCCAGATCAAGCTCGCCAGCGCAATCAAGAGGCCTTGGCCCAAGGGCAGAAGAGCCTGCACCCTTTTAGTCTGGCAAGCGGCCTCATCTATGCCGCTGTGGTGCATCAATTTTGTCAAGAACTCCAAGCAGTGCAAGAGCAGGCAGAGGCGGCGATTGCACTCTCACACGAACAAGGATTTCCCTTTTTCGAAGCCTGGGGCCACTTGCTGCGTGGATGGACGTTAGGAAGGCAAGGACAAGCGGAGGAGGGCCTGCGTCTCATGCAGCGGGGACTTGCAGTGTTCCAAATGGCGGGTGCGGAGATTTCCAGGCCGCATAATCTTGCCCTCCTCGCTGAGGGATATCTCACAGCGGGGCAGACGGAAACGGGACTCCACACCGTAGTGGAAGCCCTGATGGTAGGCGACAAAAACGACGATCATTCGTATGAAGCAGAACTGTATCGACTGAAAGGGGAACTGACGCTGCAACAAGAAAATCAAAAATCAAAACCCTATCCTGAGCCTAGTCGAAGGAGCAAAGGGCAAAAGGCAAAAATTCCTACCACCCAGCACCCAGCGCCAAGCGACCAAGCCGAGGCGGAGGCCGAAGCCTGTTTTCACAAGGCTATTGCCATTGCCCGCGAGCAGAGCGCTAAATCGCTGGAACTGCGCGCCACGATGAGCCTCGCGGGCTTGTGGCAACGACAGGGAAAAAAGAAACAAGCTCACAAAATGTTAGCCGAGATCTATGATTGGTTCACGGAAGGGTTTGGCACGGTAGACCTCAAAGCCGCAAAGGCGCTGTTGCAGGAATTACGTTGATCGCTTCAGTTGTGTTTCTCTAGCTCCTCCAGAATAAGGGGAAAGACATCGCGCGCAGCGTGTTTGCCAATAAAACAGTCCAAATGAGCGTAGTCGGGGATGACATAGCGCGAGTAGTAGCGCCGACCGTTTTTCTCGCATAACAATCGGTAGGTCTTCTCCGAACCGCTGGGCAGAAAGAGTTTGTTTTCCGCTCCGTGGAGGAATGTAATAGGAAATTTGAGACGGTCCACGTGCGGGAGATAGACGTCGCGCCCGTCTTTATCGACGATCTGGTCTCGTCGCATCATCAGTGAGAATTGTCTGAGGGAGCGCATATTCGCACTGCCGAATAACTTCCCAATCTTCCTATGCGTTTCATAATCTAATTGGACATGCCGGTGCGTTTCGCCGTAGAGAAAGAGAATACGTCGGCAGACTTGATTAGAACAGGGGACCTCGTGAGTGTGGCATCGCCGAAAGATCACCTCGAGAACTGCATCTGCCCACGAAGTCCAATCAAAACCGGCAGCAAAGGTCTTCACATTCAACACGTCCAACACTGCCGCCACATGGAGCGCCGCCTTCATTTCGGTCGAGTGCCCGGCATCTGGGAAAAGCGTCACTTGCGAACAGATGGCGGAGCGGATCTTTTTGGAAAGGTTGCAAGAAACGCCTCCTTGCGACTGGTTGCGGTTATTCTCGTCGGCGAGCATCGCCATCAGGAAGGTCATGGAGCCCGCACAGTGGGCCATGACTTGTACCTTCTTTGCCTTGTCTTTTGGGGTTCCTGGCTGCACTGCGTTTGTTTTTTTCAGCACTAAATCTATCGCTGCCGGATAATCCTCAACGGCGATATCGTCTACAGTAAACTGCGTCTCCGACGCCTTCCAAAAAAGACCATCTCTGGCTCGATCGCTTGCACGGTAGTCGAACAGCCACACCTCATAGCCATGATCGCACAGATAAGCGGCTAGGCTCCTGTCGACGGTGTCTATCACGAACATATCGCTCGCCATACCATAACCAGGAACGAGGAGGACCGGACCTTTCCGTCCTCCCCTGTACCGAGTCAGGTAGAGGCACGGACCAGAGGAGAGCCGAACCGGGAAGCGCTTTCCCCACACTCTTCCTCCTGTTTGTCTTCGGAGAAGTTGAGGGCGCAGTCTCCAGTAAAGAAACTCCACCGTATCAGCCACTAGCTTACCGTATGTTCGCCAGTACCTCACGAGGTCGAACCACAAACGTTTCCACCAGTATTCTGCTCCAACGACGAGCACTTTGTAGATCTTCTGTAAGCGCTTATCCAAATCACGACGAACAGTCTTCAGCGCTTTATCGCCGAAAAACTGGACAAAATCCGTTATGGCTTGAAGGTGGTCTGCGAGTCGGTGCGTTTCGGTTGCGCGCAGGCTGGCAAGCTGCATAAGAAAATCGCCGAAGTGAACCTTGAGGATGCCGGCTCCACGGAGAGGCGCCTTTTCTGTCTCGCCATTGTACAAGGTGAGGCGTAACGTAGTGAAGGCAGACCAAATGAGAAACCCGTCGCTTCTGCCGATCTCTTTCTCGCCAAGGCAATAATACTTCTTCCGGTTCCCGTCTCCGTCCCGCTCCGCCGCCCTTTCGTCAGTCTCAAGTATCATTTTGTAGAAGAGAAATCGCGCTCCAGCCTTTTTTGCGTCAGCGGCAAATAAGAGAAACTCGCCACTGACTTTGAGCGGGTATGGGGATAACTTCGGTGCGATTGCTTCGCCACAAATGTTCGCTTTTAGGCCGTGTTCATACAAATACTCGAGGCAGGGAGCAAAGTTCGCGGTTCCAAGCATCCCGTAGCGCTGCTGAGCGTCAGGGAACTGTCGAGCATCAGCGAAGATAATCTTCAGTTTGAGCTCACAGGAAGTCCCTTCCTTCTGCCCCTCTTCAAAGCCCCTTTTATACATGTCCTTTCCACTTCTCCTGAGCCCTTTAACAGACTCAGAAAAGTATCCGGTCATGACTTCAGTGAAGCACAGGCCCAGGGGATGCGTCGGGAATAGCAACGCACCGATCTTGCCGTGTTGACTATGTAGTAGTGTATTCATGCTCTTCTCCCACGGCCTCTCCGCCGACGTTTCCTTGTTGCTCAGGTTTGTGATCCTGACGAAACAACTCGCTGCAGCGTTCCGCTAAGGCGGCAATCGTCAATAATGGGTTTACCCCCAGCGGGGTTGGGATGATCGAGCCATCACAGACATACAACGTGTCATAGGGCTCGCCCCATTCGTGATGAAAGACTTGCCCCTTATGATTGACGACTCCATGTGTAGTGTCGTCCGCCATGACGCACCCGCCCAATGGATGCACGGTAATGACGTCAGTGCTTGTCAACATCGTCCACTTATTCAATTGGCGCCAAATCGCGCCTTGAATATAGCGCCCTCCCGGAAGAGCCTGGGCTGCCTTTTCCAACTGCTTCTCTACGGGGTCAGCAAAATGCTGCCTGGCCACACTCGGCCAGTGAATACGCACCTGGTCGTCCTCGAGAGTCATGCGTCCTTGTCCGTTATCATGCCCCATCGCCAGATACGTTTGGATATGCCGGGGCGCTTTGTCATAGTCGCCTTCACGCCAGCAGTCCCAGACCCGCGCTTTCTCGATGAACGACCGGAACACGCTTTCTTGTTGTTCTGGCGCAGCCTGCTTTTCCGGTTTGCGTAACGCCTCAGTGAGCGCAAACAAGGGGGGCAATAAAGGCGCCAGTGCGCCAGGGATGGACCCCTCTTGGATCATCATTCGCTCCTTCGGATTCTGACGATCATGAAAGTCAATCATGCCCGTAATACACGGGCCCACTGGTTTCTCTGGATCTCCTAGACGATGCCCATGGCCGACCCCGTTTATCTCGTTGTCGCTGTATCCAAAGCCAAGGACATCCCCGTTGCCAGAGAAGTGATGCCCGAGTGTGTCCGAGAGCGAGAGGAACCCTTGCTCTCGGGAGCGCAAAAGAATCTCTGTGGAGCCTAAAGTTCCAGCCGCAAGGATGACAAACTTGGCTCGGAGGCTCCGAGGCTGTGTGGCGGCTTTCGCGCCGGACGCATCACACGGCTTGTAATAGACCACCCAGCCCTGCCCCTGCTGTTCGATCCACTGGACCGCAACTTCAGTGAAAATCTCGGCGCCCCGGTTATGAGCTGCCGGCAGATAATTCATCAAGACGGTATTTTTTGCCCCTTCATTGCAGCCGGTCACGCAATCACCACACCGAGTACAACCTGGCTGGTGCTCACCGGCATAATTCCGCTTTCCTTTGAATGTGATACAAAGATGGGGACGTTCGCATTTGTCTCCTAAATGTTCCGCAGACTTGCTCAATGCTTGCAATTTGAGAGGCGGATCGTGACGAAGATCATTCGGATACGGTTCGGGCTCAAGCACTCCCCAAGCTTTTACATATCCATTCTTTAAGCGTGGCAGATCCTTCTGTAACTCTCGCGGCCAACGCTTATCCATAAAAACATCGTCAGAAGCGCGCAAGGCGACGTTCGCGTTCACGAGCGACGTTCCGCCCAACCCACACCCGACGAAGACGGTGATGTCCTTGTTCAGATGAAAATCATACAAACCCGTCGAAGAACCAAACCGCCAGCCGTTTGGCAAGCTAGCCTGCGTCTCGGCCAGGACATGCCTCAACGTATTCGGGTACTCACCGGGGCGCAGTTCTTTGCCGCGCTCCAGCACGCAGACCTGGAATCCAGCTTCTGCGAGGCGGCACGCCATGATCGCGCCGCCGTATCCTGACCCAACAACGACGACTTCGTAGTAGCCTTCCATATCTTGTATGCGTGATGACAGGCGTTTCATCGCTCCCTCCTTTCTTCGGACTCTGCGTTTTGTTCTTCTCCTTGTCCTCGTTTCTTCAGTAAGTTGTCACGTCTGCCACACACGGCTTTCTGCACCGCCTCTGCGAGAGCGCGCCAGTCGCCTTTGTTCTCGTCCCGAGCGATCCAGCTTTGGACCGCCTCGGAGAAACAATGCCCCTCTACAGCCTTAACTCTTACCTCATATTTCTCTGCTGCTTCGTCATACACGCGCAGCGATACCGTATTCAGATCGTTATCAACCAGAATAACCGCACCGCCATGAATTTGCTTCGCATCGACGACCCAGCCTCCGCTGTTGAAGACTTTCACAGGCCGATACCCTCCCAAGAAATTCATCATCTTCTGAAATGGTTTATGCGTATGGCCAAAGATAAGGGTCACATCACTGGGCATGCGATTATCATTTTCTTTCACAAGCTGTTCTCTAAGCAGCCCACTGACGTAGGTGCGCAACCCGCGCTCTCCGTCGGGGCTCAGAGCTGATCTCGTATCATGCCTTTCCAATGTCAAAACGTTACGGAGCAGCGTCTTTAACAGCCCTTCAAGCAGTTTTGCCTCTACTGCATCGGTGAGCTGCTTGAACGCCTGAGCTTTCAGTGCGGCTCTACGGCCCAACAGGTCATATTTACGGGCGATATTTTCCGCCAGGCGTGAGAGAAGCCGGTCGAACTCCTCCTCGTCCTGGATTTGCTCGTAGAGAGCTTGCAGGTCGTCCCGGTTGTTGTCCGAACGCCCTAATGCCGACCAGAAGAAATCAATCCACGCCGCATTCTCCGCCTCCAGATCTTGTAAGGATGACGCGCGCAGCCTGCCAGGGAAAAGCAGCTCCTTGAGCGTACTGATCAGAGAGTAAATGGATTCGATAAAATGGCCGTGTGTAAAGATGACACATTTTTCCCCCTGGCGATCGCCATAATTCGGGTAATGGACAGTACCAAAAGGATGCGTAAGTCCCTTGTGAAACAGAGATGTGATAAATTTGCGCGCTTGCGGTTTTTCTCCCGCTTCTACGATCCCTTGTATTAAATAAGTAAAAACTGGACGTTCGCGGACGCCTTCCCACACATGATGATCATGATTCCCGGGAATGAAAATGATCTTCTGGAAAAGATCTTTTGATTGAAGAGTGGGCACAAAACTCTCGAAAGACATCAGCGCCTTTTGTTCAGTCTCGATGGCAAATTCGAAAATATCTCCATTGAGGATTAAGGTTGGCCGATGCTCTTTCACCGAAAATTCTCCTATGAGCTTCTCTAAGCATCTGACGAGATGGCTGAGTACGGGACTTGCCTCCGAGGTATCAGTGGACGTTTGAATTCTAGAAGGAGCTTCACGTTTGAGTTTCGTGATGATGCTGTTCTCCGCGCCAAAGTGCATATCGGAGAGGCATACATAGCGAAGTTGCGGCGCTTTTCTCTCCTGTTGCATAGTTCCCCCTTTTCACAGTTCAATATCGAGCCCCCGTTTGACCCCCATTTTCTTTCACTGCGTATACGACAAAAGAACTCAGAAAGAAAAGAGGCAACAACCTGTTGCTCTCTTCTCGCTCTCTCCATAGAGCGTGCATAGCAAGGGAGCGAACGCAAAGTCCTGAGAAAGTTCTGAGATTTTTCTGAGATGTTGAAGAAGACCGAACTTGACGGGGAATGGGAGGAATCTCGACCGCTTCGGCGAGAGGAACAAAAAGTGGGGAGCTCGCAGCAACTTTGAGCTAAAAGCTGACCATCGAGGTTTCTTTCAAAACCCTTCCTCTCCAGATTGAGGAGCTGCGTCGGTAGCGAGGGCGACGGTGCTGGAGGGAGCAGCACGAGCTGTTCTTTCTTCCTTGGGCTCGGCGGAAGCGGTTTCCGTGACGACGCGGGGCTCGGAGCCGCGCCGGAAACACTCAAGAATGGAGGGGCCGCCAGGAAGGGCGCGGAGCCCGGTGCGGGGATTCACATAGACAAAAACAATATCCTTCGGTAGAGGAAAATCGCGCAGCGGCGCGTCACCCAAAACTTGCTGCATGAATTCGAGCCAGATCGGTGCGGCGACGTGGCCTCCAGTCTCTTTATCGCCGAGCGGACGCTTTTCGTCATAGCCTACCCAGACGCCAACGAGCATCTCGGGCGTATACCCAATAAACCAGGCGTCGTGAAAGTCGTTGCTCGTCCCGGTTTTTCCCGCTACCGGTCGTCCGAGTGCATGGACCGATTTCCCTGTGCCTCGCTCGACCACGCTCTCTAACATGCTTGTAATCAAATAGGCGTTCTCCTCAGGAATCACGGGTTTCCGCGCGATCGTGAATTCTTGAATCGGCTGGCCAGCCGTGTCAGAGATAGTCGTGATAAACAGCGGGTCAAAGAGATCGCCGCCAGTAGCAAACACCCCATAGGCCCGCACGAGTTCTTCCAACGTCACTTCAGACGCACCTAAGGCAAGTGACAAGTTTCGCGATAAGTGGCTGTGTATGCCAAATTTCGGAATATACGAAGTTAAATATTTGACTCCCAACTGCGCCGCTATCTTTACTGTGACAACATTGCGAGAAAACGTGAGCGCTTCACGAAGTCGCGTGGGACCAAAGTAGCGTTTCTCGTAATTTTGCGGCGTCCATACATGTCGATAACTCTGGAATGACACCGGCGAGTCCATCACGACGGACGCCGGCGTGAAGCCGTGCTCTAAGGCCGCCGAGTAAATCAGCGGCTTGAACGCCGAGCCAGGTTGCCGCTTCGCTTGGGTCACGCGATTAAATTGACTGTGTTGAAAATCTTCTCCTCCGACCAGCGCTTTGACGTGCCCCGACGCGAGATCAATCGCAATGAGCGCACCCTCGGGGCGCGGCTCGCCGTTGCGTCCACATTTCTGCCGTTCACAGAGCGCATCAATCCCATGCCGCAGGGCCTGTTCCGCCGCTTGCTGCAACGCGAGATTGAGTGGTGTATGCACGGCAAAGCCGAGCTGGTGCGTTGCATAGCCGCCATAGCGCTTTTGCAAGAGTTGGTGCACGTGCTCCACATAAAAGGGCGCGGGGGAAGAAAGCATTTCTTCCCGGTGAGTCGTAGACAACGTCACTGACGCTTGCCAGGCCTCCATCGCTTGGGCGTAAGAGATGTAGTGCTCATCCATCATGCGCTCCAAGACGTAGCGCTGCCGCATCTTCGCCTGTTCCCAATTTTTGCGGGGCGAATACCGGTTCGGCGACGGCGGTAACCCGGCAAGCATTGCGCTCTCGGCCAACGAGAGTTCGTCGGCAGGTTTGCCAAAGTATTCACGCGCCGCTGCTTCCACGCCGTAGGCCCCGCTACCCAGATAAATTTGGTTGAGGTAGAGTCCAAAGATTTCTTTCTTGCTTAGCCGTCTCTCCAAACGGAGGGAGAGAATGATTTCTTGCAATTTCCTGCGATAACTCTTTTCCGGTGTTAACAAGAGATATTTAACCACCTGTTGCGTGATGGTGCTGCCGCCTTGGAGTTTGCGCCCGGCGTTCCAATTAGAAATGAGCGCTCGTGTCATCCCCAAAAAATCAATGCCAACGTGGTAATAGAAATTCGCGTCCTCAGCGGCAAGGAAAGCCTGTTGCACGATCGGAGGAATGCGCTCAAAGGGAAGAGGATACCGTTTCTCTAAATAAAACTCGCCAACCAAGGAACCATCGTCGGCATAGAGGCGAGTGACTGCGGGGGTCATATAGCGCGTGAGCTGCTCCACCGACGGTAAGGCGACGGTGAGGTCCTCATACAGAAACCAGACCGTACCCGCGAGAAAGAGCGCGAGTAAAATCCCACACAGCCGGAAGAGAAGGCTCATCGGCCGCCCTTCACGTCGCCAATAGCGATACGTTAATGGATGATGCGGGCGTGTAGACATAACAACTTCATCTTACTCTGTTCTTTTGTCAGGGCCAACCCTTGCGCTAAGAGCTAAACTTTCCTTGTTTTTCACCGATCAGCACAGAAAGTCTCCGACATCAACATCAACATGACGCCCACACCTGAACCCAAACTCGTTAGGTCTTCCCTCGCACCCGCCGAACAAAAACGACGACGCGAGGTGCGTTGTTCAGTCGCCTTGCCGATTCGTCTCACTACAGGTTCCGGCGAAACCATTCCCGCGGTCGTGCTGAATATCAGCGGTTCAGGCATTTTGGTCCTCGTCGATGAACGCTCATCGCCTTTTTTGCCGCCACCCCCAGGCTCATCTTTGAACGGCGAATTTTTCTTTGAGGAAATTGAACTGCCCCACTTCACGCTCGAAGTGATCCGGAGCGCGCGACGGGGCAAGAACCAATTCGTCCTGGGGTGTCGGTTTGTGGATGTTCCTCCTGCCGCTCTGGCGGACATCCGCACTACAGTGCTCGCTTCGCTCAGCATCGAAGCCGCTCACAATTCACGATAACTTGTCAACGTAATGGCCTGTGCAGCCAGCGTCTCTCGGACGACAAGGCTGGTCAGCGCGGCGAGTTCTTGGTCGCGTCGATACGTTGGCGTCCAGTACTGGACTTCACGACAGGGAAGGAATGCGGGATGACTGTACAGCTCCGTTACCCCACTTCGTAATTTCGGTAAGAGCGCCAGCAGATAACGTTCGTTGAGATCGCCGCTTTGATGTAGGCCGAACAACGCGTCCGGAAACACGATCCCTCGCGCGCGTAATTTTCGTTCCGCTATACGCGTCAATTGCGTGAAAAGAAACGATTCCCAACGCTTCCGGAAGGAGTGGCGCGGATCACATGCTAAACTCGTCGTCAGCTCCTCGCGCGTGAGCCGCATCGTTTTCACTCCGTACTCTGGGGCCAGCTCCAGCAAGATAGTGAGCACGGTCGGATGGAGATGAACGTGCAAATGTCCGTCGAGGTGCGTCAGCGGCAACCCGGTCGCCAGAAACCGCTCAAGCTGCGCGCGGCATTCATCGCGCAACTGCGTCCGAGCCTGACGTGAGAAAAAATAGCGGATTCCAGCGGTCGTAGGATTGTCAGAAAAATTGCCGCTTGGCTGCGCGACCCGCGTCAGCAAATGTGGAGGAAGAACCGCTCGCCCCTGAACAAGCGTCAAGTGTAATCCCACGCTGAGCGTGGGCGTCGCTTTAGCGAGTGCGATCGCTTCTTGCCAAGCTACACCGTTCACCATCAGACTGGCGTCGGTGAGGATGCCATGCGTATGAGCGTGAAGAATCCCGGCGTTCACTTGCGAAGAGAGACCAAAGTCATCTCCGTTAACAATCAAGCGCCGTTGAGACTGCGGAGGGGGCAGTGTCATAGCTGCCCTGCACTCATGCCGATTGCGTCGGTCTGCGAAATCCTTTGCGAAACCCCAGCACAAAAGAAACAATCCCAATCATCCCTAACAACAGCAACCACCACACCGTATATGGCCAATTTCTTTCCCACCCTCGCACCCAAATACCTGTATAGAGTTCTAGCCCAGCTACTCCGGCTAACCAACCACAGCACGATTCATATTCTTTCCGCCAGGCGAATTTCCAGCTAAACGGTCGCGTTGTGCGTACAGCGGTGCCGAAATTCGCCCAGGCCGGAAAAAAACGCGGAACCTCATTGCGTTCATATTGGCGATAATCTTTGCCAAAGCGTCTGTGCATCCGCTTTTCTTCCATCTCGGTGATGACATGGTACAGGTACGCAAACGGGACCAGAAGCAGAAGGTACGCCCACGGGTTGTTGAAAATGATGACCAGACCAGCAGCAATAAGGAAATTGCCGGCATACAAAGGGTGGCGCATCAATGTGTAGGGTCCGCGATCACGCACGCCCCACTTGCCGACAGTTGCGTTGCTCCCCCATGCCCATAACCGTAACCATTGCCCTAGTGCACAGACCAGCACGCCAAATACGTCCGTTACGGTATCAAGCAGTAAACTTCCGCCTGGAATGACCGGGCGCAACCACACGACGCAGACCACCACGAACGGAACCGGCAGATACCGCCGGTAGCGCCGCAGCCACACGCCCAGACCGGTTTGCGGATGCACGATAACCTGGGGGGCCCCGGAAGACGATGGGGAAGATGGCGATGGAGAATCTGCTGTCATCTGGCCGCTTGTACCGAGGACTGTCACAGGATGCAACCGGGGCCTCTTTCGTCCGAGGAGCGCCCCCTATCTGCCAAGACGCACCACCACCAACCGAGTTTCGGGATCGGGACCAGCGGAATCTTTGCTGTCAAGGGTGAGCTGCGCTGGTGCGGTTGCCCTCAGTTTTTGCCAATACCGCTCACGCAGCAAATAATACCCCGGCTGACAAAGGGCAAGATCCAGCTGTTCAGCGCATGGCGCCAAAGGCACGTGGCGGTCAAGATAAAAATACACCTGCGAGAACTCGTCAAACTCGGAGGAATAAAGCTCCGGCGTGTAAAACCACAAGGGCTCGTGTGGACCGAGGGTCCGCTGAATCGCCGCAGCAAAACCAGTAAACGATTTTAACTCCTTAAAATAAGCTCGCGTGAACGGATAGATACCCACGGCTGTTATCAGCAACACGAACAGATATCCTCGAAGCGCAGCACGCCAGTGACCAGCGGTTCCTACAAAGACCGCCCAGACGCTCACCGCGCAAGAGAGAGAATATAGACAAGTAGCATACACGGGCTGCGTCTGCAAAAAATGCAAGTGAATGGCGAGCGTATTCCACTCGACAATACGTGGGTCCCAGAGATCACGCACGGGCAAGCGACCAAAGACAAATAAGAACGCCCCAGCCAGAAACGCCCCGGCAACGAGCACGGCCAAAAACCGCAAGAGAATCCGCAGCCACCTCGGGGCGGGGCGCTCTTGCGCGGCAATACCCGGCCAACCCCACTCTGCGGCGAACAACGCCATTGCTGGATAAGAGGGTAACAGATAGACGTTCCGCTTCCCCGCGGAGATCGAAAAGAAGATCAAGATGGTAAACCACCAGATGAGCGGCAGTACGCCTTTTTCCCGCACCGGCGCATGGCGCGCAAAATTCCATAAGCCGATGCCGAAAAATACGCTCCACGGAAAACCTTCCACCAAAAAGGGCAACGCGAAGAACACGCTCGAAGGAATGCGCTTTCCCGAGCCGGCGGTGAACCGCACCAGGTTCTCTTGCAACACTTGCTTCTGCACGAACGCCCAGCCCTCCTGGGCAAACGCCAAGAGATACCAGGTGAGCGGAAGCCCCACGGCCAGCAGCACGCCCTGGATACTCAGTAAAGAACGCAAGCGCGACAATTGCCCTTGCACGGTGAGATAGGCCAGGATGACAAGAAGCGGCAAGACGTATCCAACCGGCCCTTTGCTCAGCGTGGCTCCGGCTAAGGAGAGGTAGAAGACCAGACTGCGCCACCCGCGCCATTCTTCGTCTTCGTACATCACCGCGAAGCTGCTAATTGCAGTCAGGACGAAGAAAGCCAAGGCAGGATCAACCCAGGCTTCACGCGACATTTCCAAAAAACATGGAGTCGTAAACAACATGAACGCGGCGAGCACGCCTACTTCACGGCTTGAGAGCCGACAGCCGAGCAGGAACGTCAGCGCCACGCTCATCGCGGAAAAGAACGCATTGGGGAAGCGGACGCTCCACGTCGATAAACCCCCCGAGAGAGATGCTACGCCAACGCCGAGCCAGTGCAGCAACGGCGGTTTCGAGGGAATCGTTTCTCCATTTCGCAAGGGAAGAACGAAATTACCCGAGCGCACCATTTCCTGCATCACCAGCGCTTCACGGCCCTCCATCGTGCGATAAATTGGTCCCTCTTCTAGTCGCCACAGAAACGAGGCGAAGGACAGCACAAAGAGCAGCCCGGCAAGCGTGAGCGGAGAAGCGCGGTGAAAGAAACTGAGTGCAGCAGAAAACATTGCGTTCGGCGAATTTCGCGCAACGCTTCCTATCATTCTTCATGCACGCGGGATAGGTCGGGGCGGTGGTGCATCAGAATTTTTTCGCCGTCCTCAGCTTCAGGCTTTAGGAATCACCACGCTAGCGATGAGTTCATACGCTTGATCGTTGGCCATGCCCATGACCAAACCGGCGCGCGCGTCGCGGAAGTAACGCTCGAAGGGCAGACGCGCAGCAAAAGCGGTCCCGCCGAAGATCGTCATCAGGTCCTGCGTGACCCGCACTGCTGCTTCCGAGCAGAGCACCTTCGCCTGGACAAACGGAAGGGGCGACGAGGCTCTGCCCTCATCAGCCACCGAAGCGGCGACGTGCAACAACGCCCGGGCGGCCTCGATTTGCGCGCTCATCTCCGCAATGCGACGCTGATTGATGGCGCTATCGAGTCGACGCGCCCCGCTTTGGAAGCGTTTGCTTCCTACATGGATCGCAAGTTCATAGGCTCCTGACGCAATGCCCAGATACGCCGCCCCATACGTGAGGATCAGCAAGGGCATGAGATACTTCGCAATAACGGGCTCATCCTCGTGTCCAATGCCGACGCGATTTTCTTCCGGCACGACGCCGTTGAAAAGCATCGGGCTGCTGCTGTTGCCGCGCATCCCCAAGCCGTTCCAGGCGCCAACGACTTGCCAGTCTACTTTGTCACTCTCCACCACCAGAAAATCCGGCATGCCTTTCGTGGGGCGTCCTTCCAGACGACCCAGCATGGAGTAATGGGTGGCGTGTCCGGCTGAAGTCACGTAGGACTTGCGGATATTGTCTAGTTGGAAGCCGCCGTCCACCCGTTTGCAGGTCGAGACCTCCATCGCCACAGGGTTCCAATCCGTGCCCGTGACGCCTGTGGTTTCACCGCCGGCGATAGTCGTAAACACTTCGCCGCGCCCCAGCGGTTTGACAAAGCGCTCAATCTGATCCGGCGTCGCTACATGGTTGAGCAGCTCCGACGCTTCGAGATGCATCTTGTAACACATGGCGGTGGAGGGGCATTTCTTGGCGATCTCTTCCACCACCAAACACGTCGTGACCAAGTCAGCGCCGAGCCCACCGTACGCGGGTGAGACGCGCAAGGCCCAGAGCCCAGCATCGCGCAGCGCCTCCAAAGACACCTGCGGATATTGCGCTTTCTGATCATATTCCGCCGCCCGGGGACCAATCTCGCGCTCGGCCAACGCTGCGACACGGTCTTTCCATTCTTGTTGGGTGGGAGTCAAGGGGAAATAATTCATGTTGTAAGCTCCTCCTGAGCGGCGATTATTCTACTCCTAGGTTGCGACTGTCAATTCCTACGCGCACCGCGCTTGTAGCATGCCACGCCAGACGCCTTCGCTGTAGCGCGGGGGGACAGCAGGAGCATGAAGCTGACGGATGCATCCCAAATTAAAGATTTTCTTCGCCTGCACGATAATCCCCTGAGCTTAGGAGGTACGCATGACAAACGTGTTCAAGGATTTTTTGCCTCGGCGACAATTATGCATCGTGTTCCTGTTGACCGCTCTTGCCGCAGTTGCGAGTCCGTCGTCTCGCGCCTTGGCCATGAATGCATTCGGAGGAGGAACAACAGAGCCGCTCTTACAGCCACCGTTGTCGCTTCCGCTGTTTCCTGCTGACAATTGGTGGAACCTTGACGTTCAGAATTGGCCTGTCGATCCGAACTCCGCAAATTTTGTTGCTTTTATTAACAATGGTGGAGTGCGTCGCTTGCACCCCGATTTTGGCGGCAGTGACGGTACGCAGTATGGCATTTATGGTATTCCTTACATCGTTGTCTCTGGTGTGACGAACTCCGATCTGCAAGCCGTGCAGTTCCTCTACTGGGATGAAAGCGACGGAGTTGATCTGGCCACGGGTGTGAGTGTGCCCTTTTATCCGATTCCCTCGCTCGCGATCACCCAACCACGTTGGATTGAGGGGGGCGCACCGGGCAATATCGATCTTCGGAGCACGCAAGACCGCCATATGTTGATCGTGGATAGCGACCATAATTATCTCTACGAACTTTACAATGTCTACTATGACGCCACTCAAGCCAAATGGTATGCAGGGTCCGGCGCGTTCTTCGATATGAATACGAACCATCGGCGGCCTGATATATGGACCTCGGCGGACGCCGCCGGCCTCGCGATGCTGCCGGGGCTCGTGCGGTACGATGAAGTGAGTGATGTCAATAATCTAGACATCGGTCACGCCTTTCGGGTCACTGTGCGAGCGACGAACGGCTATGTCTATCCGGCCTCGCACCGCGCCGGTTCGACTGCGGGCGCGCTTCCTATGGGCGCTCGATTGCGGTTGAAGGCGAGTGTCGATGTGACGCAACGCACCAGCGATCCCGGTGCTCAGAAGATCTTTCGCGCCATGCAAAAATACGGGCTCGTTGTTGCGGACAATGGCTCAGACCTGTATATCACCGGAACCTACGACTCGCGTTGGAATAATGGTCTTCTCAACCCTGCTTTTTCTGCGCTGACAGCAAATGATTTCGAGGTCCTTCAACTCGGCTACAATCCCTCGACTACTGGTTCTGTGGTGTTGAATGCACTGACCCTCACCCCCGCCAGCGTCATTGGCGGACAAGCAGCGACCGGCGTCGTAGGCTTGACAGGGCCTGCCCCAACGGGTGGAGCTGTCGTGAATTTGGCTAGCGCGAATTCAGCGGCTGGCGTCCCGTCAAGTGTGACAGTTGCCGCTGGCGTCTCGTCGGCAAGTTTTCCCGTCACGACTGCTATCGTGAGCGCCACAACAGTTGGGAATATCAGCGCCAGCTATGCGAGCGTAACCAAAACCGCGAATTTGACAGTGCAACCAGCTCCATCCCCTGCCCTGTCCTCACTTGCTTTGAACCCTTCAAGTGTCAGTGGTGGATCGAGCACGATAGGTACGGTAACACTCACAGCCCCTGCTCCCACGGGGGGGCTAGTCATAAACCTGGCAAGCAGCGCCCCGACGAAAGCGAATGTTTCCGCCACTGTGACTGTGAACGCAGGCGCGACGACAGCGAATTTTCCGATTACGACCTTTGTGGTCAGCAGAAGCAGCACGGTGACGATTCGCGCTTCCTCTGGTGGCGTCACTAAAAGTGCGACGTTAACGGTCCAGAGAACGCGACGCTAAACTACCGTTAGCGCGGAGGGGTAGGCTTTTTCATGGAAGAAGAGCAGAGCCGTCATTCCCGCGCAAGCCTGTCGTGAGCGGAGTCGAAGGGCGGGAATCCAGGAGACATAATCAAAAGCCAATGCTGCATCTTCCTGGATACCCGCCGGAGTTTATCCTGAACCTGGCGAAGGACTCAGGATGAGCGGCTGAAGATCGTACAGTGTACTGGATACAACTGGAACCCGCTATGAGGAGCAAGAAAAATCTTCTCTTGAGAGAGAGGAGCAACGCCCACGCTTAATAGTCCTCATCGTCGTTTGCTTTAGCCTTGCGCTTGAGCCGCTGGATCTCGGTGCGTTGCTTTTGGAGCTCGCGCTGTTGCTGGTTCATCTGCGCTTGTTGTGCGGATTGCCGGTTCTCCTGGCCTTGGAGTTGATCGCCGATGATGCCGCCTCCTAGCGCTCCTACCGCACCACCTATTGCTGCGCCGGCTCCTGGCGCCCCGACGGCTGCGCCGATAATGGCGCCCGTAGCCGCGCCCAGGCCGCCGCCGACCAAAACGCCTTTTTCGCGCTTGTTAAGCGGTTGTGAACATCCACTCAAGAGGACGATTAAGGTCAGGGCGAGTATGCCCACACGGGCGGTCTGGGGTCTGCTCATGTTCTTCCTTCCATAGGATAGAGTGATTTACCGCCCCTATCGGCCACACAATGAAAAGGTATAATCTGCCCGGACGCGTGAAGGGAAATCGCCCGGGGACGGGAGAGAGAGCTTGTGTTGCTGAAGGCGCCTTCCAAGTGCGCGACCTGGGACGCAATTCATGCTATAGTCCTTGGATCACCTTGGTTTCAAAGAGGAAGCCTGGAATCATGGATACTCCTGAATTGGTGAAACAGTTACACGATAAGGCCACTCGTGGTATCGCACTGTCTCTTACTGAACAGACGCAGTTAGATGCCTGGTATGCACAACAAGACCAGGAGGAGGGCGCATTACTCGCGCAAACGCCTCCACCTCAAGCACTTGCCATTCTCCAAGCGCAAGTCGATACGGCTGTGGCACAGATGCTCGCCGCTACGCAGCATCTGCAAGAACTCGTGGTTCACAATGAGACTCTGCGTCGCGACATTGCGGCGTTACAGCAGCAATTATCGTCTCCCTCCCCTGAACAATCCGCATGAATGTCAGCGTAACCGTTCGGCTCCAAGTCCGTCGACGGGCGAACTTTGCTTGTGAGTTTTGCAACGTTGCCGAAACAGACGTAGGTGGAGAACTCACGATTGACCACTTTCGCCCACAGTCCAAAGGTGGGACTGATGACGTAGAGAATCTTGTGTATTGTTGTCAACGTTGCAACCAGTACAAGGCGGACTACTGGCCCGAAGACGTTGATGAACCGGTTCTGTGGAACCCGCGACAAGAATCTCTCGATACGCATCTGCTCATGCTTGCGGATGGGACACTGTATCCTACTACGCCCACCGGAGCCTTCACACTGAAGCGACTTCGCCTGAATCGTCCACCACTTGTTGCTCACCGTCTTCGTCAACATCAGCAAAAGGAAGAACAACGTTTACTGGTGCGGTATCGGAGCCTGGTGATAAGACCTAGAGCAAGTGCGCACCCAGCAAGCTGCGCTACTCGAGGAACAACGGGCATTGTTAGAAGAACAGCGCGCGTTGCTTCAGTTACTGTTGAAGCAGCGAGAGTAGCACCCAGTCCTCATTACTCAGCGTTCACTTGAGCCCTGCTTTGCGCAGGGCTGTCACAAAACGTTCCAAGACGGCTGGGTCTTTGTAATGCACCCGCTGCTGGTACCCTTCCAGCGAGAAATTTGGACTGATGCGCAGAATTTCTGCCGCCGCCGACCGCGCCTCCTCTTCTCGACTTGATTCGCTATAGCTAACAGCTAGAAAAAAGTAAGAAGCTAGAAGATTGGGATTGCGGGTGATAGATCTCTTGAGAAGTGAAATCGCCTCTTCATATTGCCTTGTCAAAGTATAGGACTGGCCTAAGATGCCTAAGTACTGAGCCGGATAGCGGGGATTGAGGCGGATGGCCTTCTCGACCAACCTGATGGTTTCCTTTGGTCTCCCCGCGAAGTTCAGAATTATTCCCAACTGCGCATAGCCTTCAGCATCATTGGGGGCAAGAGTGATGGCTCGCTCGCCCTCAGCGATGGCGCGCTCGTGCTGCTTTTTAGCAGCGTAAACAAAACCCAACACGCTGTGGGCCATAGAGAGGGAATCATCCAAGGCGATAGCTTTCTGCGTGAGGGCAAACGCCCGTTCCAGAGATTGGGGGTCCTGACTCCATTGCCAAACCCAATCCAATGCATGAGTGGCGCCCAGGCTTGCGTAGGCTGCCGCATACTGGGGATCGAGCTCAATGGCCTTCTCATACATCTGCCGCGCCTGCGCAAACGCTTCTTTGGTGAAGCGCCAGTAGTCCTCGGTTCCCCGCAAGAAGCAGTCATAGGCCTCCAGGTTGTCCGTGGTTTTGTGCACCAGGTATCCTTGCTCTCGCAACGTAAGCTGCAGCTTGAGCGTCGTCACGATCTTGTGGACAACCTCATCTTGTAACGCGAAGATATCCGCAAGCGGTCGGTCATACTGCTCGGACCACAGATGATAACCAGTGGCGGCCTCGATCAATTGCACGGTGATCCGCACGCGCTGGTCCGCTTTCTGGACGCTGCCTTCCAAGACGTATTGCACGCCCATCTCACGTCCCACGTCCTGCACCTTTACCGCCTTGCCTTTATAGGTGAAGGCTGAGTTACGAGCGATGACAAAGAGACTGGAAATTTTGGAGAGATTGCCAGTCAGCACTTCAGTGAGGCCGTCACTGAAGTATTCTTGGTCTGGGTCTTTGCTCATGTTGACAAAGGGTATGACAATGAGCGAGGGTTTGTCGGGCAACGGCAACGCCGCTGGCGCAGTGTCAGTCCTGAGTGCTGAGTCCTGAGTGCTCAGTGACGGGCGAGAAAAATATCGAACAGCCCCGAATATAACTGCCAGGAGCACGAGCCCCATGGTGATCCAGAGGCGTAGCCTGGATGGAGCGGAGCACAATCCAGGGGTCGGAGGAGCGTAGCCCAGATTCCGCTGCGCTGCATCTGGGCTACTGGGCTTCTCCTTTTGCCCTTCTCTTTCTTCCATTACCACTCGATACACCCGCACTGGCTCGGCAATGTTCTTCACGGTCCGTGCTCCAAGGTCCTCATACGACAAGGCGAGTTTACTCTTGACTTGGTCGTACACCGTACCGGAAATGCAGATGCCGCTGGGAATCGCCAAACTCTCTAATCGCGCGGCGATGTTGACCCCGTCTCCATAGAGCCGCTCGCCTTCCACAATCACATCGCCCAGGTTGATGCCGATGCGAAAGTGCATCTGACGATGGTCCGGTAATGCAGCGTTCTTCTCTTTGAGCGCCTGCTGGACTTCCACCGCGCAGCGGACCGCATCCACTACACTGGCAAACTCGGCTAACAAGTTATCGCCCGGCGAATCGACTACCCGACCCCGGTAGTGCTGAATCAAAGAGGAGAGCATGGCCCGATAGGCCGTGAGGGTGCGAATCGTGGCTTCTTCATCGTCTCCCATGAGGCGACTGTAGCCCGCCACATCGGTGCTGAAGATCGCCGCCAGCTTGCGCTCCATGCCGACCGTAGGCGTCTGTTCAGCCATCGCTCCTCCCTCTTGGGCGTGATTATCTTACGCCCAGGTTGGGGCTGTCAATCGCTCGCTACACGGCGCAGTTACGAGCGTAGGTACGAAGCGCCGTTGACATCGACAATTGTGCCGGTCGCGAAGTCTGCTTCCCCAGAGGCGAGAAAAACGACGATTGACGCCACCTCTTCTGGTCGTCCGACACGGTTCAGCGGGCTCTGCTCGAGGATATCCTTGCCGCGCGGGCTGGCGAGGATCGACGCTGACATATCCGTCTCGACAAAGCCTGGGGCGACAACGTAAACAAAAATATTATGCGGAGCCAGGGCCTGCGCCAGCGACTGACTCATCGCATTGAGCGCCGCTTTGCTGGCGGCGTAGGCTGGTGATTTCGGCGCGCCGCGAAACGCCCCACGTGAGGAAATGTTGACAATGTGACCACCACCGTGCTCCACCATGTGGCGGGCGGCATGAAACATGAGGTTTGAAGGACCAACCACGTTGGTGTCGAGCGTGCGGCGCCACACGTCATTCCACTGGTCGTAATCGATCCTGAGCAGCGGTTGCCATTCGTTGATTGCGGCATTGTTGACCACAACATGGAGCTGCCCCATTTCTCGTACGACCCCACTCACAAGTTGTTCGACTGAGTCCGGTTGGGCGACATCCGCCTGAAAAATTTCGTGCGGACCGCCGGGCAACAGCATCTGCGTCTGCTCCGCGGCTTCTCGGTCTCGATTGTAATGGATCGCGATGCGCGCGCCGAATTGAGCAAAGCGTTGCGCGATGGCGCGGCCAATGCCACGCGACGCGCCGGTGATGAGGACAACTTTTCCGGTGAAGTCCATAGCAGCATCCCCTTTGTCCGTGACCTTCCCCTTTTCCTCACGGCTCTGACTCTTTCAACACATAGCCCGAGCCACGCACAGTATGAATTAACTTGGGCTCCAGGTCCGCATCAATTTTCTTACGCAGATATTTGACGTACACGTCGATCACGTTGGTGAAGGTGTCAAAATCGACTCCCCAGACATGTTGGGCAATAACAGCTCGACTGAGCACGCGACCAGGATTTCGCAAAAAAAATTCCAAGAGCGCGAACTCCTTTGCCGTCAGGTCGATTTTTTTTCCTGCCCGCGTCACTTGATGCGTCACCGGGTCGAGACTTAGGTCCGCTAGCGTCAGCGTCGTCGCCTGCGCCTGGGCGCCCCGCCGTAACAGGGCGCGCATGCGCGCCAAGAGTTCTTCGAACGCGAAAGGTTTCGTCAGATAATCATCAGCGCCTTGATCAAGCCCCGCCACTTTATCCGCCAAGGTATCGCGCGCCGTTAAGAGCAGGACCGGTATCTGGACGCCACGTTTCCGTATCTCGCGCAGTACGGCCAAACCGTCCCGCTTTGGCAGCATCACGTCGAGGATGAGGAGGTCATAGTCTTCGTCGAAGAGTCGCGTGAGCCCGTCTTCGCCGTCATAGGATAAATCGACGCTGTAGTGTTCGGCCTCCAGGCCGCGTTGAATGAAGCTAGCGACCTTCTTTTCATCTTCAACAACGAGCACGTGCATAGACAGCTTTGCGGGCTCAAGCCACGCGCACAGGCAGCACGACCATTTGCAGTCCGGAAAATTGCAAGCGACGCTGCAGCGTGAACGCCGCCTGGTTATGCAGCACTTTGTGCCAAAAATGTTCTTGCTGAAAGACCAGTTTCCCGGCAAAGAAGACCGAGCGTGGGAAGCGTTTAGCGACTTCGTGGGCTAGGCGCTCCAGCTCATCAATGGCGTCGGTCCCCATAGCGCACCAATACTCGGCGTACAGCCCTTGGCGCTTCACAAACTGGGTGTATTGTTCCAGGCTCGCTTCGGTTTCATGTTGGAGGTGGTCAATCTCTTCGCGTCCTTTGAAACGGCTGGAGTCGATTACGCCGACGCCCACGAACACAAAATTCTTGAAGTGCGAGCCAAAGAGACGGGGCACGCCTAACACGGCGTGGATGCCGAGGCCATTATACCCGTTGACAAAAAACACCGCCGTCGGGGCATTGGTGTCGCGTGGAGGGACAGGCGCACGTTCATCCGGCAACGGCAGGTCCAAGAGAATTTCGTCGAGTCGATGTAAACTCTTCTCAGCGATGCGGTAATGCCGGTTGATGTACAAGCAAAGCCCGATCACCCCCGAGGTCAGCACGATTGTCACCCAACCGCCGGCCTCAAACTTCAGCGCGACCGTCGCCACCAAAATGCCAGAAGTCAGGACTAAGCCGGAGCCGTTGATCGTTAACCGCCGTCGCCACGTCTTTTCGCGGTGGCGCGCTTCCCACCAATGTCGGCACATGCCGAGTTGCGAAAGAGTAAAGGTCAGAAACACATTAATACTGTAGAGCACCACGAGCAAATGTACATCGCCATGTGTGTAAAACAGTAGCACTAAGGCAGCGCCGCCCATGAGCAACACGCCATCTTGCGTCACCAGCCGTTCACTGAGCTGGTAGAAACGGCGCGGCACCCAAGAGTCGAGCGCCATGTTGGAGAGCACCTGCGGTCCGCCGAGAAAACCGGTCTGCGCCGCGACAAACAAGATCGCTCCCGAAGACAACATCGTGACCAGAAAAAAAATGGAGCCCAGCGGGAGGGCGCCTACTCGCCAATTTTGCACCAATGTCCAGGTGAGCACGCCATTCAGCGTGCGACCTTCTTCATGTTGTACCTGGAGGAGCAAGTAGGAAAGCAACAGGCCGCTGGCGGTAAACGCCAGCGAAGTCGCCATGTAGCCCATCGTCCGCTTCCCAGTCTCGACTCGGGGCTCGCGTAAGATTTGCAGCCCATTGCTGACCGCTTCAATGCCGGTATATGTTCCGCCTCCGAGACTGTACGCGCGCAACATGATGAGGCCCATCCCCAAGAAGCCAAGTTCCTTGAGACTCGTTTGCGATTCGTGGAAAGACGTTGTGAGAATGGCCGGCGCCGCATCAATGTGCGTAGCCACGCCGTACAGAATCACAATGACGTGCGTCACAAGAAAGATTATAAAAATGGGCAGGAGCACCACTACCGACTCTCGTACGCCTCGTAGATTCAGAACGATTAATACGCACACCGCCAGCACGGCGACCAGCAGCTTAAGTTGGTGATATTGTAAAGGAAGAAGGTTGAAGACGGCGTCAGCGCCGCTAGCGATAGATATAGCAATTGTCAGTACATAATCGACCAGCAAAGCGCCGCCGCACACCAACCCGGGGTAGCGGCCTAGCAGTTTGGTGGCGACCAGATACCCTCCGCCCCCAGTAGGAAACAATTCGATAATTTGTGAATAGCTGGCGGAGATGACAAAAACGGTCACCGCCATCAATCCTGCCAGCAGGAGGGCAAGAAAGGTGTGGGAGCCGAGGGCAAGAAACGCTTCTTCTGGACCGTAACAGGAAGACGACAAACCATCGGAGCCCAATCCCACCCACGCGAGGAAGGCGGCAAGGGAAATATGGTGAAAAACGTCAGGTGATAACGGATCCTTCGCCTTACCGACAAAAAAGGTGCGAAAGCGCTCCCATTGGCTAGGAGCGAGCGTTTGCTCTCCTTCTCCAGGAGAAAGAAGGGGAAGGCTATCTATTGGGGGAGGCGAAGAAGAATTACTATCTGCGGGACTTGGTGATTCTTTCATAATAGATGTGGATAATAAAAAGAAACAGGATAGAAAATTTTAGGGCAGTTCGAGATACTGCAAAAAGACTCATACGTGGAGAGATATTGTAGCAAAAAGAGGGAAAAGGCAAAGGGGAAGGCAAAAGAGGCATGGAGCAACGCAAAAATAAAAAGGGGCAGGTTGCCCTGCCCCTTGTGGTTCAGCTCGTCTCCCTCGCTCCGGCTTACTTGCCCATCGAGGAGAGGTTCGTCGTCGTGTAGGTCGAATCCGGGAAGCCCAGCTCATATTCCGTGTAATACCCCTTCGATTGCACATCGAAGAAACTGGCCCGGTTCTGCCGCACGTCTTCGCCTACGCCCCAGAACGGATGCCGCACCGTCATGTCACGCCCCGGCGTATAGGCCATCTTGTCCATCCACAACAGGGTCTTCCAATATTCACCGGCGCGATCGTACAATGTCGCCCAGTACGCCCAGTACGCCTTGCTGTCGATATAGAGCACGCGACGACCATAGGCATAGTAGGGGTCCTTCGGCGTTGCTTCGACTATCCAGCATTTGCGTTTGGCGAGCTTCAGGTTGGTTGGCGCCCAGGCTGCTCCCTGCCAGCCTTCTTTCTCATAGCCAGCCACGATGCGCTCTTCCGGGTTCCAGGTGATGCGCGCCACCTGATTCGCCGGAATTTCCCCTTTGGCTTTGATTAAATTAGGATCTGTCGCAAGCTTCTTGGGCGCGGCATCGCCAGGGAGCATCGCCTTTTCCATACCGGTCGGAGCGATCGGTACTAATACGTCTTTGAGGCCGATGAGTTTCCAGTTCATATATTGAATCTTGCCTGCCCAGCCGTAGGAATCGTCTCGGGCAATGATGGAGCCAAAGAGTCCTTCAGAACTGTTTGAAGCCGTGAGACGTCGCACCCGACGAATCGTCGGCACGAATGCCCAAATCGACTGCCACGTCGCTGGGTCCGTATGCCACCACTCTAACGTCGACACCCCCACCACGTCATACGGTGACACCCCAAAGATGATATCTTTCAGGTAGCAATCGTCCGGATTGTCCGTGGGCCCCGAATGCCGCCCCACGTACCACGTCGCATACGCGCCAAACTCCACCGAGCGGTCAAAGCCCGACGGCGTCGCCCACTTCACCGCTAGGAACCAGTAGACATCGTCCACCTGGTAACGAGCGACTTGGTGATTGTACATCACTTTGTAGCCAGCTTTTGAATCTTTTTCGTCTATGCTCGGGAAGGGGAAGCCGTACCAGAAGTGCGGCCACGTCTTGCTGGCGGTTTCGTACATGTAGCCGTCATCGTTGACATAGTACTTGCCTTCATTCGCTTCAGAGCCGGATTTAAACTTTTTGCTGTATTGGAACTGATCGTCTTTAACCTCAATAATCTCCGCCGAGTAGGCTCCAGAACAGAACTTCTCCACCATGTGTTCCGGCAGTAAGTCTTTGGCTTCGTTACAGTTCGATTTATCTAATTTATCCCCCGGTTTCAGATCGGCGGACGCCGAGGCGGTCACGAAAGAAAGACTCGCAGTAGCAAGCAGCGCTAATCCCCAGCGGGTTAGTCGTGATAATTGCATATCAGATCTTCTCCTTGTTTTTTGTGTTGTTCAATCATTCCGTGGGCAGATTGTGACTTTTTCAGTCTTATGATGATGAAAAAGTCGGTGGATCTCTTCCCTGATGCCCGTCGCCTCTCACTAAAGTTCACCCTCCTTACTGCAAGAATCCTCAGAGGAAATAGCCTATTCCTTCTTCCAGAAAAAAATTTTCAAAGATTTGTGAAAAGATTTGACGACACGGAGGAAATACCTGATGGAACACAAAAAAAAGGGCAGGTTGCCCTGCCCCTTGTGGTTCAGTTCGTCTCTTTCACCCAGGCTTATTTGCCCATCGACGAGAGATTGGTCGTCGTGTACGTCGAATCCGGGAAGCCCAGCTCATATTCCGTGAAATAGCCCTTGGCTTGGACATCAAAGAAACTGGCGCGATTCTGACGGACATCTTCTCCCACGCCCCAGAACGGATGCCGTGTTGTCATGTCACGCCCCGGCGTATATGCCATCTTGTCCATCCACAACAGGGTCTTCCAGTATTCGCCTGCACGATCATACA
>CAYTVL010000010.1:0-149853 GCA_964441775.1 uncultured Enterobacteriaceae bacterium
GCTAAATCGAACCACAAGAGATTGGCACAGAGGAGCACTCGCTGATACATCAAGAGTTGTGAGACTTTTTGAGCGATCAGTGAGGACCTGCTGTGCCGAGGACAACGATAGTAGAGATTCCGCCTCTTGAGCAAGCCCGCATGCTGGCCGAATTGCGCCGCGCTCGCTATGGCTATTTGCTGGCGCTGCACTTACTGCTGCTGTGTACGGCGGGCCGTACACCCAGCGAGATTGCGGCCGTGCTCTTCTGTTCGCGCTCCAGTATCTATCGCGTGGTGAAGGCCTATCGGGCTGGAACGCTCACGTTTGCGGACTCGACGGAGGGCGAAGCTGGTCGGGCGCGGGTGCGGAGTCTGACGCCGTCCCTCAAGCGCTCCGTGCTGGCGCTTCTTAAGACCGTGCCCCGAGCGTGGGGCTGGTGTCGCACGCGGTGGAGCTGTGCCACGCTGGCTTTGGAGTTGCAGGCGCACCGGGGCGTGCAGGTGTCGACCGAAACGATGCGGCGCTGGCTCCATGACCTGGGGTGGGTGTGGAAGCGGGCCAAACTGGCGGCCAAAGACGACGACCCCCTGCGGGTGGAGAAGTTGGCCCGTATCCGCTTGGTCTTTGAGCGATTGTCGGCTCAGGCCGCGCTGTTCTTCGCCGACGAGCTGGATATTCCTCTGTTGCCCAAAGTCGGCTCCCAATGGATGCCCAAGGGAGAGCAGGTGGAAGTCCTGACCCCCGGAACCAACGAAAAGCGCTACCTCGCTGGGGCGTTGGATATGCGTACGGGAATGATCCGGCACCGGGTGTGGTGGCGGAAAACCCACGGCCTGTTTCTGGACCTCCTCCAAGCCCTCGAGCAAGCGTATCCACCGGGGCGCTTTACTCACCTTTATGTGGTGGTCGATAACTACAAGATTCACAAAGCGCAGGCCGTAGAGCAGTGGCTGGCGGCGCACTCCCGCTTCGAGTTGCTGTTCTTGCCCACCTACTGCCCGAAAGCCAGCCCGATTGAACGCGCTTTTGGCGATGTCCATGATAAATGTACCCGTAATCACAAGCGCAAGCGGCTGTGGTCTGTGGTCAAAGATGTCGAACAACATCTGCAGGTGAATGGCCCCTGGCGCTACGAGTTGTCCGAGATCTATTATTCCCCTGCTGTGACGGCTGTCGTTCAGGCTCTTCTCCTCGCGGAAACCCCACCCGGAGAGATCTCACAACTTGCCGCTTGAGTGTATGAATGTCGTGTGGTTCGATTTAGCCGCTCCGATGGGCTGAAACTAAATCTATCGAACAAAGTCAAGACGAAAGAGGCGCGTCTTCGTCAGACCTTGGGCCAGAAGGAGTTGCTGTCAACTTTGTCATTCTTGTCATTCTGTGTGTCATTTTTGTCAAAGCGTCACGACACGCAAAAGGGAAAGACGTATCCTTATCGGGAACTGCATTCTTGGCATGCTCACTGCTCTATTCTGAATCTTCGCCGTGGCGGCATACCGATACTTCGCCCAGTTCCAAGCTAAGGATTTGAGAATCCCTGCTGCAATTGGGCATCGGATATACGCTAAACCAGACTGCAAGAGATTGGTACACTGCGTAACTCCGTGTGCTTAGTTCTCTGCCTGGCGGTCACTCGCTGGGCTATGAGACAACACTCCTGGAGAGGGCCTAATACGGGCTTTAGCCCGTGTTAGGAGGTAACCTGGCTGCTTCATGGCTGGGTGGAAGCGAGCACACAGTCCGTGCTGAAGTGTACCAATGTCATGCACTTCGGTTTAGGAGAGGATTGAACAGGAGATTAGGACGCAAACTGTTGTTCCCGGCCCTTGATCTAAAGCTTCTGGTAGAAGGAAAATTAATGATGTCGATATGGAAACTTGGGGCACTGATCTTGGGCATTCTCCTTAGTGTCAGCAACTGTAGTGGCGTGCACGCTGCGGAACGACGCATAGCGTTGGTGATCGGCAATAACAGGTATGCAATAGGGCCATTGCGCAATCCTGTTAACGACGCCATGGCTATGGCTGCCGCTTTGCGGGAGGTCGGCTTCACCGTAACGGTATTAACCAATATAGACCGGCGCAAAATGCGAGAGGCCATTGAGACCTTTACGGGTGAATTACGCCGTGGAGGCATGGGACTGTTCTACTTTTCAGGCCATGGGTCGCAGTACGAAGGTGAGAACTATCTAGCGCCACTGGCCGATATCCACTCTGAGGTAGATGTGCGGTATGAAGCAGTGGCAGCGAACTGGATCGTGCGGAAAATGGAGGAGGCAGGCAATCACCTCAACGTGGTCATCTTAGATGCGTGTCGGAGAATCCCTTTGCTCGGGTGTCACGCTCAAGCCAAGATGGATTAGCGGCGATGGATCCGGGGCAGGGGATGTTAATTGCGTTTGCGACGAAGCCGGGGCAGACGGCGTCCGACGGCCTGGACCACAATTCACCCTACACCAAGCACTTGGTGACGGAGTTGCGGCTGCCGGGGCTGGCAATCGAAGAAGTATTCAAACGGGTACGGAGGGCGGTGCGGGAAGAAACGGGCGGGAAACAGATTCCGCAAGAGTGGTCGACGCTGGAAGGGACGATTCAGTTTGTGGGTAAGGCAGCGGGGGAAACGGCGAGCGCTTTGGCCTCAGCTCCGCACCCCTTACAGATGGCGGCCCTGCCGCCTGTGGCCCCACCAGCTGCTCTTCCCGCGCCTCCTGCACTGACGGAAGGGGAGGAGATGGTGCGCGTCCCAGCAGGCGAATTCTTCATGGGGTGTAACAAAAAGGTCGATATGGAATGCAAGGCAGAGGAGAAACCGGGACGGCGCATATATGTAGGGACGTTTCAGATCGATAAGACGGAAGTGACGGTAGAGGCGTACCGGCGGTGCGTCGAGGCGGGGAGCTGTAGCAAACCAGCGGGTGGGACGTGTAACTGGGGAAAAACGGGGCGCGAGCGGCATCCGATCAATTGTGTAGATTGGGAGCAAGCACGGACGTATTGCCAGTGGGCGTGGAAGCGGTTGCCGAGCGAGGCGGAATGGGAGAAGGCGGCGCGAGGGACGGATGGGCGCAAATATCCGTGGGGGAACGACGGCTATGGGGCAGCGGGCTCAGTGGCAAACATCGCAGATGAGACAGCGAAGCAAGCACATTCGGGATTGACCTGGGCGGTAACGGGCTATGTCGATGGGTATGCTGAGACAGCACCGGTGGGATCGTTTCCGGCGGGGGCATCCCCATATGGTGCGTTGGACATGATCGGGAATGTGTGGGAGTGGACGGCAGATTGGAATGCCAGCGATCATAAATTCCGTGTGGTGCGCGGCGGTTCGTGGTTTGACCTGCCGCTAGGTGCCCGGGCATCCGCTCGCGCCTGGAACGTCCTCGGCTACCGCGACGAGAACCTCGGTATGCGGTGCGCCGAGTAATACAATGCTACGCCGAATTCTTTTGCAATGCACGCCCATTTCTTATGAGACAGTTAACAAAGTAAATATTGAAGTTTCTTTTGCATCACGTGGAAGAGGGGGCTTTCGGGCCTTGCCGCTAAGGTTCGGGGGGTGGAGTAGCCTTTCAGGGGTAGGGATTTAGAAGTTTTCGGATAGAGTTGAGCGGGGAAGAGCAGCGTGGCAAGACGGCTTCGTCGCGGCATACTGGGATAGTGCTATACATTCCAGGAGGCCGGAGGGAGGCGAGGTCTTGCCAACGGGCAGTCTATCAATGGACGGAGGTGGTCACTAGCCACATGCCGCACCTGAGCAGACCGCAAGCAACCGTCTGAGCGTTATGGAGTTTAGGGATGGTGTTGGCCCGCTCGTGCGCTCTGACGGCGGTGAGCCTCTTCTTAGCACGGGCTCTGGACCGTAAGCCCAAGACGGTGCGCCAACAATTGCGGGAATTTTGTTATGAAGCGCAGGCGAAACGCGGCGGCCTCCGGCAAGAGGTGGCGGTGGAGAGTTGTTTTGCCCCGTTATTAGCGTGGGTCCTGAGTTGGTGGGAAGGGAAACAACGAGCCTTGGCGATGGATGCAACCACGTTGGGACAACAGGTTGTGGTCTTGGTGATCAGCGTGCTGTATCGCGGTTGTGCGATTCCCGTAGCGTGGACCCTACTCCCGGCGACAGAGAAGCATGGGTGGCGTGGGGAAGGGCTGCGGATGCTGCGCCAAGTGCGGGCGGTGGTGCCCCGCCACTTCTTCGTGATCGTGTTAGCTGATCGGGGGTTATATGCGCGCTGGCTCTTTCAGCGCCGCGTGCGCTTGGGGTGGCATCCAGTGTTACGGATCAACACCGGGGGCACGTTTCGGCCAGCGGCGAGCGTCCACTCTCAGCCGCTGCGCGAGTTGGTGCCCACGCCCGGGGGCCGGTGGGTCGGACATGGCACTGCCTTTCAGGGGCCCCGTCGTCGACTCAATTGCACCCTGCTCGCGCGGTGGGAGGCCGGGTACGCTGATCCCTGGGTGTTGCTGACTGATCTCGCGCCCAGTGCTGGCGACGCGTGCTGGTACGGGTTACGGGCCTGGATTGAACACGGCTTCAAAATCCCCAAACGGGGCGGCTGGCAGTGGCAACGTACCCGGATGCGCGATCCCCAGCGCGCCGCACGGCTGTGGTTAGCGGTCGCCGTGGCCACCCTGTGGCTGCTCAGTGTCGGGGGCTTGGCCGAAGAGACACTGCCAGTGAGTACTTTGCTGCCCTTGGCCGCTGCGGACGGTCCCGCGCCCCGCCCACGACGGGCAACGCAATTACGCTTAGTCAGTGTCTTTCGCCAAGGTTGGAGCATGATCCTGGTGGCGCTGCTCAATCACCGCCGCCTCCCCCAAGGCCGCTTTGTTCCAGAGCTGTGGCCGCAGCGTAATATCGATCACTCACAGAGAGGCATTGGTGAGCCGCTTCTGGCTGCGTAAAATCCCTACCCCTGAAAGGGTGGAGTAGGGGGTAGGGCTAAGGGCTACCCCTCTCTGTCGATGCCTCAGGACCCTAGGTGGTACGTAACCTGTTGCTTGAAGTTGAACGAGCAGTGGTGTTAAAGAATGATCGATGCCGCAGATTTTCATCAGTTATCGGCGCGACGACTGCTCAGGGCATGCGGGACGACTGTATGACAACCTGAGCCGCCACTTCGGCTCACAGTCTCTATTCATGGACATCGATACGCTGGAGCCAGGCGAGGACTTCATTGAGGCTATCGAGAAAGCTGTCGGATCCTGTGATGTCTTGCTGGCGCTGATCGGACGGCAATGGGTTACAAGCACAGATTCCCAAGGCCAACGGCAGTTAGAGAACCCCAACGATTTTGTCCGGCTGGAAATTGAAGCAGCGCTGGCCCGCAACATTCGGGTGGTTCCGCTCCTGGTCCAGGGCGCACCCATGCCACGACCGCACGACTTACCAGACTCCCTGATGCAGTTCGTACGTCGGCATGCGTACGAAATAGCCGATACGCGTTGGCAGTTCGATGTAGAACGACTTATTGCGATGCTGGAGAAGATCCAGGGTGGGGTGAGTTCCGTTCTTCCCCCATCACTGCCCGAGCCCCTACCTTTGCCACCTGTAGGACCTGCACGCGTGCCTTCCTCAAGCTCTCCTCGGAAGAAGCTCCGTAACAGCATCGGCAGGGAATTCGTCCTGATTCCTGCCGGGGAGTTTCGCATGGGAATGGAGAACTCTTTGGATCCTGAGAAGCCTGTACATCGGGTGCGCATCACCCGACCTTTCTACCTAGGGAAATATCAAGTGACGCAGAGTCAGTGGCAAGCGGTGATGGACGAGAATCCGAGCCATTTTAAGGGAAACCTCAATCGACCTGTGGAGAGCGTCTCGTGGCGCGATGTACGGGGATTTTTGCGACGTCTAAGTGAAAAAGAGGATAAGTTGTATCGCTTACCCACAGAGGCGGAGTGGGAATACGCAGCGCGGGCAGGGACGAAGACAGAACGTTATTGGGGGGATGACTATAACCTTTCGAGGAAATATGTCTGGGTTAAGTCTAATTCTCGCGGCAAGACGCATCCAGTTGGACAACTGAAACCAAATGCCTGGGGTTTGTACGACATGTGCGGCAACGTGTATGAATGGGTACAGGATTGGTACAATGCAACCTATTACCAAAGGAGTCCGAGGGATGATCCTCGGGGTCCGGAGCAAGGTCGAGAGCGTGTGGTGCGAAGCAATGCGTATTCCATCAGCTCTATTCTTTCCTACTGCTCCTACCGTAGTCGTAGGTCCCCGAGCCTCGGGAGTGATGCGGTTGGTTTTCGAGTTGTTATGCCCCCACCACGCTGAACTTTGATCCCTAGACTCTGGGGCTCTGTAGAGGCCAGGAACAGGAGACCCCGGGAGATAGGGAATATCCGTGTGAGTCACCAACGCTGAGCGTAATATCGCCTCCAGCTTGACTCTTCCAATTAGTCAACAAAGTTAATATTTAGTGTTTCCGCCGCGTCACGCGTGACAGGGGCCTCTCAGGCCAAGTGAAAAAGCCGTTGGGGTGGGAGTGGGGGGTCTTCCAGCTAGTCCACTGGCGACCACAAACACTATCCTTTACTCGCGTGGTATTTCTGCACGCGCCTGGCGTTGCGGGCCTCGCGGTTCCGCGCATAGCTGGCCTTATTCGCGCAATTGACCGAACAGTATTGCGCCTTCCGAATCCCCTCAAACCGCTTCTCACACACGGGGCACGTCTTCTCAAAGAGCGGGAGACGGCGCTCTAGCTGTGTGATCGTCACAACCTTCACTTTTTGTTTTTTGATTCCCATATGTGCAGTATACCACGAACATGCAATTTTTCGCTAGGGGATATGAAAATCCCATTGACATTATTTTCGTAATGGGATATGTAAAAGGCATTACTCACTAGGAGGTCTTCATGGACATCGCTACTCGCATCCTCTCCCTCATCGAAGCTGGCCGCCTGCAAAAGTCGGTGGACGGCTTCGTTTCCGGTTCTTACTCCATCACCCTTACGTCCGCCTCTGATACGGAACTTCGCGGCTTTGTCACCAATGGTGATGGGCAAGAGTACGGCGTGATCCTCACCGCAGACCGAGCTTTCTGTTCTTGTAAAGACGCGATGTACAGACGCAGAATCTGCAAACACAGTGCAGCTCTGGCGCTTCATGCGATCCGCAACCCCCAGCCAGGTTCACCGAAGGAGGAACCGGCAGAACAGCCCGTGAATCTGAAACTGACCAAAGTCCGGAAGGGCTTCGGCTTCTCAGCCTAAAGAAGAGGGCTTGGGTAAGTTCGCGGCTTACTCAAGCCCCAGCATTCACCCTTCACCTTGACTAGGAGAATAAGATGAACCTCTACGAAATTATCACGGCGCGGATTATGGAACAATTAGAACACGGCACCATCCCTTGGCAGCAACCGTGGAATCGCAACGCCAGCATGCCCTGTAATCTGCTCAGTCAGAAAGCCTATCGGGGCATCAATGTGTGGATGTTGGCGAGTGCTGGCTATTCCTCGCCCTATTGGCTCACCTACCGGCAAGTTCCAGAAATCGGCGGCTATGTCCGCAAGGGGGAACATGGCTCCCCTGTCGTGTTCTGGAAATTTCTTGACCGCTCTGAAGAGAGCCAAGACGGGGAAGAAGACACCCGGCGTGCTCCCATTGCTCGGCTCTATACCGTGTTTAATGCCCAGCAATGCGAACTGCCCGAACGGTTACAGCCCTTGCTCCAGATTGACAACACCATCGGAGCCGATACTCCCCGGCAGATTGACGCTTGTGAGCAGATTGTCGCCAGTATGCCCCAGCAGCCTAAGATTCAGCACGGGGAAGCTCGCGCCTATTACCGTCCGTCAACTGACACAGTGAATATGCCGGAGCAGAGACTCTTTCAAAAAGCAGAGCATTACTATTCAGTCCTCTTCCACGAACTGACCCACAGCACGGGGCACGCTAGCCGCTTGGAGCGGACAACGCTGCGAGATCTGCTCGCGTTTGGCGATACAAACTACAGCAAGGAAGAACTTTGCGCGGAGATGGGCGCGGCCTATCTTTGCGGGGTCGCGGGCATTGTCAACGAGACGGTGAATAACTCCGCCGCGTACATTCAAGGCTGGCTTGGCAAGCTGCGCAATGACAAGAAAGTCTTAATACACGTCGCAGCACAGGCCCAAAAGGCAGCAGACTTCATCCTGGGGAGGAGCAACGCGTAGGAGAGTTCCAAGGCTGGAGGAGGATCTACCTCCCCAGCTTCAACCCTTCACGTTGATGGCAGGGCTTCTCCATGCAACCGAACATCCCTTAGCAACGTAGTCCCTCTCTCTTCCCCACGCTCCGCGTCTCTATCAGTAGCGGTCCAATTTTCCTGAATTCAAATTCCCTGCCCGCTTCGAGAATCTCTGACAAACCCTCCTTTACTCTGCACGTCGGCAGCCATTTTTCAGCAAGGCGTACCGTCATTAGTGAGCGGAAAAAACTGTCATGGTTTTTGTCATGGTTCGCGTATGAGAAGGGCGAATAATGACAGCGGGAAGGGAAGATATCACAACTTGTGTTGATTTCGCTTGCTACAAATTTGCTACAGCTCACCTGCCGCTTGCTACAAATTTGCTACAACTGTACGACTTCACTCTGCTTCACACGTGATATCACTCTCTATGCGTCCGTGCCTGATAACTCGTTAATATATGTTATGTTTTTCGTTCACACGCTCGTATGTCCTAGCAGATAATGATACGTGCTGTATGTTAGCGCCTCGCACTACGAACCTGTAGGCCGTGTGTTCGAATCACGCAGGGCGCACCTTCTTTTTCACGCACTTACCTGACTCTCCAAAACATCATCATGACTCGTGGTTGCAGAAAGGCGCAGCTATTATCGTTGCTATTCATAAACGGCTCGTTTCAGCTACGGCCTGATCTCATAAAAGGCCTGGGCCCAGTGCTCAATCGGCAACCTGCGCACCTGTGTGAAGCCGGCCTGTTCCGCGAGTTCTCGGATTGTACTTGGGCTGATAGCCGTCCCAATGCCTTCTCCGCCATGTGCGAGTGATACGGTCATGCAGTGTAACGTGCTGATGGAGTACATCATCGCGCCCATCGGTCCCAGGTTGTCCGCGAGCGTCTCTCCGGCTTTAGGTTCCACCATGAAGTAAGCCCCGTCGTCGGCGAGCGCACGACGAATGGAGCGGAGCACACCACGCGGGTCCACCATGTCATGAATGGCGTCAAACGAGGTGATCAAGTCAAATTTGGTATCGGTCGGCAGCTCCGTCGCCGACACTCTGCGAAACTCTACCCGGTCACTCACGCCCTTGCTCTGGGCGCCTGCACGAGCACGCGTTAAGGATTCCTCGCTGACATCAAACCCATAGAAACGCGAGTTGGGAAATGCCTGAGCCATGAGGATACTAGGATAGCCACTGCCGCACCCCACATCGGCGGCGCAGACGCCTGCTTGTAATCGCGCTACTACCTCCGGCATGGTAGGCAGCCACCGTTTCACCAGGTGAAACTGATATTGCGAACGATTGCTACGGTCGATACCAGCGATGAGGTCCGGTCCATACTCGGAGAACGGCACGCCTCCGCCTTTGACAAACGCTTCGGCGACGCGTGGAGCCACCATGATCATTGCTGGCGTGTTTTGGAAGAAGCCTGCGAGAAAACTGGGGCTGTTCTCGTCCGCGAGCGTAGCGGCGTGTTCTTCTGGAAATGTGAAACGTTCCGTTGCAGCGTCATACTCTACAATTCCAGCAGCAGCCATCGCCGAGAGCCATTCCCGCACATAGCGTTCTTGCAACCCTGCTTTTGCCGCAGTCTCCGCTACGGAAAGCGGGCCAGCGCCCGCCATTGTTTTAAACAAGCCGACGCGATCACCAATATAAATCATGCCAGCCACTGCCGAGCCGGACACGTAGCCCATCAGTTGATTGATGAATTGTTCACGTTTCGCTTTATCCATCGGAATCCCCTCCTGCAATCGACAACTTCTCTGAGCCTGCTTCACCTGCGGTAAAGTAAGGTTTCTGGCCGCTTGATTTCTGATTGTTCGGCGGTATCACGTATAATACAAGTGAGACATTATGGATACCGTACATTTGCAATCGGCGACAGCGGAGCCCCTTGCTCCTTTATATGATTACGACTTGGTTGTTGTAGGCTCAGGGCCGGCGGGGGAAAAAGCCGCCATTCAAGCCGCCAAACTCGATAAGCGCGTGGCCGTAATCGAGTTTGGCCCGCAATTGGGCGGCGCCTGTGCGCACACCGCTACGCTTCCGAGTAAAACCCTGCGCGAAGCTGTACTCTTTATTGCAGGGTTGGAACAACGCTCTTTTCCTGGCATCCAATGCGCCGTGAAGAAACATCGCATGGGGGTGCAGGATCTGTTGCGCTACAAGACTGCGGTGGTGCAGCACCAAGCTGACACCGTGCGTCGCCGTTTTGATCGTAACGACCTTGATGTCTTTCATGGTCGCGCCTCGTTCCTCGACTCTCATCGCCTTGCTATCGAAGGCAACGATGGGTCCCGACGCACAGTGACCGCCGCAATGGTCATCCTGGCTGTAGGCTCGCGCCCCGCACGGCCTACGACCATTCCTTTTGATGATGAAAACGTGTTTGATACCGATTCCATCTTGCATCTCGATCGCATTCCCCGGTCGCTGGCGGTGATCGGTGCTGGGGTGGTGGGTTGCGAATACGCATCCATTTTTGGCGCTATGGGGGTGAAAGTAACGCTGCTGGACACGCGCTCTAATATTCTCGATTTTCTTGATGAAGAATTGAAGCAGCGCCTGCTCTATCGCATGCTCAATTCCGGCGTGATTATGCACTTCGGCGAAGAAGTGGCGGCGGTGATGCTTCCGGAACCTGGCCGCGTGGAAGCACATTGCGCCAGCGGCAAGGTGGTGACGGCGGAACGGGTCCTCTATGCGGCCGGTCGTCAAGGCAACACGGAGAATCTGGGACTGGACAAAATCGGACTAGCGGCGAGTGAGCGTGGGCAACTGTCGGTGAATGAGCACTATCAAACGACCGCCCCGCATGTGTATGCCGTGGGCGATGTGATTGGTTTTCCCGCCTTGGCGGCGACGGCCATGCATCAAGGTCGGTTAGCTGCGGCGCACGCTTTTCAATACAGCAACGGCTACAGCAACGGCCATACTCCACCGACGCCGGTGGGTCCACGCCCTTTTGGCATCTACACGATCCCGGAAGTCTCCATGGTGGGCGCTACGGAAGAAGAGCTGACCAAGGAGAAAGTCCCTTACGAGATCGGCCACGCTTTTTATCGGGAGACCGCCCGCGCGCATATCATGGGCGACACCGAAGGGATGCTGAAACTCATTTTCCATCGTGAAACGTTGCAACTGCTTGGGGTGCATATCATCGGCGAGCGCGCCACCGAAATTATTCATGTGGGGCAAGCGGTGATGGCCTATGGGGGAACAATCGAATATTTTATTGACAATGTTGTTAACTATCCGACGCTTTCCGAAGCCTACAAAATCGCCGCGCTCAACGGGTACAATCGGTTGTAGCTAAAATCGAGGCCTTTCTCAGTTCCGAAACCATGCGGCAAACGGATGGCTGCTTGTGGTACACTGAAAGCAGTGTAGACACTGCCCAACGTGAGGCGAGGGGTTATGGTTTTTATCCAGGATCAGTTGTTGTCGCATGAGAAATTCCAACGCGGGCTGGACCTCCTCTTGGAGGCGCTCAGCGAGGTGCAAGCCCAGCCAACCCTTGGCGCGTCTCCTGAGGTTTATACCCAGCATCTTCAGCGGGTTGCGCAGTTACGCGGACGTCCTTTGTTTTTTCCGTATATTGGGTCCGGACTCGGACGTGGGGCGAAAGTCATGACTGCTGACGGACGCTGGCTGCTCGATTGCGCGATCGGCATCGGGGTGCATTTTTTTGGACACGCGCATCCAGACTTGCTACGCACGGCGCTGCTGGCGGCGACGAGCGACGTGGTGATGCAGGGCAATCTACAAGCGAACGAAGAGTATGGCGCGTTGCTCGATGTCCTCCTTGCGCACGCCGCCCCGCAACTGACGCACGGATGGCTTGCGCTTTCCGGAGCCGAGGCCAATGAAAATGCGCTCAAGTTGATCCGCTACCACCGGCGCCCGGCCCGCGACGTGATTGCGTTTCATCGTTGTTTTCACGGGCGGACCACAACTATGGCGGAAATCACCGATCGCCCCGACTACCGTAAAGGACAACCGACGCGCGAGCGGGTTTTCTACGTGCCTTTTTATGATCCGGATGATCCGCAAAGTACGCAGCACACCGTGAGCGCGGTGCGCGACATCTTGGACCAGTACCCTGGCGCCATTGCCGCTTTTGTCTTTGAATTGGTCCAAGGTGAAGCTGGATTCCGAGTAGCTCCGCGTGAGTTCTTTGTGCCGTTGATGGAGCTGCTGAAAGAGCGGAGCGTGACTGTCTGGGTAGATGAGATCCAAACGTTTGGCCGCACAGGTGAACTGTTTGCGTTTCAACGCCTGGGTTTGGAATCGTATGTTGACGTTGTCACCATCGGCAAGATGCTGCAAAACAGCGCCGTGCTCTTTCGTGAAGAGTATCAGCCCGATCCCGCCCTCATCTCCGGCACCTTCGCGGGGTCGACCGTGGGCATGGCGGTCGGACGCCGCATTGTGGAGAAGCTACTGCAGGAACAATATCTCGGCCCGCACGGAAAAATCATCGCCCTCGAACAGCACGCCAAAGAAGGGCTCGAACAATTGCGTGTAGACGCCGCAGGGAAGGTGCGGGCCGTGCATGGCCTGGGCTCCATGTGGGCGGTTGAACCAGCGAATGCCTCGTACGAAGGCATCAAAGCGCTTGTGCACGCCTGTTATCGCAACGGTTTGATTGTATATTACGCTGGCGTTGGCGAAGGACCTTATCGACTGCGCCTGTTTTTCCCAGGTGGAGTGCTGACAACGGAAGAACTTGATGAGGCTCTGGAGATCCTGCGTGTGAGTCTGAAGCTGGTGAGCGCTTAACGCTGGCGAATGCCGACGGAGAATCGATTGCTATGTCTGCTCTAGTAACGCCTTCGCTCGTTCCGGTTCCCTTTCTGTTACGTGAGGCGACTCCCGCCGACGCGCCCCAGGTGCTGGGGCTTGCGCGCCTCCTTGATTCTATCAACCTGCCGATCGAGGAAGACGAAGCTCACGCTCTTGTTGCCTGTTCAGGACGATCTTTTCGTGGCGCCATCTCGACTCGAGAGGAAGGGCGCTATCTCTTTGTTCTTGAGGAGCAGGAGACGCAGCGCCTCGTTGGGGCCTCGATGATTATCGCCAAGCATGGCACGCCGGACTCGCCACATTTTTACCTGGAGATGGCCACGGACCAGCGTTATTCGAAGAGCCTCAAACAGATGTTTCGCCATACCTATCTCACGTTGCGCCGGAATATCGATGGTCCGACGGAGATCGGCGGGCTCATTGTTGACCCGACTTTTCGACAACATCCAGCGAAGGTGGGTAAGCAGCTCTCGTTCGTGCGCTTCCTCTATCTCGCAATGTATCCCGAGCGGTTTGAGGATGAAGTAATCGCCGAGATGATGCCGCCGTTAACCAGTACGAAAGATAGCCTGTTCTGGGAATGTTATGGGAAACGCGTCACCGGCATGAGCTTCCGTGAGGCAGACCGTCGCAGCACCAAAGACAAAGAGTTCATTGAAGCACTGTTTCCATCCATTCCCATCTATGTGTGTATGCTGCCGGTCGACGTGCAGGAACAGATCGCCACAGTTGGGCCTGAAGCGCGAGGTGCGGCTGCTTTGCTGGAAAAAATTGGGCTGCGCTTTCTACGGCATGTCGATCCCTTTGATGGCGGCCCGTATTATGGCGCCAAGGTCCAAGATGTCGTCTTGGTCCGGCAGTTCCGCTGGCTCCATGTCGTCGTAGCGCGGTCGGACCGGGATGCTGAGACCCAGCACGCCTTCATGATTGGCTGGGAAGGGGAGGCCGGGTTTCGTGCGGCGTCTATTCGTGCTCAGGCGGAAGAGTCGTTCTTGTTCTGCACCCCTGACGTGCTGGCTGCTCTCGGCCTGAGCGAAGGCGTTGCCGTCGGTGTCATTCCGTTGCTATGAAGCCTATGGCTCCTTCACGTGTCATTCTAATGGGCGATCCGACCCACTTCTCTATTCAGGGGGGAGCCAATCCTCACACTCGCACGGCGTGGGGTCGCCGTAAACATGTCGATCGTGACAACGCGATTCGCCAATGGCACGCCTGCGCACAGCTCTTGAGTCGCTTCCGAGTGCAGGTGCTGGTCGTGCCTCCCCATCCAGCGCTGACCGGCCTGGTCTACCCGGCGAACGCGGGGTTTCTCTTTCCGCTTGATCAAAGCGATTCGCCCCAGAGCAAAATCTTTACGCTGGCGAATCTGCTCCCCAGCCGCGCCGGAGAGCAGGCGGTCTACAAAGAGTTTCTTGAGCAATGCGGGTTCCGCACCGCGCTGCTCCAGTCGCGGTTTGAAGGTGAGGCCGACTTCTTTCCGGTTGGGGATCGCTATCTTTTTACTCATGGACAAGTGGAACGACAACGCTTTCGGTTGCGCTGGGGAGTGCCGCCTTACGAGCGGGTGTATGGCTTTCGTTCAGAGTCAGGCGCACTGGCGGAACTGCAACAGATTGCTGCCGGGAAGGAAATTGTTCCTCTCCAGCTCTGTGACGAAGCGTACTATCACGGCGACACCGTGCTGTGCGCCTTTGGACCGGAGCGTCAATTTCTTCTTGCCTATTTAGAAGCGTTGACGCCAGCGGCGGTAGAGCGGCTGCGAGCGATCTGTAAAGAGCCTGTGATTCCGTTGCAACCCGAGGACGCCGCCCGCTACGCGGCGAATTCGTTTACTTTGCAACACGATGGCAAGTATTTTCTCTTCATGCCGGCGGGGGTCAGCGACACGCTCAAAGCGCAGGTGCGAGAGCGTGGGGTGGAGCCAGTAGCCATCGATGTCTCGGAGTTTTTGGCCAAGGGCGGCGGCGCCGTGAAATGTATGATTGGCGATCTAGGGCCTGGCGATGAAACGGGGCTGACCCCAGAGCAAAAAGCCTTTCGGCAAGAGCGAGACTACCGCACGCTGTTTCCACAAGCGGACCAGCCTCTTTCCCGGTGAAGTCGAGTGAGAGCTAAGCCGTTGGTGGCCAGAACCCTAGTTTTGGCCTTTAAACTGCGTGGTTGCTCCTAACCGGGACGATCCTTGGAACTATGCTCGGCCTGGATAGGTTGCGTGAGCGGCAAGAGAAGAATCTCAATGCGTCGATTGAGTTGCCGTCCAGCTTCGGTTGCGTTGGAAGCCACCGGCACAGTATCGGCTCGCCCTACTGCTGATATATGTTCCGTCGGGATCGATACATGGGCTAGGAGATAGCGCACCACTTCTGTGGCTCGCGCCGTCGAGAGTTCCCAATTGGAGGCGAAGAGTTTTTTCAGTCCAGGCCCTATTTCCTGCGAATCAGTGTGCCCTTCGATCTGCACGCGCCGGTCTGTCACCTTGGCCAACACCTGACCTATGGTTTCTAACACGCGTTTCCCTTCCGGCGTCAACGTAGCTTGTCCGGACGGAAACAGAACTCGGTCTACAATGTTGATAGAGAGTCGATCTGTGAATTCTCGAATGGTGACATCTTTGCGCGCAATTTCGCCCTGAAGGTCCGCCAGCAAAGTATGATACGCCTCTTGCTGTCCCCGCAAGGCGGCCTCGTAACGGCGTTGCTGTTCTGCGAGTTCGGCTTCCACTTTGGCGCGAGAGGCTTGTTCTTCGGCGAAACGTTTCTCAATTTCCTGTTCGGCTGCTGTCCGCGCCGCGAGTTCCTCGGTCAAGCGTGCGGATTCCTGCTGCGCTGTGGCGAGCTGCTGTTGTTGTCGTGCGATGGTTTCGGCTTTTGTCGCGAGGGTTTCGGATAGCTCCACGAATTTGCGTTCGAGCTGACTCGTCTGTTCCGTGGTGGTAGCGCGGAACTGACGGAGTGCAACAAGACTGGTGTCTACCGGCGGCTGCTTCGCCTTGGGCTCCTGAGTATTGACAGAGGCAGCAGGGGCGACCACGACGCGAGGAGGCGCTTGAGCTTGGTTCACACGTATTGGTAGGAGCTGCGGAAGTCGCTGAGAAGTGGAGCTCGACAGCATCACTGTGGCTAGTCCACCCAAGAGCAAAATATGCGCAACAGCGGAGAGCGCAAGCCATTGGGGTTTGAGAGACCATCGCTCCATTCTTTCTCTCCAGAAGGCGTCCGCGCGCTGACCGCGGGCCAGGATGTCAGGGGAAGCGGAAGGGCGATGATAACTGGGCCGACGGGAAGCTGTGAGGATAGACGTTGGTCGCCGAGGAGAACGAGGAAGACGACGGTTAGGTTTGTAAGCTGACCCAAAAGGCCACCACATAGGCTACTTCCTATACTGCCAAGTACAACATGGCAATTAAACAAGCGCGGTTCTTCAGGTGCAAGCTCCCCCTATTTTTCCACCCTGCTTTTTGTTTGAGACGGGCTTTTCCTACCGCGAACCCATGCTATGGTAGCGTCCGCGCGGGCATATGGAAGGCAAGTGTGCGCATGGGCAAACGCATGTTCTCCATACTGACGCTGAAGTAAAAAGGGTCGAAGGAAGATGATGAGAATACTGTATCCCCTTGCACTGTGCATTCTGCTCTTTGCCGGAGCGTGCTCGTATCTTTTTCCTCCAAGATCGGTCGAGTGTTGCGAAAATAAAGCCTCGTGTTGTTTTGACCAGATGTGTTGTTTACCCCGATACGCCAAAGCGGCTGGAGTGGAGCCGAAACCTTTTACCACGAATATTCCTGTCTATGGAGCCGCGCGGCCGCAAGACTTGGAGCCCCCTCCTGGCGCCGTCATCATCAAGAAAAGTTGGTTGGCGAAGTTAAACCCATTTGGCGGAGGGGAAGAAAGGCCGCAGCCCCAAGCGCAACCTCAGGACCAAACCGCCAGCGCCGGCGCGGAGCCGAAGGAAAAGGAGAGCTTCTGGGCGCGCTGGAATCCTTTTGGCGGTCCAACGGAACCGCCACAACCCCAGGACAATACCGCTAGCACAGACGCTAGCTCGGGGCAGAAAGAAGAGAAGGGCTTCTGGGCGCGCTGGTTGCCGTTTTGAGTGACTCGCGCCCACTCTTTTAGTGCCTCACCGCCTTCTCCCCGATCAACACGAGCACGCCGGAGTATTGATGCAACGAATGCTGCGCGTGAATCGGTGCAATCTCACAACCGGTGAAGAAGCCGATCAATGGAATATCCCCCAAATATTGGCGGATGTACGCCGTGTCTAAATCCGGCAAACCATAGAGTCCACGGCCTCGTCCCAAGCAGTTGAAATAGAGGGCAAACCCCGGCTGCTGTTCTTGCCATGCAGTCACTTGGGTTTCAAGCGTGGCCTTGAGATCTTCCCGCGAAGCGCCGCCGTCGCGCAGTGTGAACACCATCTTTTGTCCCTGACGAATGTCGTCCGCCACGGCGACGATCCCCTGGCGCGGATCAAATCCCACGATGTTGCGGATAACGCATTCCCCACGAGCGATGCGTTGTCGTTCGGGATCAACTGGAAGTCCGACGAACACAAACGCCGCCGCGCGGCGCAAATCTTCGATGAGTGGCTGGCGCACCACTTCCGCGAACACTTCAAAGGCGGGGCGGCCATCGAGTTCCAGCAAAAGGTTTTGGTGGGATTTGGTGACAGTGTGCACGGGGCCGAGCGGCTGGCACGCTTGGGCAATCCCGATAGTGTGGTGAAACTGTCCGCTCAAGAGAACGCCGCACAGCGCATCATTGCTTACCGTATCGCCGCAGAGCTGGAAGGTTTCACCCACCGTGCCGTCTTCGGAAGCGCCGCCACCGACCACGGGGAGATCCGGGGCGGTTTCCGAAAGGCCCTGGAAAAATGCGGCAGAATGAAAATTGTAAGTGTCGGGGAACACCACCATCAGGTTATTGGCTCCCAAACGAGGATGCGCGAAAGCCGCCGCCTCACCGCCGACTTCTTGGCCGCGTCCCCGCAATTGTGGAATGAAAAAACGGGAAGCGGAAAAGGTGTCCGCCTGTACGGTCAACACCGCGACGCCAGGCGCGCGCTCGATCTCGCCGTCGGTGGTGAGGACGCCGCCGGCGCTACATCCTACTACATGTGTGGCGTGGGCCGTCTCTTTGATCGTACGCAACAGTCGATGGTACTGCGGTCCGTGCTCTGTCGTGGCGAAGACGAGCGCGAGATCGGCGCTGGCCATCTGCGCCCGGGTGAGCGCGGTGGTCGTCGCTTCTACTGCCGCCCGTGCTGTGTCCTTTTCCGTGGAAAGTCCAACTCCGGCATGTAGCATGGTGTGTACCTCACTTATAAGATTCTGCGCTCCGCTACTCAGAAACAAAAGACCCGACCGACCCTACCCCCCGGATTCCAGCTTTCACCGATAATAACGAAAATGACAAGCCCGTCACTCCGGGTCTCGCGGGAATGACGAAGGCCTACTTAGCCCCGCTGTCCGGTTTCTTCAGCCCCAGGCGTTCGTAGTATTTGGCCGGTACTTTCGTCTTGTCTTTGTAGATAATGAACGAGCAATGCTCTTTCCCCAGCACCGCCGCCGGTTCGACCACGACAAACGGCGCGCCATTCTTTTCGATGTCCGCCAGTTCCATCGGCGGCTCATGCGCGCAGTACACCGGGAAGTTGGCGCGGTTGTAGGTCATCCGTTGCGGCTTCTCGACGGTCAGGAAAGCGTTAGGGCCTTCGTATTTTCCTTCCAGCACTAACCTGCCGCCACTGCCGCACGGGTGCATTTGGATGACGACTTTCTCTTCATCTTCTACAATGTTCATTGGTTGCAGATGCCCACGCAGCCCGGCGGCGAACATCTTAATGCGCTGCGCCAACGTCGGTGAGCCTTGCGCCATTTTTTCCAGATTGGGCAGCCACCAAGCTTTAACGCCTTCAGTCATGATTTCATCCAAGGCCTGGTCGCCAAACCGTTTGCCGATTTCGCTCAACATCGCCGTCGTCCAGTTGCGATATAGATCGTGCATGCTGAGGAACTCATTGTACATGCGTTTAGCGAGTTGTTTGGCTTTTTCACTATCACCGGCCTCAATGGCTTCAGTCAAGCGATCAACCGAGCGTTTTCCCATCTCTTGTAATTCCGCTTCAGAAAACAGCCGATCTTGCATAGCGCGACCTCCTTTGCGTGGACCTGTGCGGGGTATATCCCACTCGCCTCGCCATTGCAAAGGTGGCGCACTCCGGCTGTAATATCGGCATGCTTCATGCCACTGTTCCGTCCGAAGGATGGCGGTTTCCTCGCACTGGGCAGATGAAACTGTCGCCCATTAAAGAAATGGAACTCGCCGCGAGTCGCGTGCCTGGGGTCGTGTCGCTCGCTCAAGGCATTCCCAGTTTTGATACGCCGGAACCGATCAAAGCCTTCGTCCAACAAAAAATTGCCGAAGGCGCCTGCGCCAAGTATTCGCTCTCTCCCGGGCTGCCCCAACTGCGTGAATTGATAGCCGAATCGCTTTTGCGCGAAGGGATGCACTACGACCCCGACGGTGAAATCATCGTCACGTGTGGATCGATTGAAGGGATTGCCTCGTCGCTATTAACGTTGACGCAGCCCGGCGACGAAGTGATTCTGCCATCTCCAAGTTATGCGTCCTACCAAGAAGTCGTGCGCATGGCGGGCTGCACGCCGCGTTTCGCCCCGTTGCGCGAAGAGCAGAATTTCGCCTTCGACCTCGATGCGTTTACCCGTTGTCTCTCACCCCGCACCAGCGCCATCCTCTATTGCAACCCCAACAATCCCACCGGCACGGTTTTCTCACAAGAAGAGACCCGAGCGCTGGTCGAACTCGCCGCGCGGCACGGGTTGTTTCTGATCATAGACGAGGCGTACAAAGATTTCGTCTTTACCAAAGAGCCTTATTTTAGTCCCGCGCAACTGCACGAGTATCGCGCTCATGTCGTGCGGGTGTTCACGTTCTCCAAGGCCTATGGCATGACCGGCTGGCGTGTGGGGTATGTCCATTCCGATGCGCGCAACATTCGCGAAATTCTCAAGGTGCACGATGCACTGGTGACGTGCGCCCCGGTCGTTTCCCAGTACGGCGCGATTGCCGCTCTGGAGTGCGGCGAGGCCCACATCGCTGCGTTTCGTCACGCCTTCAAAGAACGGCGCGACCGCACGCTCCAGCATCTCGACGCTTTGTCGCATATTTTTGATTATCAACGACCCGAGGGCGCCTATTTTGTGTTTCCCCGAGTCAAAGACATTGTGCCCCGTGCGCGCGATTCTCGCCGCCTTGCGCTCCATATTCTTGAGCAGGCCAAGGTCGCTGTGGTGCCGGGCGTCGCCTTTGGTCCCAGCGGTGAGGCCCATCTGCGCATTAATTTCGGTCGAGAGCTCGCCGATATCGATACGGCCTTTGAGCGTTTACAGAGTTATTTTCACCAGCAGTTACCGCTTAGCGGGCGAAAAATACAGCCGCCCGTAGCCGCTCCGGCGCGGACCGACGTCGTGGAACTCCCGCAACCATTGCCAAAAGAATGGGGGCAGCGCACTCGTCGGCGTGTGGCGACGTGGTATTTACAACGCTGCGCGCGTCTCTTTTTACGAAGAAAACAACCCTTGATCATTGCGATTGCTGGGAACCGCGGCAAAACTGTGGTGAAACGATTGTTTGGTGAGTTGTTGAGCAGGCGCTATCGCGTGCGCACCAACCCCCGCTCTTACAACACAGAAATTGGCCTCCCGCTCGCCGTACTGAATACCGAACTGGATACAAAGCGACCGTGGCGAGCTCTCTGGACGTTGCTGCGCGCGGGGTGGACTGCCTGCACGTCGCGTGAAGAAATTGATGTGTTGGTCTTGGAACTCGGGGTACGCGAGCGCGGCGATGTGCGGCAGCTCTTACGGACGTTGCAGCCGGATATTGCCGTGTTAACAGCGTTGACTCCTAGTTACGGCAATGACATCGAAGGCATTCGCATTCAGCAAGAGGAGATGCGTACGTTATGCCAAAACGCCAGGGCGCACTGCCACTTCTTGGTAGAAGAGAGCGATCTCTTACTCAGTGAAGCTGTCCATGAACTGGCGATTCCTTTTGTATCTTTGGGGCTCGCGCATTGGTCGGACAACGGTCACGGGCTCAGGTTGCTGAGTGATAAGCAGGAATATCCGGTAACGCGTGAACTCATCGGCGAGAGCGAACGCGTGGCCATACAAGCGGCTGTGCTGCTTGCCGAACGGTGGACCTCGTTGACTGAAGAGGACATTCGGCTGTTCTTGGCGGGAGAAGAATCTTGCTACTAGTGAGGTTAGGAAGCGAAGCCTAGAGAACGCATGAGGACACGATGGAGTATCCCACTTACGAAGACGTACTGAAAGCACAGGCCGTTGTTAATCGCTATCTACCGCGTACGCCAACGTATCGGTACCCGGGTCTTTCCGCGCTGGCGGGTTGTGAACTGTACGTGAAGCATGAGAACCATTTACCGATCGGCGCGTTCAAAGTGCGTGGCGGGGTCAATTTCATGGCTTCGCTGTCAGCAGCGGATCGAGCGCGTGGCGTTATTTCTGCGACGCGCGGAAATCACGGACTCTCGGTTGCGTATGCTGCCGCGCTTTTTCAGGCTAAGGCTGTGCTCGTCGTGCCACGTGGCAACAATCCCGAAAAAAACGCCGGCATGAGAGCCTGGGGGGCCGAGGTCGTCGAGTATGGGAGAGATTTTGACGAAGCCAGAGAATATCTCGCAACGCTGGTGACGGAGCATGGCTATCGCTATTTGCATTCCGCGAATGAGCCGTTCTTAATCGCCGGTGTCGGAACGTATGCCTTGGAGCTGTTTGCCGATGCCCCACCGTTGGACGCTGTGATTGTGCCTATTGGTTTGGGCTCCGGTATTTGTGGCGCTCTATTGGTGCGAGAACGGGTGAGCCCGAAAACACGTGTGATCGGCGTGCAAGCCGAGCGCGCTCCAGCCGTCTACCTCTCTTGGAAGGAGCGGCGCACGGTCACTACGGAGAGTGCGGATACGTTTGCCGATGGGCTCGCCACGCGCATACCGGCGGAAATGACGCAAGCGTTGATTAATCAAAAAGTCGACGAGATTGTCACTGTCAGTGAAGAAGAAATTGCGCAAGCGATTCGCTTGCTTCTTTTCCACACGCATAATCTGGCGGAAGGCGCGGGGGCGGCGTCTCTCGCTGCGGCGCTCAAGTTGCGCGAACAGTTTACGGGACAACGGATAGCGATCATCTTGAGCGGCGGCAACATTGACGCGGCGACGCTCAAGGGTGTATTGAGCGAATAGGGGAGCCTGGAACGGTATGACCAACGCCATCGTGATTCTGGTGACGGCGAGTTCTGAGAATGAAGCGGAAACAATCGCGAAAACCCTGGTCAAAGAGCGGCTGGCGGCATGTGTCAACATCCTCAATCCCATTCGCTCCATCTACCGCTGGGAGGGGAAGATCGCGGATGATCGCGAGTGGCTACTGGTCATTAAGACGCAAGCAGAACGATTTGCTGCTGTAGAAGAGAAAGTCAAGGCGTTGCATTCGTACCAAATCCCTGAAGTGATTGCGCTGCCGATTCTCCACGGTTCGGAGTCCTATTTGCATTGGTTGACGAAAGAGAGTAGTTAGAATACACAACTTCCCAGGAAGGGAAAAAGGAGGAGAGAAGATGAACAAACGTGTATTGGCCTACAGCGCTCTTGGCGCTGCGTTACTGCTCTGGAACGTTGGTTCTGTCTCGGCGGCGGACCCGAAGGCGGAGATTACCGCTCTCGAAAACAAACTGATCGCGGCGACCACCGCTGACCAAGCGATGACCTTTCAGGATGAGAAGGAGATCGTCCTCTACGACTACCTGATTCCGCTTCAGTACGTAGGCGGAAAAGCCGTGCGTGAGGATTTTGAGAAGTTCTTCTCCGGCGCGAAGGATATCAAGGGTAAATTTGTTTCCTTGCGTGTTGTTGCAGACGGGAAGCTCGGGGTTGCCAACAGTATTCAGCATTTCACCTGGACCGATAAGGACGGCAAACCTGGCGAAGGCACATTCCGCATCACTGATGCGTGGCATAAGACCAAAGACGGGTGGAAGATTTTCCACACGCATGTGTCTTTCCCGTTCAATCCCGGGACCGGCAAGATTGAGATGAATTTGAAGGAGTAAAAGGCAGGTTTGAGAACAACAACGACTCGTACGCGCGCATCAAGGGCGCTGTCAGAAAACGTATTGATGTTCGTTCTCGGACCTAAAATCCTCCCTCTCCCTCCTTTATCAAAGGAGGGGACCCAACGCCCCCTTTGCCAAAGGGGGCCGCGCAGAGCGCGGGGGGATTTTTCTTACAGTGTTACTTCATCGCCGGGTGGAATCCTCTTCAATCCTAGACCACATCACCCTTCTTCCGTCGCCAACTCAAATAATTCTGCATTCGGCAACACACCGCCGAGGTTGGCTTTCATTGCATCCAGTGCGGTGCGCAGATGCCGGAAGACCACCTGCCCATGTAATGCCGTTAGCGCCGGTGCGTTTTCCTCTAGGAAACGGGTGAGCACAGTGTGGGATACGAGTTCGAGTCCGTTGAGATCCAGCACGACCTTCTTGTGCCCTGCCCGGATCGCTTCGTGAATCCGTTGCAACACTTCCTTGGCTCCGCTGGCGTCCAACACGCCTTCCAAGCGTAACGTCAGCGCGTGCACATGCGCATCGCGTACGGCGCGCACGCGCAGCCATGCCCCCTGAAGATGACGTTTGGTTTCGCCCACCGCATCTTTCAAGGGAGAAATGAAAGAACCTTGTTCTCGCACAGGAATGGGTTGTGCGAGTTGACGGAGCAGTCGCATCGCTTCGGTGTAGACTCCCTGTGGTGCATGGAGAAAGAGGCGACGTTGCTGGTAGTTCGTCAACAGATGCTGGAAGACGTATGGGCTCCACGAGAAGACGCGCCGCCAAATAGCGCCGCCTGTATACACGTGTTGCCGCGTCCAATGGAGGCCGTTTTCTAACGCTTCCGGCGTCATGAGTTTTGGTTGGAAGACGACATGAGCGCCGTCATATTGAGTAAAATCTTTGTGACGCAACCGACCAGCCTGATCGAGAGTGGTGAAGAGCGGGCTCTCAGGCTGCGGGGTCACAATGGAGAAGAGGGGCAAGCCAATGCGCGCGTCAACACAAAAACGCGCCACGCGCTCGAACACGCTTTCGTCATCGGTGTCATAACCAAAGACAAAATGAACAATGGTGAAAAGGCCGTGGTCCGCCAGATGCTGGAAGGCCTGTGTCATCCGCGCCAGCGCTTCCGGCGAGGTGGTGCTGTCCGGCGTGAGATACCCTGTGCAAATCTGCTCACCATCAAAGAGCAACCCGCGACAGTGGCTCTGCTGCGCCAGCTCAAGCAAATCCGCTCTTTCCGTAAAACGGAGGCTGGCTCGGGCTATCCAGTTGCATTTCATCAACGTGAGTCGTCGCAACAGATCCGCCGTATACATGGGAGAGTCGCCCAAGTCTTCTCCTTGAAAAACGACCCAAGCCGATGAAGGGAGTGGCTGCACATCTTCCCTCAAGAGATCCACTGGAAACCGACGTTCACCTGCCGGGGTGCGTAACGAAACGATAGGCAATGACTTCCCGGCAGGAAGCAGAGAAATGAGATCGTTGTGGACGTGCTCACCGTCTTTGAGCCCAGCGGTCATGTATGTGCCTCCTCTCCCTTGAGCATCAGAGAAATAATGTTAGCATCTTTACGAGAACAACGTCGAGAGCCAAGTCCTGTCAATTCAGCCCTCCGCCCATCGATCATCTTCCTCAACTATAATCACGCGCATTCCTATACGAGCCGCGTCCTCAGCACGCGACAGCGCCTCTTCTCGACGAGAGAACGGTCCCAGCCGCACGAGATAGTAACGCTTGAGGCCGGTATTCATGGGGCTGATGTAGACATCGGGGTAACGCGTCGCCATGCGGGCCTTGAGCGCGGAGGCCTGTTCGGCGTCCGCATACGAGCCCAATTGCACGGCGTAGGCGGCGGCGATCACCGTCGCCACGGGACGAAGCACTTCGATGCGGACGGGGGCCACGCCAGGTTCGTAGACGCCGATACTGCGGGCGGCGGCATACGACAAATCAATGGCCCGCCCTCCAACAAAAGGTCCACGGTCGTTCACTCGCACCTCTATCGCTTGCTTGGTATTCATATTTGTCACCATGACCCGCGTGCCGAGAGGAAGAGTAGGGTGAGCGGCAGTGAGATCATGCTGATTGTAGATTTCTCCGTTCGCTGTCCGTTTGCCATGAAAGCCGGGACCATACCACGATGCGAGCCCCATCTGAATTGTCCCGGGCGTCACGGATGGAAGAGCGGGTGTTGTCCGCCCCGGCCTGGCTGGGGGCGCTTGCTCCACATAGCTACAACCGCCAGCAAAGAACGCGAGGAAGAGGGGAAGACTCCACCAGGGAATGCGGTGTAACCACCAATCCACAACAACCACCATAACCGAAAAATTATAATAAGGGAGAAGGTGGACAGCAATGTGAGGGAGCGAAAGTGTGCATAACAAAATCCTGGATTCCGGGTCGCGGCCTACGGCCTTGCCCGGAATGACGAGCGAGGCCGAGCCGTCATTCCGGCGAAAGCCGGAATCCAGGGAGAGCTGAAAATACTTTTGCCAAGAAATTGTTATACACCCGCGAGGAGAAGCTGCGCCGATTTTTCTTGATGCTCTTTACTTCTCCGTGTGCGCCAGGGTATGTCTGCACAAAAGGTCGCTAGGAAGCCTTTTGTGAAAAGGGGAGTCCAACATGAAAGTGTTCATGTTTCACCTGATGCCGTGGCCCGACCTGCCCGAGGATTTTGAACAGCATCATAAATCGGCGTGGGTGACGTGTCCGAATACCTACTATGATCCCAAGCGGGGTACGGTTGTCTACAACGAATACCTCGATCAATTGCAGCAAGCTGAGGCGTTGGGGTTTGACGGCGTGTGCATTAACGAGCATCACCAAAACGCCTACGGCAACATGCCATCACCTAACTTGATCGCTGCCTGTCTAGCTCGGGCAACCAAACACATCCAGATCGCCGTGGTGGGCAATGCCCTGCCGCTCTACGATCATCCCATTCGCGTAGCCGAAGAAATCGCCATGCTCGACGTCATTACCGGCGGGCGCATCATCTCCGGGCAAGTCATTGGTCACGGACCGGAGTATTACTCCTACGGCGTCAACCCGACCTACGCCCGGGAACGATTCCGCGAAGCCCACGAACTCATCATCAAAGCCTGGACGGAAGAGGGCGTGTTTTCTTGGGAAGGGAAACACTACAACCTGCGTTACGTCAACGTGTGGCCCAAGCCCGTGCAGAAGCCCCATCCTCCCATTTGGATTCCCGGCATCGGCAGTGTAGAGACGATGGAGTATGTGGCCAAGAAGCGCTTCAGCTACTTCGCCCTGCCGTATTTCCACTTTGATGTCTACCGGCGCAACTTTGAGCAGTTTCGTGAATGCTGTCGCAAAGAGGGCTACGAAATGGATCCGGAACAGGCGGGCTATCTGATTCCTGTTTATGTTGCAGAAACCGACGAGAAAGCCAAAGAAGAGTATCAGCAACATCTGTGGTACTTTATGAAGAAGTTACTTCTGCTACCGCCCGAGCAAGCGTTCCCGCCGGGCTACATCACGCCCCGTTCCTATCAAAATGTGATTGGCTCGTTCACTCGTCGTTACTACATGGGCACGCAGAACACCTGGGAAGACCTGATGGACGGTCGCTTCATTCTCGCGGGCAGCCCGGCCACCGTACGCGAGCAACTCACCTACATCATGAAAGAGTTAGGCTTTGGTATTTTGATGCCGCTCTTTCAGATCGGTTCACTGCCGCATCAGCTCGCAGTGAAGAGCGCCAATTTATTTGCGACAGAAGTACTGCCGTACATCCGTGCTGAAATGACGCGGTTCCAAGGGCGCAAATCTGCTGCGACAATTGGGGCGTCGGAAGCGCGAGCATGAGGTGTTCAAGAGAGTGAATGGATAGCGGAGGGGCTCAGGACACTGGCTCCCTTGCTTCAGGTTAACTCCTGCAACAACGCCTTTGCTTCCTGTAAATCCTTAACATTGAGCCATTTCCTCATCGGGTCATCGGGCCATTGTTGAAAACAATCTTGCAATGGCTCAATCTCTCAATTTCCTTGCCTGCGCCAGCAGCAGTTCCCCCTTAAGCCGATACAGCTCTGCCTCGTACCAACGCTCTCCAGTCTGCTCAACGTGAGTGAGGGCTTCGACTAGCGTGGCAAGCCCTTGCTCTGCCTCCCCAACTTTCCCATACGCCTCGGCTAGCAGGGCAAGCCAATACGGCCGTTGCTGCTCTGCCCCCGTAGCCTGCCAGGCGACCAGGCCCTGGCATATCTGGCGAATTCCCTCTTCCACCTGGCCCTGCTCGGCCAGTGCACAGCCCCGCCATATAGTTCCCGCCGCCAAGTAGACCGGAAACCCCTGCTCGGTCGTCAGTGCAATCACTGCCTCTGCCCGCTCTTGGACTGCCTGCACCTCCCGACGGAGCTGATGGAGCCTAGCAGCATGGTGCAGCGCGTAAGCCAGGCTAAAGGGATGAGACAGCTCCTGGGCCAGGGTCAGCGCCTCGTGGCTTCTCTGCTGGGCCTGGTCTGGATAGCCCAGAAACCACAAGACCCAGGCCGTGTAGGAGAGGTAGCCCACCTTAGGGTCAAACAGGGTACCATAGGAGCGATGTTGCTGAGGATCGTAGAGAGCAATCCCCGCTTCCAGGTGCTCTCGGGCCGGGATGAACTCTCCCAGGAAGTGTAAGGTGTACCCCAGCGCTGCGTGGCCCTCCAGGAGGAGGGCTGGGTCTTGTACGCTCTGGGCCAAGCTCAATAGCTGCTCCCCCAGCTCGCGGCTCTTCTGGAACTTCCCCCCCACATCATAAAACGTCCACAGTCTCCACAGCACTGGGGAGAGCTGGGGAGTCTGCCCGATCTGCTGGCACAGCTCCCAGGCCCGAAGAACGATTTTTTCCACCTCTGGGGCTGTATAGCCCTTGACCGGAAGCAGGGCGCCATTCAGAGCGATTTGTAGTGTGAGTTCTTGCTGGATGCGCTCGGGGGTGTCGGGCAGGGCTTTGAGAAGCTCAAGTCCCTTGGTGAGGAGGGTGATTGCCTCCTGATAGGCAGAACGCCGCACGGCATTCTCGCCCGCGTGTTGCAGATACTGTACCGCCTTGCGATAGTCCCGCCCGCGTTCAAAGTGCACGGCCAGTTCCGTCGCTATCTCTCGTGCGCGGTCGCCATAGCCTTGTTCTTCACGCTCGCCAATTTGTCGGTGCAAGCGAATGCGCCGAGTGGCGGAGAGCTGATCGTACACCACTTCCTGGTACAGCGCATGGACGAAACCATACCGCGTCGCGATGGTCCCATCCGGCCACTCGCTCGTGCCTTGGGTGCGGAGAAATTGTTCCCGGTGTACCAAATCATCACAATGTGTTTCTACCGTCTCAGTGGCTTGCTCGACTCCCGCCGCTACCGCTGCCGCCGAGAAGTCTGCCCCGGCCACACTCGCTGCTTCCAAGATTTTGCGTTCGTCAAGATTTACACGAGCAAGTTGTTGTTGGATCAACTGGCGAAGATTCTCGGGCACTCCAATAGTATCGTCGACAAACGTGCTCTGTACCTCCCACTGCCCGTCACGATTGGTGATCACCTCGCGCGATACCAGCTCATTAGTCATATTCACCATAAACAGGGGATTGCCGTCGGTGCGTTGGTGAATGAAGCGCACTACTTGACGCAACGCCCCCTAACCTGCAGAGCCGCGCGCGTCAGCAAGCGGCGGAAACTCCGCTCCCTTACGGTCGCGGCTCGGAAAACGCTCCGTGAGATACTCCGTTACGTGCTCTTCCGTGAGAAAGTCCAGCATCAACTCCTCACACTGTCCATGCAAGTGCAGCTCTTGTTCGATCTCCTTGAGGGGATGGTCCCTCGTCAAGATTTCGACCGGGCGGTACGTCCCCACGATCAGCAGCCGCGCTCGCTCTTGGCGTCGCGCCACCGCCGCCAGCCAGTCCAAAGTGGACACATCGCTCCAGTGCAAATCCTCCAAGCGTAGAATCAAGGTGCGGTCAGCGGTCAGCACTTCCAGCGCCTCGGCCAACTCCCGCAACATTCGCTCCCGGGTGACCCCAGCGGTCCGCCGCTGCAAATCTTCCATCTCCGCGGGGCTCACTAACGCGGGCATCTGCACCAGCCAGGTCGGAGCCTGGTGTCGTAAGAGCGCAATCACCTCTTGCCCGTCTGCTTCCCGACACAACCGACCTAAGGCTTCCAGCACCGGCAGATACGCCTCCCCTGCACCATAGTGTTCGATGCACTGCCCCCGGCCAATCCAGGCAACCGGCATCAGGGGTCGGGGATCAGTTTCTATTTTTGCTTTTTGCCTTTTGCCCTTTGCCTTTTGATTTTCCTGTTCTCCATTGCCTACCCCTACCGCAGTCAGGAATGTGTCGACCAGCGCCGTCTTGCCAATCCCCGGCTCCCCGGTGACGAAGACGACCTGGCGCTCGCCTTTCAGGGCTTTCGTTAGCCAACGGTGAAGTTGTTGAAGTTCAGCGTCACGGCCCACGAGAGGAGCTCCACGTTCCACGTGCAAAGTTCCAAGTCGTGGACCGCTTTCCCCAGTCTGCTCATTTGAAACCTGAAGCCTGGAACTTGGAACCGGTTGGGCGGTCACAGTGGGGAGGAAACGGAATCCGCGCCGATGCACGGTCTCAATATAACGGGGCGTTCTGGCATTGTCGCGCAAGGCCCGCCGGACTTCCTGAATACAGGTGGTCAATGCCGCATCACTGACCACCGTCCCCGGCCACACGGCGTCGAACAACTCTTCCTTGCTCAGCACCTGCCCGCTCTGCGCAACAAGCTGGCCCAGCACGGCGGCGGCTTTTGGCGTTAACCTCACTTCTTGTTTGCCACGCCAGAGCTGCCCCGTGTGGATGTCCAGTCGATAGGAACCAAACCGAAGTCGCCGTTCTGCCTGCATTTTTGCTCCCCGACTTCTCCTGAAGAAATCTTAGAACTTTCCCGGAACTTTCCTATGACTTTCTGGGTGCGCGCCCGTACTCTCCTCTGACACAGAACGCGCAGGATTGCAAGCGAAAAGCAGAGAGAGCACGAGCATGGCGCAGGGGCAAACAAAGAAAGCTCCTTTATCGGTCCATTGGGCGTTTGTCGTGCATTTCCGCCTCAGCACGAATATCGACCAAGGGCGGATTGAGGGGCGGGTGGAACATGTAGTGTCCGGGCAATCCACCCATTTCGACTCGCTAGAAGAACTGCTGGCGTTCATGGCGCGGGTGCTGGCCTCGGTACGGGCCCCGCCGCACCGGAGACCGAGCAGCAGCGGCTAAGCCAGCGGTCATCGTGCACTGGGCGACTGGAAAGGAGGTGATGTCCCTTGAAGGTCAGAAAACCGCGTATGGAATAGGCTACAGCTCACTCTTCACCCTGACCCTCTCTTCTAAGAGGCTCGAGATTCTCAACGCAGTAGTAAGGAGGAAGATTATGAAACAGGCTCTCACCCCAGTAATGTTCGTCATGGCTTTCGTCAACCTACTAGTTCTGGGACTCGTGTCCCGCGTGCAGGCGGGAGAATGCTCAAACGTTAGCGTAAAAGGGGCTATGGGCTCTCCTGCGAGGGAACTGTCGTCGGGGTCGGCCCGCTCGCCGTGATCGATGTGTTCACCGCCGACGGGAATGGCAATGGTTCCGAAGTTGAAACTATCAGCTTTAACGGCGCGATCACCACGGGAGCAACCTTTACGGTTACCTATACTGTGAATGCGGACTGCACAGGCTCTTTCGTGAGTACTGGACTCGGCTCGACCTTCCACAACGCTTTCGTCATTGACGACAACAAAAAAGAGATTCGACTCATGCCAACCGAACCCGGATTCGTTGCTGTCTGTATCTACAGGAAGCAGTGGAGGTGGAAAGCACAGGGAACACTGCATCGGAGCAGCTTCCAAACCGAGAGGCCGGAGATTGGCGCTCTTCGCCCGGATATAAAGTGTCCGGGCTACGCAGCCCCGCTGGCTGAAGCCAACTCGAAAGCCCCATTCATGGGGCGTTGTACTGTAGCCCGGCGAGTGATCGCCGGCTGAGAGATCACAACAACGCTCCCCCGGCGTCCAAGCCCAGCATCAAACGCCCGAAGGCTTCCAATCTGCCGTCGAGATCGAAGACGACGTGGCACGAGATCGTGTGCAGATCGCGCAATGCGCGCTGCAACGGATGATCAAGAAAATGCGCGTGCGCCCCGCTGGCTTCGATCACGGTCTGCACGACATGTTTGCAGCGATCGACTGCGACGGCGAATTGTGTCGCCCACCGCGCCCGGTCCACCATCGTCGCCGTGTCCCGCCGCGCACAGACATCTGCTAATGCGTCTCGAATTAGCAGTTCCGCTTCTCGCACCTCCACCTCGACGCGCGCTAAACGCATCTGTGCAGAGGCTTTCTCGGCTTGCCTCGTGCGCGAACCCAATCGCACTCGATCTGCAAGTTGTTCGCGAAACCGTCGTACAGCCACTCGGGCCTGCCCCAAGGCGGGCGTCGTTGCCGCCATCGTCAGAATGGGCAGCATCGGCGTGTGATACAGCGGACCTGCATGCAGCCGCGAGCCAGGCCCCACGCCATTACTCATCTCCAACATAGAGACGCTACGCTCGGCGGGGACGTACGCATTGTCAATCACCACATCATTGCTGCCGGTGCCCACCATGCCATTGATATACCAGGTGTCCTCGACAGTGACTTGCGAGAGAGGCAGGGCGAACCAGCGCGGATCGGGTTTGCCGTCCGGTGTGAGTTCCAGCGCGCCAGGGATCACCCAATCGCCATGCATGACACCGCTGGCCCACTGCCAACGGCCATTCAAGCGATATCCTTCACCTTCACGCACGGCGGAGCCGCCTGGCGCCAGCATAGCCGGCGCGAGCACGTAGGTGCGATTGGCAAAGAGTTCTTGCTGAAAGGCGGCGGGAAATTGCGAGAGAATCCAGTTGTGTTCGATGTAGAAATTCGCCACCCAGGCCATCGACGTGTCGCCTTCCCCAAGTGCGAGCCCCACTTCCAAGAAGGTGTCGAGGTCCAGCTCCAGCCCGCCATAACAGCGGGGCACCATCAGCTTAAAAATCTCGGCCTCCTCCAGCGCGTGAATCACCGCATCCACCGGCTTCCGCAAGCGTTCCGCCTCGGCGGCGTGCTCTGTCAGCAGGGCCGTGAGCGCGCGGGCGCGGGCGATCAGCTCCAGACCGGTCGTCGCTGTCGTTGGCTTTTGCTTGATAGGTTGTATCGCCATGCTCCTCTCCTCGTTCCTGTTTTATTTTCTCGCCGTTACTACTATCACGCCGTCGTTGCCCGTGGCGTCCTCGTTTGCGTAAGCTCTGTGAACGCTGATGTCGCGGAAGCTGGCGTGGTTGAGCATCAACAACAGCTCTTGAGTAAAATAGGCGCAGACGCGCAAACTGTTTTCCTCTTCTATCTTCAGTGATCAAGAGGCAGATGTTCGTGTAACCATCGAATGAGATCGGCACAAAACATTTCTTCCGTGAGGAAGAGTTGTGTTTTGTTTGCACGATGCAGATGCGGGAGGGACTCACCGACGTGTTCTTCCCCAATCCGGCCATATTTCAATCTGAGAGCGCGAGGATCAGGGCTATTATCGAACCCCGCCTCAATGTTGCTTCCCTGTAAGACGTAATAGCGATATTTGCGACCGCTCTCGTCGAGCAGTTCGGTGATGAAGATGCGATACGAACCGTACTGAGCCTGAAGCCGGAGGATTGCACGGGCGGGAGTAACGTCAACTTCCGCAATAACATCCTTAAATGTTGACTGCGCGAGCCGAACTACGTCAGCAAAATAGTTTGGAGCGTGTGAGTCCAATCCTCAATGCCTTTCACACAGAACTCCCAGTCGGCCAAGTCCAGTTCCCAAAGTGGATTCACAGTCGCTTCAACTTCACGAACAAGAGCCTCCTCCCGGGCCACACGCTGAAAGAAGGTAGCGTAATCGAGTCCGTATTTTTTTTCATACTCATGCACGCGTTGGCGCAAGGCCGCAATCTTGGCGGTGATTTGCTCGATTGTGTACCGCTGCAGCGCTAGATCGACTGCCACTTGTACGTCGCCAAGGGCGCGTAACGCTTCAGCGTATTTGTCTGGAATAGTAACGGTTGTCATCCGAGGACCTCTCTAGTCTAGCCACGAGGATAGTAGTTCAGCCTAAGGGGTGATTTTAGACAGGTTTTAGAGGAAACCTTGACCAGTTGCGTCTTAGGATAACCTTTTAGACCTAGTGTCATTGCAGTAATATTCAATCGCTACGACGTCTGGCTTACCGCTAGCCAACGCTTCCGCTACCCTTCTCCGTAAATTCGAGTCTTCTATGACAAGATATTTTCCTTCTATTCTGTACCGTATCTTCCCATTCTTCCACAAAAGAATGGGGATTTCTTCAGGTAGGAAGACGCTTATATTTTTCCCGTCCACAGGTTGGTGATCGAGCAGGACCGTGGTCCCATTTATTAGCTCAGTGATATCTTGGGAGGTAAGCTGTGATTGATCAGACAAGTTTCCATGTTCTACACGCTCGTTTTCGAGCGACATTTGGGAAAGTCTAAATTCTTCTGTATGAAGTAAACTTCTGTCTTTGACGGCGAAGTACCAGTATGCTCCTCGATAAAATAGAAAGTCCAAGGCTGCCATTCCAAGAAGTGCTTTTGTAAGAAACGCTTCTTGTCCTGCTATCCCTGCTGCCCCCACTGCCCCTGACACATAGATTAGCGTTTGCCATTGAAGAGACTGAAGGACTGTCGATCTTGTTTTGAGAGATCCAAACTGTTCTGCTACCGTCTTCAAGAACGCATAAGGATCCATACATCCTGCTTTTACCGAGGACCAACCTAAGCAGCTTTCCTCTTGCTCCTTGTGCTGCCTTGTTTCCCTGAGGAAGGTTTCACAAATGCTGGGGAGTAAGATTCAATTTTCTTCATCGCTTCACGGTCGTACACTTTCTCCCCGCAGTCCGGACACTCGTAAAACTCTAAGTTTGGGACGGTATAAGAGCGATCTTGTGATCGGCTTGTCCAGTCCCTACAGACTAGTCTCATTTTCTTACTCCCACAGGTGGGACATCGCTTGATATTCAACATAACAACGACTTTCCTATCAGAAAGCTTTTTTCGAGGAGATGAGGAAATAATACGTCTCTGTCTCTTCCTCCGCAACAAGCTTGCCCTTTGTATAAATGGGCAGTCCATTCAGGTTCGTGCTTTGAATGATATACAGACGCTCTCTCAGATTACGGCGGAACAGACTTGTAGAACGAATCGTTTTGTAAATCGCGACAGCATTGAGAATGGACTCAGCAATATCCAGCTCCGTTAGGCCGTCGGCTTCCATCTCTATTCTTGCCTTTTCACTAAAGGCGTACCGCCCTTGCAGAACAATACGCTTGATGCGGACGAGAACATCACTGCTCATTGCATGAGCTTACTTATCATCACCGCGCATCCACTGAAATCCGATTCCCATGCGCGAGCAGATCAGCGACGATCTGCAAGAATGCGCCTGCCAGGGCGCCGCAGAACGAAGCCCTCATCGTTGCGGCATCCCGGGAAATTTGGGTAGGGCGGGGTCCAGGTGGTCCCACGGTTGGGCACTGGCGGTGTAGATGTCGCGCTCCGGACGCACCCAACTGGGATCGTCCAAACTTCCGGCATAAAGCACGATCAAGTTTGGCCTCGCGGAGTTCGTCAGAAATAATGGAGAGCCGCACTGGGCGCAGAACGCGCGGCGCATCTGATTGCCGCTGTCTGCCGACTTTTCATAATACTGTGGGGCTCCACTGGTGAGCCGGAACGTGGATGCCGTTACTCCCACTGCGGGAAAGTAGGCGCTGCCGGTGGCCCGCTGGCAATCGCGACAGTGACAGTTGCCCATGTACAGAGGGGCTGCGGAACATTCGTAGCGCGTCGCGCCGCACGCGCAACCGCCGTGAAATGGGGTATTCATGAGTTCTCTCCTTCCGCCGATTCAACTTTTTCGATCTTGACTTTGGCGATGCGTCGACCATCCATCTCCACGATAGTGAAGCGGTAGCCTTCGTGCATGACGGTTTCGCCGCCGCGCGGAATGCGTTCGAGGCGAGCGAGGAGGAGCCCGGCGATGGTGCGATAGGCGTTGGTTTCTTTGAGCGGCAGTTGATGCTCGCTGGCAAGGTCGCTGAGCAACACGCCGCCTTCCACCAGCAACACGCCTTCGGTGAGCTCTTGGATCGGCTGTTCTTCCTCCACGTCAAATTCATCGCGAATCTCGCCCACGATCTCTTCTAAAATATCTTCCACCGTGGCCACCCCAATCACCGTGCCGAATTCGTTGACCACCACCGCCATGTAGGAACGCCGCACCTGAAGGTCCCTGAGGAGATGGCTGATCTGCATGGAGTCTGGAACAAAGTAGACTGGATGCAAGAAAGCGCGCAGTTGCGCACCAGCGCCTTGTTCTTGGGCGCGCAGCAACTCCTTGATATGCACGATGCCGATGATGCGCTCCAGATCTTCTTCATACACCGGCATGCGCGAGAATCCATTGGCGATCATCTCACGCAGGGCGTCCGCGCATGGCGTGTTGGCTTCAAGCGCGTGGATCTCCGTGCGCGGCGTCATGATTTCGCGCACGGACGTATCGGCGAAGTCGAAGACGCTGTGGATAAACTCCTTTTCAGTGTCGTCGAACACGCCTTTCTCGGCGCCTTCGCGGATCATGTATTTGACTTCCTCCTCTGAGATGAGTGCTTCGGTCGAGCGAGCGTTGCTGCCGGTAAGGAAGAGCAAGGCGTTCGATGAAGCAGTGAGGATTTTGACTACCAAGGAAAAACTGCGCGAGAAGAAATCGAGTGGCCGCGCGACCGCACAGGCGATGCGCTCAGGATACCGCAACGCGAGGGTTTTGGGGACGAGTTCGCCGAGGACCAGCGACAAGTATGAAATGATGATCACGATCAGGCTCAATGCTAGGAATTCTCCCCACTCGTGCAGAAAGGCGATCTCGCTTTGTTGAAAGTAGGGTTTGAGGAACTCGATGGCCGATGCGCCTCCTACCGCCGACGCGAGCGAGCTGACGACGGTCATGCCGATTTGCACGGTTGCTAAGAAACGGTCTGAATCGTCCTTGAGTCGCCCTACGACTTTGGCGGCTGGGCATCCTTCTTCGATCAGTTGATCGATGCGGCTGCGGCGCACCGATACGATGGAGATTTCCGCGCCAGCAAAAAAGCCGTTTGCGATCAGTAATACGAGAATCAGTCCGGCGTTGAACCAAAATTCACTTGCCATGCCGGGGCCTCCTTCCCCTCGGCTACTCTACCACACTGATGAGTCGGACTCATGGGCGCCGATGGAAGGAGTCATCAAGTCGTCAGGTCATCAAGTCATTCGAGCAATGGCTCAAGCTCTCAATGACTCAATCCTTTGCTTACTGTGAGCGCTCCCTTTGCCTCACTCGTCGAAAGCTGATAGCTGACTGGAAGAGCTTAGGGTGGAGGCGAAGGTTGAGCAAAAACGGCACACACAACAGCGGCATTATTGTTACCGGCGCGCGACAAAACAACCTCAAAAACATCGATGTGACTATCCCTTTCAATCAACTCACGGTCGTGACGGGTGTGAGTGGGTCGGGGAAGTCGAGCCTGGCGTTTGACATTTTGTACGCCGAGGGCCAGCGGCGGTACGTGGAAAGTTTCTCGGCGTATGCGCGGCAGTTTCTTGATCGTATGGATAAGCCCAACGTCGAGAAAATCGAGGGGATTCTTCCGGCCATTGCGATCGACCAGAACCGCCCGGTGCGAACGTCGCGCTCGACGGTGGGCACCATGACCGAGCTGCACGATCATCTCAAATTGTTATTCGCGAAGATCGGCGTGCTCTATTGTCGCCAATGTAGACAAACGGTAGGGCGCGATTCGGCTGAGTCCGTGTTTCGTAAGCTTTCGGCGACGCAGCCCGAAGGGATGCGCTTTCTGGTGACGTTCGCGGTGTCCGCCCCGGCCTCACTGCCGTGGTCGGAGGTGCGCGACGGGTTGATGCACTCTGGGTTCCATCGTCTCGTTCTCAATGGCGCCGTGCTCGACATTCAGGACCTTAACGAGCGCCCGACTGCTGGGCAGGATCACTTCACTGTGCTGGTGGATCGTTTGGCCCTCAATCCCCGCTCGAAGAAACGTATCCACGACTCCTTCGAGCAGGCGTTTCATTATGGCAAAGGGCGGCTCACGCTCATCTTCCCCGATGCTGGCAACGTCGAGCAACCGTTCTCCAACCAGCTCGAATGCGCGGCGTGTCGCATTGTCTACAAAGAACCGGTTCCCAACTTGTTCTCGTTCAATAGTCCGCTAGGCGCGTGTGAGAGCTGTCGTGGCTTTGGTCGGACGATCGATCTGGACTTAGACTTGGTGATTCCCGACCCCACTCTCTCGGTCAAGGATGGCGCGATTAAACCCTGGCGTATTAAGGCCGCGCAGTGGGAGAGGCGTGAACTACTAGCGTTTTGTCAAAAGCAAAAGATCAGTATCACCATGCCGTGGCAGCGCCTCGATGAAGCGCAGCGGAACCTCATCATTGAAGGCGACGGCGAGTACTACGGGGTGCGCGGCTGGTTTCGCTGGTTGGAAACAAAAACCTACAAGATGCACGTGCGCGTCTTTCTCGCGCGCTATCGCGGTTATTTTCCTTGCGAGACGTGCCACGGGGCGCGCTTGAAACCCGAGGGGCTGCTCTATCGCGTAGGTGGGAAGACATTGGCGGATATTAACCAGCTCAGCGTGGGCGATTGTTATGCGTTCTTTCGCGATCTGCACTTGAGTGCTTTTCAAGATCAAGTGGCGCACCTCATCCTCGAAGAAATCCGTAAACGCCTGCGCTATCTCGTGGAAGTTGGCGTGGAGTATCTGACGCTTGATCGTCAGTCACGCACCCTCTCCGGCGGCGAGCTGGAGAGGGTAGACTTGACCACGGCGATTGGGTCGTCTCTTGTCAACACGTTATATATCCTCGATGAACCGTCGATCGGGTTGCACCCGCGCGATAGTCACCGGTTAGTACGCATCTTGCAAGGGCTGCGCGATAACGGCAACACCGTCGTTGTCGTGGAGCATGATCCTGAGATCATCAAAGAGGCGGACAACATTCTCGACATGGGTCCGTTTGCCGGTGAAAAAGGCGGAACCGTAGTGTACTGCGGTCCCTACGAGAAGATTCTGAAGGACACACACTCGCTGACCGGCAAGTATCTGTCAGGCCGTATGGAAATCCCTGTGCCGCAGCGGCGCCGCACCCCGCGCCCCGGTCAGAGCCTTGTCATACGCGGCGCGACCACGAACAATCTCAAGGATATCGACGTGGAGATTCCGCTGGGCTGCATGGTGTGCATCACCGGCGTGTCCGGTTCGGGGAAGTCGACGTTGGTCGAAGAAGTATTGTATCGCGGTCTCAAGAAACGCCGGGGTGAATCCGTTGGTATTCCCGGCGCATGCCGCGACATCAGTGGCTGGGAGCAACTTGCCGATGTCATTTTTGTTGACCAGGCTCCCATCGGCACGACGCCGCGCGCCAACTTACTTACGTATACCAAAGCGTTTGAACCGTTGCGCCGTTTATTGGCGGACACCGAAATCGCGCGGCTGCGCGGCTACATTCCAGGGACCTTCTCCTTTAATGTCGAAGGCGGACGCTGCGAAACTTGCAAAGGCGAAGGCTTTGAAAAAGTCGAGATGCAGTTTCTTTCAGACGTATACGTGCCGTGCCCCGAATGCCACGGCAAGCGCTTTCGTGCGGAAGTGTTGGAGGTGACGTATCGCGGCAAGAACCTGACTCAGATCATGGACCTCACGGTTTCCGAAGCCCTGTCGTTCTTTGCCGAGCAAGTCGAGGTCGTCAGACGTTTGACCCCGTTGGCAGCGGTGGGCCTCGATTACATGCGTTTGGGACAACCGTTGACGACCCTCTCAGGCGGTGAGGCGCAGCGACTCAAGCTGGCGGCGCATATTGGGATGGAGAAGTCTGCTCATGAACTCTCTTCTCCCCCCTCTCAGAAAGGGGGGGAGACGGCGAAGGGCACGCTGTTCATCTTCGACGAGCCCACCACCGGTCTGCATTTTTCGGACATTCAAAAGCTCTTGACTGCGTTTAATCACCTGGTCGAGCGTGGTCACTCAGTGCTCATCATCGAACACAATCTGGAAGTCATCAAATGTGCTGACTATCTGATCGACCTCGGTCCCGAAGGTGGAGACGGCGGCGGACGAGTGATCGCCACCGGGACGCCCGAGGAAGTTGCGCAAGTGCGAGGGTCGCATACGGGACGGTATCTGGCGCAGGCTTTAGGTTCAACGTTCAACGTTCAACGTTCAACCTCGAAAAATCAAAAAGCAAAAGGCAAGAAGCAAAAGGCAAAAATATCTCTAGCACCCAGCACCCAGCACCCAGGGCTTAACCATGCTATCTCTGTCGTTGGCGCGAAGGAACACAACCTCCAGAACGTTTCTGTCGATATTCCACGCGATGAAATGGTGGTGGTGACGGGATTGTCCGGTTCGGGAAAATCCACGCTAGTTTTTGACATTGTCTATGCGGAAGGGCAACGTCGCTACATTGATAGTCTGTCCTCTTACTCACGCCAATTCATTAAAGTCATGGCGAGGCCCAACGTTGACCTGCTGACCGGAATTCCTCCAACGGTAGCGATCGAACAACGTATGAGCCGGGGCGGGCGTAACTCAACGGTTGCTACGGTCACGGAGATTTACCACTACCTGCGATTGCTCTACGCCAAGGCTGGGGTGCAGCACTGCGTCAATTGTGGACAACCGCTATCGGTGCAAAGCCGCAGTCAGATTCTCGACCGCATCCGCGAAAACTTTCACGGTCAGCAGGCGGCGTTTCTCGCCCCGGTCATACGTGGTCGCAAGGGATTTCATAAAGATGTACTAGCGGGCGCGCGGAAGTTGGGATTCAAACAGGCGCGCATCGACGGTCAGATGTCGTTGATTACGCAAGGCATGAGCCTCGCGCGTTTCAAGGAGCACGATATCGAGATTATGGTGGGCCAGACCCTGGTCAACGGCGCCACCCAGGAGCTGGAGACGCTGCTCGGCTCCGCGTTACGCGTCGGAAACGGCGCCGTGCAACTGGCGGGTGAAGGTGAAGAACGCACCTACAGCGAGAAGCTCTTCTGCGCGTCTTGTGGTCTCGGCTACGAGTTACTTGATCCACGTTTGTTTTCGTTCAACAGCCGTCAGGGCGCCTGTCCTGAGTGTACGGGGCTCGGCTCCCGCTGGGAATTTGATCCGGCTTTGGTTGTGCCGGACCGGACGAAGTCGCTTGACGATGACGCCTTATTGCCGTTGGCGAAACCGGAGTTCAAACGCGCCCACACCAAGTTGCTGCGCGAGCTGAAAAAGAAGGGCGTGCCGCTCACTCGTCCGTTTGCGGAACTGAGTCACGAACAACAACAACTTGTTTTCGTCGGCGATGGGAAAACCGTGTCGGGCGCTTTTACTATCCTGAACGATGCGCTGACCGCCAGCGAAGGCGCTGATGAGTCGCTCTATCCCGCGCAATTCTTGACCGAGGTTCCGTGTCCCACGTGTAAGGGGGCGCGGCTCAACGCCCGCGCACGAGCGGTGCGGGTGTCCGGCAAGGGCATTTGGGAAGTGACCGCGTTATCGGCGGCGGATTGTCTGGAGCACATGGCGTCGTTACCGCTGAATGACCGAGACACGTTGATCGCCGAGCCGATTCTCAAAGAGATCGTGCCCCGCCTATCGTTCCTCAAAGAGGTCGGTTTGTCCTACCTGACGTTGAATCGGCGCGCGGACACCCTCTCGGGCGGCGAGGCGCAACGCATTCGACTGGCGGCGCAGCTCGGCTCGAATTTGCGCGGCGTCTGTTACATTCTTGATGAACCGACGATCGGCCTGCATCCGCGTGACAACACGCGACTCATTCACACGCTCCGCAATCTGCAACAACGCGGCAACACCGTGCTGGTGGTAGAGCACGACGAGCAAACCATACAGAGCGCGGACATCGTGCTTGATCTTGGTCCCGGCGCCGGCGTGCATGGCGGCAAAGTGATTGCGATGGGCTCGCCGCGCGAGCTGCGTCGGGACCCGAACTCCGTGACCGGTCGGTTTTTAGATTCCGCTCATCCGCGTCTTGGTCCATTACGTCCTTTGGAGAATCGGCCACGCTTGTCGATCATCGGCGCTCGTGAACATAACCTACGTGATGTTGATGTGCAGATTCCGGTTGGGACCTGGACCTGTGTGACTGGCGTCTCCGGCTCGGGCAAGAGTTCACTTGTGCAAGAAGTTTTGGTGAAGGGACTCAAGAAGAAACTTGGTCTATTCGCTGGACGTGCGGGGCTCCATGAACGCATCGACGGCGCCGAGCCGATTGAACGCGTGGTCGAAGTCGATCAGACGCCGATCGGCAAGACGCCGCGTTCCGTGCCGGCTTCGTACGTTGGGTTCTGGGATGAGATGCGCAAACTCTTTGCCCTGTTGCCGGACGCGCGCACGCGCGGTTATCAGCCGGGCCGCTTTTCGTTCAACGTCAAAGGCGGACGTTGTGAAGCCTGCGCCGGTCAAGGTGAGATTAAGATGGAGATGAGTTTCTTGCCCGACGTGTATGTGGCGTGCGAAGTCTGCGATGGAAAACGCTACAACGAAGAGACGCTGGAAGTGGCGTACAACGGGAAGCATATCGCTGACGTACTCAAGATGACGATTGAAGAAGCCGCGACGTTCTTTCACGGTGTGCCGAAGATCGCACGCCCCTTGCGGCTGCTGGATGACATTGGCATGGGCTACATCACCCTTGGGCAAGCCAGCAACACCCTGTCCGGCGGCGAGGCGCAGCGCATAAAACTGGCGTATGAGCTGGCGAAAGAGTCGCGCGGGAAAACCCTCTATGTGTTAGACGAACCCACCACCGGACTGCATTTTGCAGATATCGAAAAGCTGATCCGCACTCTGCATCTGCTTATTGACAAAGGTAATACCGTAGTGACGATCGAGCATAATCTTGACATCGTTAAAGAAGCGGACTACGTGATTGATCTAGGGCCGGAAGGCGGAGCAGGAGGTGGACAAATTGTCGCGTGTGGGTCGCCGGAGGAACTCATGAAAAACGGCAAGCATTCCTACACGGCGCAATGCTTGAAGGAATATTTGCAAATATAGTTGCCGCTCTTGCAGAAAGGACGAACGATGACAGCTTTCAACGGACACGATGCGAACTCTTCGACGCAAAACCTCGAACAAGAAGCTGAGGCCTGTTTTCTCAAAGCGATTGAAGTGTCTCGCCGACAGCAAGCAAAGTCTCTCGAACTGCGCGCGACCATGAGCCTAGCGCGTCTTTGGCAAAAACAAGGCAAAGGGGCCGAGGCTCGCGTGATGCTGGCGGAGATTTACGGATGGTTCACCGAGGGGTTTGATACGGCGGATTTGCAGGATGCGAAGGCGTTGTTGGAAGAGCTGGCTACCACCTGACTGTCTCGGGCCTTCCTTTGTAAAGAGAGCGAACAAACGCGATCAGTTTCCAGACCTGGTCGTCGGTCAGCAAAGTTTTGAAGGGCGGCATGGTGCCTTTGCCTTCTTTGATTTGTGTTTGTAGATTGGCGTCGGAACCATCGCCGGTTTGCCAGGCTTCATCAGTTAAGTTGGGACCCATACCGCCGCCGCCAGCCATGCCGTGGCAGGCGTAGCAGTTGAATTTTTTGTAGAGTTCTTGTCCTTCCGCTATTGCTTCCGGCTTGCCGGTGTAGGGATTCAGCTTCTGTGGGGCGGCTCCGTTCTGCTGAGCAAAGGCCAAGGCTGTTCCTATCAAGCTGAACGCTACTACGCTAAATACTAGGCGCTGAACAACGCAAGTATTCTGGTCAAATTTTTGTCCTTTGTCCTTTGCTTTTTGCCCTTTGCTTTTCATCCTCATCTCTCAGTCCTGGATCAGCGGGACGCCGTAGTCTTCCAAAATTCTGTGGATCTCGGCGGTGTTTTTTTCTAATGCCTCATTAAGTTTCGCTTGCAGCGCAACGTCGCGTTTTCTCACACCAAGGGCAATGCGATACGTCAAGGGCAAATTAGGGGGACTTTCACCAGGGGGGACTGCGACAAGAGCAAGGGGTTTCTCTTGTCGCTTGGCAAAATAACCAGCGATCGGTCCCCAGACAATCGCGATTTCCACCTCTCCAGAGGCGACTGCTTGAATCAGCTTGCCAGGCGGACTGTCCTTTCCATAATCGCCGAAGACGCTATAGCCGACAACATTGTCAACAATTCCTTTTGACGCCAAGATATGTGCGGGCGGGCTGTTCGCGTAATCGTCGCCAATAAGATGGACGCCGATTTTTACATGTCGAAGTTCAGGATCGTCAAACGAGGCAATCTGATGCCCTTCCGTTTTCGGGGTTACGAAAACGTAAGTTGAGCGGTAATACGGTCGTGTTGTCAGCAGTGAATTGACATCCGCCGGTATGCCCATCACGACATCGCAGACGCCTGCATTGAGGGTGCTGCGTAAAAACCCGCGACGCTGAGGCCACCAGGTATATTGCAGATCACTGTGAAATTCCTGGGCGAGTAATTCAGCAATCTTGTTTTCAAAGCCTTCTTGTTTGCTGTTGGAAAAGGGGAGGTTGTTAGGATCGGCGCAGACACGGAAGGGGGTGGAGCTGCTTGGAGGATCAGCACTGACGGAGCCTACGGTCGTGAGGAGGGATATGACTAGCAGCAGAAGAAAAAATGCGCGGAGCATCGGTTTTGATATGGAGGGTAAGGAGTGGTCATTCTGAGGAGCGCTGCGACGAAGAATCTCGAAATGGTAGAGACACCCGGAGATTCTTCGCTTCCACTTCGTTACAGCTCAGAATGACATTTCATTTCAGGTCGTGCGGCGCTTGCTTACTTCTTCGCTACTTGCTTGGCCGCGCCACCCTCAAGCGCAAAGACATACAGCATGCCGCCCTTGTTGGTGTCTTTCCCCAGCTCGCCAAATGCGCCGACGGCGCCGAGAGCGGCGGTAGGATCATCCGTGGCCAGGTCTCCAGCCACCACGAGCCCGGACCAGCCGCCGATGCCAGACAAGATCGCTACATACTGTTTGCCGTCCGGACCTATATAAGTCATGGGCGCACCAATAATACCAGAGCCAAGTTTGAACTTCCACAGCTCTTTGCCGTCTTTTGCGTCAACCGCTCTGAACCAGCCGTCCATCGTGCCGTAGAAGACAACATCACCAGCAGTTGATAATGCGCCGCCCCACGCGGACCATTTCTCTTTGATGCCCCATTTCTTCGTGCCTGTAGTGGCGTCCCAAGCAATGAATTCACCACGATGGCCGCCAGGCCCCGGAGACATCTTCACGATGGCGCCAACGTAGGGCACTCCGGCCATGTAGTTGACTTCCGTGCCCTCATAATCCATGCACAGATGATTGGTGGGAACGTAAAAGAGTTTCGTGCGTGGCGAGTACGCCACTGGCTGTTGGTCTTTGGCGCCCATCGCCGCAGGGCAAATGTCTTTCGTGTTCGTTCCTTGTTTCGTGCGTTTGTCGGGATTCTCAACGGGCACTCCCGTTTGCAGGTTAATTTCTTTTGCCCAGTTGACATAGCCAAAAGGTTTGGCGACCAACACCTTGCCGTTGGTGCGGTCAATGGTGTAGCCGAAGCCGTTGCGATCAAAGTGTACAAGCGCTTTGTAGGGCTTCCCGTCGATCGTGAGATCAACCAGTACGCTTTCATTGATGCCGTCATAGTCCCAGGCATCGTGCGGCGTCATTTGATACGCCCACTTGGCTTCGCCTGTGTCCGGGTTGCGAGCGAAGATGGTCATGGACCATTTGTTCTCGCCGGGGCGCTGGTCCGCGTTCCATGCCCCTGGGTTGCCAGTGCTGTGATAGAGGAGGTTAAGTTCGGGATCGTAACTGTACCAGCCCCAGGTGGTGCCGCCCCCTTTCTTCCACTCGTCGCCTTTCCAGGTGGACACGCCCAAATCTTTCCCTTGATGGGATGGATATGGCGACGAGAAATCTTTCCCAATCAACACCTCCGCATCGGGGCCGGTGCTGTACGCCCGCCAAATCTGCTTGCCAGTGTTAATATCATTAGCAGTGACAAAGCCGCGCACGCCAAACTCGCCGCCGCTGATGCCGGTGATGACTTTATCTTTAATGACCAACGGGGCCATCGTAATGGTCTGCCCCTGCTTGGGATCGCCTTGTTGCACCTTCCACAGTTCCTTGCCGGTCTTGGCGTCCAGCGCGACGGTGTGCGCATCAAGTTGATTAAAGAAAATCTTCCCATCGGCGTAGGCCGCCCCACGGTTCACCACGTCGCAGCAGGCGATGGGGATCGTCGCCGGATCTTGCTTGGGCTCGTACTTCCATTTGATCGGGGCTCCAGGCTGCGTGAGATCGAGTGCGTAGACAATGTTCGGGAACGGCGTGACCAGATACATCGTGCTGCCGACAACCAGCGGCGCTCCCTCGTGGCCGCGCAGGACACCGGTGGAAAACGTCCACGCCGGTTTGAGGTTCTTCACATTAGCGGCAGTGATTTGCGTCAATTCACTATAACGAGTGAGCGAGTAATTCTTACCAGCCAGCGCCCATTGGTTGGGATCTTTTTGCAACTGGGTGAGGTCCTCCGCGCACAGCCTGGCGGCGGAGAGGAAAAATACCAGGGATAAGAAAAAGCCCAGTTGGAAGATTGTTGAAAATTTCGCCTGCCGCTGTACGTCCATATACGCCTCCTTATTTCACATCCCCCGGAAATTCGCAGTCAATAAGCAATGGGTCCTGCTCGCTTGTCCTACGCTTCTCCACACTGGGCTGCCCTCTCAAGCGCTCATTACGATTGGCAGGAGAAAACTACTCCTGATGCGAACCATTTGTCAATTGGAAGGGAGTGAGGCGCCACTACACCTCCAACTCTTCAAGCTGCCGCATCCAACGGTCAACGAGTTCTGTCTCTTTATAAGGGATGATCGTTTTCATGCGAGAGAAAGAGAAGGCAGGATTGAGCTTCCCCGCCGCGCGCAGCGCCGCTTGCGCCTCTTCTTTGCGCCCTTGTTCGTAGTGGATCATAGCCAAGAAAAAATGCGTACGGAGATGGGCAGGGTTGCGCGTCAGCACCCGCTTGAAGGCAGCGAGTGCTTCTTCGTGCCGTCCGAGCAGATACTGGGCCTGCCCCAGCGCAAACAGGAATGCAGGAGGATAGTGAGGATCCAGCCGAAGCGCCTTTTCAATGTAGCCAAGAGCTTCTGCTGGTCGACCTGCGCAACTGAGAATTTCACCGAGAGTGACGCTAGCGTCCGCGTCATTTGGGTCAAGCCGCACGGCGGCTTCCGCTTCGGCGATGGCCTGATCGAACTGTTTGCGCATGAGATACACATACGCCAAGGTCTGGTGCGCGCCGGGCAGCGAAGGGTCCAGGACAACGGCTTGCTGCGCGAGTGCAACTGCTCGTTCCGGCGCGCGGGGCTCTTCGCTCCACTGAAACGACCAATCGAGGATGTGGGTTCTGCCTAAGCGTGCATACGCAGCGGCGAAGTTGGGATCGAGCATAATCGCCCGTTCAAACAGCTCCCGCGCTTGTGCGTTTGCTTCTTTGGAGCGTTGCGAAAACAATTCCAACCCGCGCAGGAAACATTCGTAGGCTTCCATGTTGGTGGTTGGGGTGCGTCCAAAACAGCATTGTTCACTATCGGTGAGTTTGATTTGCAGCGCACTCACGATCTGGCGGGTCACTTCATCTTGGACGGCAAAGATGTCCTGCATCTCCCGATCGTACCGTTCCGCCCACAAATGATAACCGGTCTGCGCGTCGATAAGTTGCGCGGTAATGCGCACGCGGCTCCCGGCTTTGCGGACGCTTCCTTCTAATAAGTAACGCGCCCCAAGGTCTTGTCCCACTTGCGCCGGTTTGACGATTTTACCTTTGTAAAGAAACACGGAATTTCGTGAGATCACGAACAACCCAGAGAGCTTCGAGAGATCGGTGATGAGGTCTTCGGTGATGCCGTCGCTGAAATACTCTTGCTCGGGATCACCGCTCAGATTGGCGAAGGGCAAGACGGCGATGGAAGGCGTGTCGGAGACTAGCATCGCCGTCACGAGTGGTGGTAATGTCACCATGGGAACCACCGAGTGGTTCTCGTCTGTTCGGTCCGCCGTCATCGCTTCCAAGACGATCCGGTACGCCGTCACCGGCTTGGCGATATTTTTTACCGTTTGCTCTCCCAGCGAGAGGTAACTCAGCTCCAACGACGCCAGCTTGTTTTCCACTTGATCGTAAACGACTCCCGACACGCAGATGCCGCCGGGCTCCGCCAAACCTTCCAGTCGCGCCGCGATGTTGACGCCGTCACCGTAGATGCGTTCGCCTTCGACAATCACGTCGCCCACGTTAATGCCGATGCGGAACTCCATTTTTCTGGAGGTCGGGAGATCGGTGTTGCGCGCTTTCAGCGTTTTCTGAATCTCAACGGCGCATTGCACCGCATCCACAACGCTGACAAACTCCGCCAGCATGTTGTCGCCGGGTGAGTCCACCACGCGGCCACGATGCTGGCGAATCAAGGCGAACATCAGCTCTCGATACGTCGTCAATGTCCGGATCGTGGCGACTTCGTCCTCACCCATAAGGCGGCTATAGCCTTTGACGTCGGCGCTGAAGATGGCGGCGAGCTTACGCTGAACATGAGAAGATTCTGCACTGGTCATGGGCTACAACTCAAATGCTTGTATATTTTTATGTCCGTGTTCGGCATCCTATGCCTCTCGTCGGGCTGAGGGAACCCATTAGCTCTTTCTGTGAAAAGCCCATATAACTGAAACAATAAGGAGGATTGCCATGCAAAAAATTAGCAAAGCTCATGTCGTCCGCACCTTCGACGCCGCCCATGCCCCGGCGGCGCGTGTGCAATCGGGGGAAGTGTTTGTGATGGAGACGAATGATCGTTTCCGTGACTGGAATGACGGGAAGAAGTGGCCGATGGAACAATTGTCGGTGATGACTGGTCCGGTCTTTATCGAAGGGGCAAAACCCGGACAGGTGCTCGCCATCGATATTTTAGATATTCGTCCGGCCCAAGGGTTCGGCTATGTAGTGACGATTCCCGGTTTCGGCGCCTTCAAAGATCGCGTGGAGTTCCGCAAAAAAATTGTGCCGATCGAAGGCAATCAAGTTCGCTATAGTGACAAGCTCTCCCTGCCGTATGTCCCTAACATCAGTAAAATCGGGCTTGCCCCGGCGGACAGCGCTAAGCCCAGCGGCGCTTGCGGCGCTTTTGGCGGCCAATTGAGTAATGGTCAGCTTGGTCCCGGCTCTACAGTGTATCTGCCAGTGTTTGTCGAAGGCGGTTTGCTGACGATTGAAGACGTTCACGCCAAAATGGGCGATGGAGAAGTGGCCGCTTCTGCGGTGGAGATTGCGGCTGAGGTGACATTGCGCTGCCGAGTCGCGTCCGAGTTGCGGCTCACGCGCCCTCTGGTCACCACGCAGACAGAAGTGCAGACGTTGGGAGAGGGCGAGTCCGTGGAAGCCGCCGTGAGCATGGCCTTGGAGGACCTAGCGCAGTTGTTAATGGGCCGCACTGGAGTGGACATCACCGAGGCAGCCATGTTGGTGAGCGTGGCGGCTGATCTGCGCATTTCCGAGATGGGCGGAAAGCCCTGTCATGTCCGCGCAGCCATGGCGAGAGAGATTGTGGGACTGTGATCATGTTCAAGGTTCAAGGTTCAAGGTTCAAGGTTCAACGTTCGCGACAAGGCAGCGCGACGCCCCGCCGTTTTGCGTCTCTTTTTCTCTGTCTTCTTTTTCTAGCTGTTTCTGCGTGTGCTCCTGAACCGGAGGTGAGCAAAGCCTTGGTGAAAATCTCCAATGTCAAACTCTGGCGTTCGGATGAACAGACGCTGAAAGTGTTCCTTGATTACGACCTGGAGATGGGGGTGCGCTTGCCGCTGCCTTACAAGGAAATTCTTGTAGCTCCGCTAGAGCCCCAAGTGAAACTGGTTGGCGATTTAGAGCCGTTTGAATTATCAGTCGGGTCTGTGGGAGTGACGATCCCTATTCCCAAAGAAGCGGGGATCAATTGGGACAAGCTCAGTGATAAAGATGTGTGCTGCGTTGTCTCGCTCAAAGGGGTGGTGGAGGACAAAGCCACAAAGAAGGTGCGATATGAACGCATTAGTAATGAGGTGCGGGTGCCGCCTCCGCCACTGTCCGCGGAAGTTTCTGGTTGACAAAGCTGCGTCGCCGCGCCTAGAGTCGAGCCACAAGTGAGAGCCGAGAAAGCGTCGGCAGTGGCGTGCAAGGGTGAAGGGTTAACACTGAAGAGAAGGAGGATATCTTATGTATTTTTGTCGAGTGTTAGAGGGGAAACTGAAACCAGAGCGAGCTGCCACCGCTATTCATTTGGTCAATGATCGACTCGAACGTATCAAGAAAGTCTCCGGCTTTCTGTTCGTGCAGGTGATGCGTCAAGGAAATGAATTCATTGCGGTCAGTTCTTGGAAGACATTGAAGGATCTGCGTGGTTACGCTGAGAGCGAACTCGCTCAGGGTCTGCTAAAAGAGCTGGCCCCCTTATGTCTTGAGCCGCCGCAAGCGCGCAGTTTTGAACTGTTGCTGATGGAAGAAAGTGAAGAAGGATTCTTCGTGAAAGATGAAGGCGGGGAGGGCTGAGGAGGAAGAATCGGTGAACCAGGGAATCGGCGAGCTGGAGAGCGAAAATGCTTCTCCGATTCTCCCTGTCTCCCATTCTCCGTTTCGTTCTCCGTGCTGCCGCTTCCCTCTGATCGAAGCTATTAGCCATTACAATTGATGCAGTAAAGAGGAGCTGTAACATGGCGACTATCATCGACGCGGATGGGCACATCCTCGAACCACGAGCGGTGTGGGAAGAGTATACTGAGTCGGCGTTTCGTGATCGGGTCATTCAGATTGCGCGCGATAATGAGGGAATTGATCGGCTGAAAATCAACGGTGAAATTCGCGCTGATCGTAACATGACGATCGCTGCAGCCTGCACGCCAGGTGGATTAGCGGACCCCCATAAAGCACGCACCCTGGGATGGGACGAAATCCCGCGCGGTGGGTACGATCCTCACACGCGTGCGAAGGATATGGATCTGGAATCCATCGAAGTTGCTTTCTTTTATCCTAGTCTCTGGTTGATCTATGGCGACCTCGAAGACCCGCAGCTCGCCGCCGCCTCGTGTCGCGCGTACAACAACTGGATGGCGGACTTCTGCAAGCCCTATCCTACGCGTTTCTTTGGCGTAGCCCCGCTGCCATTGCAGGATGTCGATGAAGCGGTGAAAGAAATGGGCCGCGTAGTAAAAGATTTGGGTATGCGCGCGGTGTTCGTACGCCCCAACCCGTTTAATGGGCGGCGGCTGTGTGATCCAGCCTATGATCCGTTCTGGCGTGAAGCGCAGGAGCTAGGCATTCCTGTCGCTATTCACGGCAGTTTCGGCACCAAGATGCCCACCCTGGGGCAGGAGCGCTACACAGATCCCTTCTTCTTTCACATGGTGTGTCATCCCTGGGAAATGCAAGGTGCGTGCTTAGACATCGTCTGTGGCGGTGTATTGAGCAAATTCCCTAAAGTCAAAGTCGCCTTTTTGGAAGCGGGCCTGGGCTGGATCGGCCATTGGCTGGACCGCATGGACGGTCACTTCGAGAAGATGGGACACTATGTGCCGTGGCTCACGCGCAAGCCTAGCGAGATGTTTAAGGAACAGTGCTTTATTTCTATGGACCCCGATGAACATAGCATTGGCGTGGTGGCGGAGATGGGTCTAGAGGACTGTGTGATCTGGGGCTCCGACTATCCGCACTTCGACTGCACTTTCCCCGGCGTGGTTGACGAAGTCAAGGAAGCCTGCGCCGGTCTCAAAAAGCGGGCGCAGAGGAAAATCATCGGGGAGAACACGCGGCGGTTATACAATCTTTAACGTTCAGGCTGCTCAATACTCTAGCGTCCAGGCTGCTCAATCTCTCGTTTCTGGTTTTGACGATGCTGAAACGGGGACGGGAAGAATCGGAGAGAGATGGATGTGGTAAGGTTGGCCGCTCCGATTCCCCGTTTCGCTGATTCTCCGATTCAGTCACTTTGGAGGACCCATGCCTACCATCATCGACGCCGATGGTCATATCGTGGAACCGCGATCGTTTTGGCAAGACTATGTCGAGCCCGCCTATCGTGACCGGGTCCCGCAGATTATCAAAGACGACGAAGGCACGGACCGTGTGAAATACAACGGCGAGTTTTTTGCCAAAGGCGTGATCGCGCCTGCCGCCATGTGCATTCCCGGTGGGCTCAGTGAGCCGCAGCGGGCCCGCACTCTGTCGTGGGATGATCTGCGCCCCGGTAGCTTTGATCCGCATGAGCGCATCAAGGATATGAATACTGAAGGCATCGACGTGTCTATTCTGTACCCTTCGATTGGCATGTTCTTCACCGGCATGAAAGATCCGCAGTTGGCCGCCGCCGCGTGCCGCGCCTATAACAACTGGATGGCCGATTTCTGCCGCCCGTATCCGAAACGTCTCTACAATGTCGCTCCTATCACGCTGCAAGATATCAACGAAGGCATTAAGGAAATGCGCCGGGTGGTGAAAGAGCACGGCGTCAAAGCCGTCTCTATTCGCCCTAATCCCTACAATGATCGTCGTTTGAACGATCCTGCCTACGGTCCGTTCTGGACGGAGGCGCAGGGGTTGAATTGCACGATTGCCATCCATAGCGCAGTGTTGGGCGACATGCCCACTGCCGGGTTTGACCGGTATCCGCAGTTTTTTGAACGGATGATTATTGCCCATCCCTTCGAGCAACAGATGGCCTGCATGGACCTCACCTGTGGTGGTGTACTGGAGCAATATCCCCAATTGCATGTTGCTATTTTAGAGTCCGGTGGCGGCTGGTTGGCCTACTGGCTCTCGCGGCTCGATGAGTTTTCGGAAAAGATCGGCCACAGGTTGCCGTCACTTTCGCTGAAACCGAGCGAGTATTTTCTCCGGCAATGCTTTCTCTCCTGTGAACCGGACGATGTGGCGCTAAAAACCGCTGCAACGCTGGGCCTCGAAGACGTGTTGATGTGGGCGTCGGACTATCCGCACTACGATTGCGTCTTTCCTGGAGTGGTGGATGAGTTGAAAGAACATTGTGAACCCCTGCCCGAGAGCGCCCGGCGCAAAATCATGGGCGAAAATGCGGCGCGGTGTTATGGGCTGTAGGCGGTGAGAAGGGTAAGGAATCTCTATGAGACAGCAATTCCCCACCGATCGTCAAGCAAAACGCCGAGCCTTACTACAAGCTGTTGACAATGTCCGGGACACTCTGGCTGCGCACGCCGATGAAACCGAGGCTCTACGGACCCTTGCCCCGGCTTCGGTAGCGGCGCTGCGAGAGTCTGGCCTGTTTACGCTGAAGATGCCCGCTGTGTTGGGTGGGGCTGAAGCCGACCCAGTCACACAAGTCGAAGTGATCGAAGCGGTGTCGTATATCGATCCCTCGACGGGCTGGAGTTTGATGATTGGCGCTGGCGGGGGCAGCCTATGCGCGTTTCTCCCGGACGAAGCAATTGAACGGATGTTTGCTGGCGGTCACATTCCAACACTTGCTGGGTCTTTTACTCCTGGAAGAGCGACGCCAGTCACAGGCGGCTATCGCGTGACTGGACGGTGGTCCTGGGCCAGCGGCATTCGTCATGCCGAATGGGTGGGAGGTGTCACACTCGTCGAGCGCAAGGAAGAAGGTCCGCCCGAGTCGCGCTTTGTGATGGTTCCGACTTCTGCTGTCGAGATCCATGACGTATGGAACGTGGCCGGACTGAAAGGGACCGGGAGTTGCGATTTTTCCATGACAGACCTCTTCGTTCCAGAAGGATTTACCTTCGATCTTGTGGCGTTCCAGCCGCAGCGTGGCGGGCCCTTATATCGGCTTGGCTTGCCGGGAGTTCTTATTAACGAGTTCGTTGGGTTCGTACTGGGCGTAGCTCGTCGGGCGCTCGACACGATCATCGAGCTGGTGCAGACGAAGCGTCGTGGCTATGGACCACAGACGCGGTTAGCCGACCGGGGCGTGGTGCAACGGATGATAGGCGAAAGCGATCTGCGCCTGCGGGCCGCGCGCAGCTTTCTTTTCGAGCTGCTAGAACAGGCTTGGACCACCGTCTGCGCTGGAGGGACTATCGGGCCTCATCAACAAGTAGAACTCCGCAGTGCGACTGCCATGCTCACTGAGGTGGGGGTTGATGTCACGACACAAGCGTTTCGTTATGGCGGAGGGACCGCCATTCATTTGAACAACATCCTGCAAAAGTGTTTTCGCGACATGCAGGTCGGCGCTTCGCATTTGATGATCAGCGATTCGACGTATGAGCTGTATGGGCAGTGCCTCCTAGGGGTTCCGGATGTGAATCCCATGGGGTGACATTAGGGAGGAGCAGTCATGAGTAAACTCTATGGGGAAACGCATCGGGCGCTACAGGATGAGTTTGGCACGCGGAACCTGGCCGATCGTGTTGAGCAGGTGATATGCAAGACAGCATTCGACGAGGAGTCGCAAGGCTTCATTGAATCTATGGACATGTTTTTCCTGGCGACGGTCGATCATCAGGGCTGGCCCACGGTCTCGTACAAAGGCGGCGATCCAGGCTTTGTCAAAATTGTTGACCCTACTACGCTAGTGTTCCCGAGCTACGACGGCAACGGCATGTTCTTGTCGATGGGCAATCTTGCGCAGCACCCCCGGATCGGCATGCTGTTCATTTCCTTTGAGCGCCCCCATCGCCTACGAGTGCAGGGCTCCGCGACCATCTCGCGTGACGATCCAATGATGTCCCATTATAAGGAGGCGGATTTCATCGTCCGCGTCCAGCTCTCCGCGCTGTGGCAGAACTGTCCGCGCTATGTGCATCGCTATCAGAAGGTGCATCCGTCTCGGTACGTGCCGCGAGCTAACTGTGAAACGCCGCTAGCCGAATGGAAGCGCATTGATGGACTGCAGGACGTAATTCCTGCCCGTGATGTTGGGCGAGTGCAAGCCGCTGGTCTCATCAGTGGCGCAGAGTGGGCCGCGAAGGTAAAAGCCGGTGATGAAACTGCTTGACTTAGTGCAGCTGCAACAGGAAAAGAAGGAGCTCCCATGAAACAGCAATTGCCTACTGACCGTCAAGAGAAACGCCGAGCCTTCCTGCAAGCGGTTGACAATGTCCGAGACATTCTGGCTGCGCACGCTGACGAAGCGGAGGAGCTGCGCACGCTCCCGCAGGCGTCGGTGACAGCGCTGCGCGAGTCCGGATTGTTGTCTCTAATGATGCCTGCTGAGTTGGGTGGGGCCGAGGCCGATCTCGGCCTCCAAACCGAGATCATGGAAGCCGTGTCGTACATCGATCCTTCGACCGGATGGAGTTATGCGATTGGCGCCAGTGCGTTGGGTTTTTGCGCGTTCTTTCCAAACGAAGCGATCGAACGCATGTTTGCCGGTGGCCATATCCCGACGTTAGCTGGCTCTATTATGCCTGGTCGTGCTGTGCCCGTAGCGGGAGGCTACCGCGTTACTGGGCGTTGGTCCTGGGCTAGTGGGATACGCCACGCCGAATGGGTGTTTGCGCACGCCTTGGTCGAACGCCCAGGCGGAGGCCCGCCTGAGTCCCGTTTCGCCGCTTTGCCAGTTGCTGATGTGGAAATACACGACATGTGGAACGTGGCCGGCCTCAAAGGGACGGGTAGTTGCGATTTTTCGGTGAGCGATTATTTCGTGCCAGCGGGGTTCACCTTTGATTTACGAGAGATGGAGCCGCAGCGCGGCGGACCAATGTATCTTTTGGGAACCCCCGCGCTCTTCTTGGGTGTTCACGCCGGGTTTGCCTTGGGAGTGGGACGCCGAGCGCTCGACGCGATTATCGAACTCGCACAGACGAAACGCCGAGGCTACGGCAAACAAGTGGCGCTTACGGAACGTGCGGTGTTTCAGCACCTGATCGGAGAAAGCGATTTACGCTTCCGGGCGGCGCGCGGGCTCATACTGGATATTTTTGAGAAAGCGTGGGCGATCGTGTGTGGGGGCAAGCGACCGGAGCCGCAGCTCCAAATCGAAATGCGCAGTGCGACAGCATTCGTCACAGATGTCGCTCTGGATGTCGCTACCCAAGCCTTTCGTTATGGGGGAGGGAGCGCTATTCACTTACATAGTATCTTGCAACGGTGTCTGCGCGACTTAAATGTCGGCGCGGCGCATTTGATGGTCAATGAATCAACGTATGAGTTGCATGGTCAATGTCTCTTGGGACTCCCCGGAGTGAACCCGATGGGGTAATACGGGTTCTCCGTTGCACGTGAACACAAATTACGCTTTGCTACTAGGCATCAAAAGAGAGGGGAACCGCTATGGAGCTCGCATACTCGAAAGAAGATGAAGGGTTTCGCAAGGAAGTCCGTGGCTGGTTGAAGAAAAATCTGCCTAAGAAAGATAAGTCGATCAGTGACTTGATGCCTCACGATCCCGAGCGCATCCGACGCGCCAAAGAGTGGCAGCGCAAGCTGTACGACGCCGGCTACGTCGCCATGAGTTGGCCAAAGGAATATGGCGGCCAAGATGCGGACATTATGCGCCAGACCATTGTCAATGAAGAGCTGGTGCTGGTGCGCGCCCCGGGGCTCGTCGGCGCTTCAGGTGTGGGCATGCTTGGTCCCACGCTCATTCAGGTGGGCACGGAAGAGCAGCGTCGCCGCTATCTTCCTAAAATTCTCACCGCTGAAGAGATCTGGTGTCAGGGATATTCGGAACCGGGCTCAGGCTCTGATCTGGCATCGCTGCGCACGCGCGCCGAGCTGGTCGGTGATGAATTCGTGGTCAACGGCCAAAAAGTATGGACCTCGAACGCGCAGTTTTCCGACTGGATGTTTTGCCTGGTGCGCACCGATCCCGATGCGCCGAAGCATCGAGGCATCTCGTACATTCTTATTGACATGGAAACCCCGGGCATTACCGTGCGTCCGTTGGTGCAGATGACCGGTGACGCCGGGTTCAACGAAGTCTTTTTTGACAATGTCCATGTGCCGCGCGCTAATCTCGTTGGCGAATTGAACCAAGGCTGGATGGTGGCCAATGCGACCTTGTTCCACGAACGCAACATGCTGGGCTCGACCGCGCGCACGCAGTTGATGATGCAGAATCTGATTCGGCTGGCGCAGTCGCGCCAACGCTACGGCAAACCCGCGTCGCACGATCCAGTGATGCGACAGAAACTGGCGGACTTGTTGGCGCGCGTGGAAGCGATGAAGTATCACTCGTATCGTCAACTGACTACTGAGCTGCGCGGACGTTCGCACGGCGTCAGCGCGATGGTAAACAAGCTGGTGGGGACCGAGTTGAATCACGACATCTGCGCTCTCGCTTTAGAGATCATGGGTTCGTACTCACCGCTCAATAAAGGCGCTGCTCATGTCATTGATAACGGCACCTGGCCCTACGAGTTCATGCTGACTCTAGGACTGATCATCGGCGGCGGCACATCACAGATTCAGAAGAACATTATCAGCGAACGGGGACTGGGGATGCCGAAGTCGGGATGAGAAAAGTAGCCAGTAGTCAGCATTTAGTAGCCAGTAGATGTAAGACGTGAGGCGTCAGGAGTCAGGCGGAAGAAGAATCGGAGAAACGGAGAAGCGGGGAAACGACGATGGATTTTGGACTATCGGAAGAACAAGAAATGTTGCAGCAGTCGGCGCGGGAGTTTCTGACGCAGGAGTGCCCGCCGACCTTCGTGCGCGAACTGTACAAAGAGCCGGATGGATTCTCGCGCGAACTGCACCGGAAAATGGCCGAGCAAGGGTGGACCGGGCTGCTGGTCCCTGAAGCGCAAGGCGGGCTGGGGCTTAAGATGCTTGATATGGCTGTGCTGCTGGAGGAGATGGGCCGCGCCGCTGTACCCGGACCTTTTCTGTTTTCCTCTGTATTGTTCACGCTTGGCATGAGTCTTGGGGGTTCCACTGCTCAGAAAAAAGCCTGGTTACCCCGCATCGTTTTGGGCGATGCGATTGGAACCCTGGCCTTTCTGGAAGCGGACGACCGTCTCGATGCCGACGGAGTCACATTGAAGGCCAAGAAAAACCGCGACGGATACGTGTTGACTGGTGTGAAAATGTTCGTGCCGTTTGCGGCGGTGGCGGATGTGCTACTGGTCGTCGCGCGTACGAGCGGCAAAGGCGAAGCTGGCGTCAGCCTGTTTCTAGTCGACCGCGAAACACCGGGCGTAGAGATCCGCCCATTGGATATTTTTGATCGGACCCGTCGAGTTTACGAGGTTGAATTCAAGAATGTCATCGCGCCTAAGACTGCCCTCGTCGGCGGCGAAGGCGAGGGCTGGAAGATCGTGGCTCGTCTCTTTGATGCGGCCTGCGTGGCGCTGGCGGCGGATAGTCTCGGCGGAGCACAAAAATCTTTGGAGATGGCGGTCGAGTATACAAAGGTGAGAACCCAGTTCAATCGTCCCATCGCTTCGTTTCAAGCCTTGAAACACATGGCGGCGGAGATTGTGAGCGACATTGAACCCGCACGAGCGTTGGTTTGGTACGCTGCCCATGCGTTTGACACGCTGCCGCGTGAAGCCTCCCGCGCGGCGGCGCTGGCGAAAGCACGTCTCTCTGAGGTCTACACGCGCGCCACTAACCGCGCTGTGCAAATGCACGGCGGCATCGGCTTCACTTGGGAGCACGACATGCACTTCTGGTTCAAGCGCGCCAAGTGGAACGAGGTTGCGTTTGGTGATGCAACCTACCATCGTGAACGGCTGGCGCAGTTGGAAGGGTTTTGAGGTAGGAGTGGTAAAAGGAATCCTACATGCGTTGCCCACACTGCGGAAGTGAGAATCGAGTAGGCGCGAAGTTTTGCGACGAGTGCGCGGCGCCGTTACCGCTCGCGTGCCCCTCGTGCGGGGCGGAGAATCGCGCGGGCGCCAAGTTCTGTAATGAATGTGCGACGCCTCTCTCCCAACAGCTTCAGCCACCAGTTCAACGTTCAACGTTCAATGTTCAACGTGACGGGCACCTCACTCCTGATCCCCCACCTCCAGTGAGTTACACGCCCAAGCATTTGGCTGAACGCATTCTCGCTGAGCAGGCGGCATTGGAAGCGCGGGGCGCACCAAATGGCGAGCGCAAAACAATCACCGCGCTCTTTGCTGACATCAAAGGTTCGACCGCACTGATCGAAGACCTCGATCCCGAAGAAGCCCGGGCGATCATTGATCCCGCGTTGAAGATCATGATGGACGCCGTCCATCGCTACGAGGGCTATGTAGCGCAGGCGTTGGGCGATGGCATTTTCGCACTCTTCGGGGCTCCAATCGCCCACGAGGATCACGTCCATCGCGCGCTCTACGCCGCTCTACTCATGCAAGAAGAAAGTCGCAAGCAGGCCGAACAACTACGTCGAGAAAAAGGCGTCAACGTACAGATTCGTATTGGTGTGAACACTGGCGAGGTGGTGCCGCGCTCGATCCGCAAAGATGACCTCCACACCGATTACGTGCCTGTGGGGCACTCCACCAACATTGCCTCGCGCATGGAGAGTCTGGCGACGCCAGGTTCCATCGTCATCAGTGATGCTACCTATAAGCTAACTGCCGGTTACTTCGAGCACAAAGCGCTCGGGGCTGCACAGGTCAAAGGCGTGAGTGAGCCGCTGCAGATTTATGAAGTGCTCGGGGTGGGCCCGTTGCGCACGAGGTTGCAAGTGGCGGCGCGGCGTGGGCTGGCGCGGTTTGTCGGACGTCAGAGTGAGATGGATGCTCTGCTCAAGGCTCTGGAGCAAGCCAAGCTCGGACATGGACAAATTGCCGGTGTGATGGGTGAGCCGGGCGTGGGTAAGTCCCGTCTTTTCCACGAATTCAAGTTGCTCTATCAACACGGTTGTCTGGTGCTGGAGACCTTTTCGGTTTCACACGGTAAAGCCTATCCTTATTTGCCACTGATTGACCTGCTGAAGAACTATTTCCAACTGACCGCGCAGGATGACGAAAGCAAGCGCCGAGAGAAGCTTACCGGCAAGGTATTGACGTTGGATCGGGGCCTGGAAGACACGCTCCCTTATCTCTTTCACCTACTAGGGATTGCCGAGCCGGACTCACCCTTACTGCAAATGGACCCGCAGATCCGCCGCAAACGGACGCTGGAGGCGATCAAGCGCATATTGATCCGCGAGAGTCTCAAACAGCCGCTCATTCTGGTTTTTGAAGATTTGCACTGGCTGGACAACGAGACGCAAGCGTTTCTCAGCCTTCTGAGCGAGAGCGTAGCCAGCGCTCGCATGTTGCTATTGGTGAATTATCGGCCCGAGTATCGGCATGAGTGGGGCAGCAAAACTTACTACACGCAATTGCGCCTTGACCCACTAGGGCGAGCCGAGGCGGAAGAAATGCTGACGGCACTACTGGCCGAGAAATTTCCTCCTCGCCCCGCCGGGGCGAGGAGTATAGAAGATTTTCTCTCTCTAAAAACATTCATCCTCGACAAAACCGAAGGCAACCCATTCTTTATGGAAGAGATCGTGCAGGAGCTAGTTGAGCGGGGCGCATCCTCGCTGACGGATTTGCACATCCCGCCCACCGTACAAACCGTTCTTACTTCACGCATTGATCGGCTTCCTCTTGAAGAGAAAGACTTGCTGCAAACCCTCGCGGTCATCGGCAAGGAATTTCCTTTCAGTTTACTAAAGCAAGTCGTTGGTCACTCGGAAGACATATTACAACAACAGCTCTCGCATCTGCGCGAGGCGGAATTCATCTACGAACAGCCCGCGTTTCCCGAACCGAACTACGTGTTTAAGCACGCGCTGACGCAAGAAGTGGCGTACAATTCGATGCTAATCGAGCGACGCAAAGTGTTGCACGAGCGCGCCGCGCAAGCGATCGAATCCCTGTTTCACTCTCGGTTAGACGATCAATACAGTGAGCTCGCTTCGCATTACAGTCGTAGCGGTAACACGCAAAAAGCGGTGGACTATCTCCAGTTGGCGGGGCAACAGGCCGTGCAGCGGTCCGCGAATGCCGAGGCGATCACGCACTTGACTGCTGCTCTGGAGTTGCTCAAAAGTTTACCTGAGACACCTGAACGCGATCGGCAGGAGCTCACGCTGCAGCTCGCTTTAGGCACGCCGTTAGTGTTCACTAAAGGGTTTTCTTCGCCAGAAGTACACGCGACCTATGCCCGTGCCCGGGAGCTGTGCCAAAAAGTTGGGGAGGTCCGCCAGATCTTCCCGACCCTCTATGGGCTGCGGACGGTTCATCAGGTGGGGGGAGAGTTCCCTGTGGCGCGTGAACTAGGGGAGCAACTCTTGAGCCTCGCTCAGCAGGAGCAAGACGCGTCCTTGCTCGTAGAGGCGCATTGGGCATTGGGCTACACTTTGTGCCATTTAGGTGAGCTTCGAGAGGCTCAAGCGCATCTGCAGCAGGGGTTTGCCTTGTATGATGCTCAACAACACCACTCCCCTGCATTCCCTTCCGGCAGGGTCGCCGAGTTTACTGGTCTCTTCTTTGCCTCGAGAGTCTTGTGGCCTCTAGGCTATCCGGCCCAAGCGCTACAAAGGAGCGAGGCTGAATGTTCCTTGGCTCAAGAGTTGGCTCATACCTTCACTTTGACTTCTGCCCTGGTTCTTACTGCCATGACCCATCAGCACCGCCGGGACAGACTCCTAACTCAAGAGAGGGCAGCAGCAGGGATCGCTCTCGCACGTGAGCAGGGATTTCCCGTGTACGTAGGACAAGGAAGTGTTTTGCACGGGTGGGCGCTCGCCAACCGGGGACAAATTGAAGAAGGACTGAGCCTGATCCGCCAAGGCTTAGTTACCCATCAAGCTACAGGCGCAGGAATATTTCACTCCTATTTTCTTGGCTTGCAGGCCGAGGTCTACGGGAAAGCGGGACGGGCAGAAGAGGGGCTTGCTACCCTCGTTGAGGCATTCGCGTTTGTGAAGAAATCTGAGGAGCGTTTCTATGAACCTGAACTCCACCGCCTCAAAGGCGAGCTGACGCTGCAGCAGGAAAATCAAAAGGCAAAAATCAAAAGGCAAAAATCAAAAATGGAAACCAGGCCCCAGCACTTAATATCCAGCACCCAGGAGGCGGAGGAATGTTTCCTCAAAGCGCTGGAGGTTTCTCGCCAGCAGCAAGCCAAGTCGCTGGAGCTGCGTGCAGCGATGAGCCTCGCGCGCCTCTGGCAAAGTCAGGGTAAAAGAAACGAAGCGCGGCAGGTATTGTCTGACATTTACAACTGGTTTACCGAAGGCTTCGATACCAAAGACTTGCAAGAAGCGAAGGTGTTGCTCGAAGAACTCGAGCAACCGAAACGAAAGAAACAGACGAAGCCGAAAGCTCTGTAAGGATACCTCATATCTCCGTGTACACCCTCGCTCATCTCTCCGATTCTCATGTGACCCAGGTGCGCATTCCCGGGCTCCGGGCTATGCTGAATAAGCGAATTTTTGGTTGGTGCAAATGGACATTCGAACGCCGCCAGATTCATCGTCCGGAAGTGCTGGACGCCCTGGTCGCTGACCTGCGCACGATACAGGCTGATCATGTAGCGATCACGGGAGACCTGACAAACCTTGGCTTTGAAGAGGAGTTCGTGTCGGCGGGCGCGTGGCTCCGTCACCTCGGCGATCGTCAGTTTGTCTCTGTGGTGCCAGGCAATCATGATGCGTATGTGCCGGCGCCGTGGCGCGCGGCCTGGTCATATTGGTGGGATTATCTTACTTCTGATGAGACCCGCGCCGATCTGCTTCACCCTGTTGCCTCGTTTCAAGAGTGCACTGATAGGCATTTCCCGAGCGTACGGAGACGTGGACCGCTGGCCCTGATTGGCGTGAATACTGCGCAGCCTATTCGAGCGTTTCAGGCTGGCGGTGTCGTCGGGGCGCAGCAACTGGCTCGGCTCGAACGTATCCTCCAGGAGTTGGCGGAGTCCGAGTTTTGTCGCGTCGTACTCATTCACCATCCCCCACAGTATGGTGATTGGACGCTCCGTCGCGGTTTGGCCGACAGCACGGCGCTCTGCGCTATCTTACAAAAGATCGGCGTTGACCTTGTTCTCCACGGTCACTTACATAAAACTGCAGTGGAGAGCGTGCCTGGACCAGACGGACCGATTCCGATTGTAGGGGTGCGATCGGCGTCTGATAATGGTCAGCGTCCTCAGCGGCGAGCGCAATATCATGTGTATCGCATCGAGCGTGAGAGGAATGAGCGAGTGCGTCGTTTTCGTATTACCCTGGAGAGACGGGAGTATCATGCTGCATCTGAAAGTTTTCAGAGTCTGGGAGAGCAAGTGTTGTAATTCTTGCTTCGCGCTAATGAGCGAGGCTTGAGGCTATGGAGAGAGAGGCGGTGAGAGGGTACACCGCCCCTTGGACGTGAGGAAGAGGCAAGGAGGGAAAACCTCTTCCTTTAGGCATTGCGCCTATGCGCTGTTGATCTTTGTAAAGAGCAGAAAACGTGCCAGAGTGATGAAGTTTCAGGAGCTCTGAAAAGTCAAGAGTTTTTGGCACGGAGAAGAGTCCGCTGCCGTATACACTGCTCAAAAAGTAGACACCTGCCCATTTTGCTGTGCCGATTTGTGTGCAAAGGGGCATTATGTTGTCAGGACTGAATCTCCTATGAATATGCTTGTCACTGGCGCGAGTGGATTAGTGGGCAAAGTGTTAGTTGCTTTTCTCACCACTGGAGGGCATCGAGTGACCCGTCTCGTCAGAGGGCAGCCCCAACCCGAGGTGGCTGAAGTCTGGTGGGACCCCGCCACCGGCGTGTCTGATCTTGCCGCTTTGGAAGGGATTGATGCGGTCGTGCACCTCGCGGGTGAGAATATCGCCGAACGATGGACACCGGCAAAGAAAAACAAAATCCGTCGCAGCCGTGTGGATGGGACGAGAACGCTTTGTGAGGCGCTCACCTCACTCTCCCGGCCTCCCAACGTGCTCATCAGCGCATCGGCTATCGGTTATTACGGCGATCGGGGCGCAGAACCATTGGGAGAAGACAGCCCTCCGGGTGTCGGATTCCTTGCTGACGTGTGTCGGGCGTGGGAAGCGGCGACGACAATAGCCGAACAGAAAGGCATTCGCGTTGTCCATTTGCGTCTTGGCGTTGTGCTGAGTCCTAGTGGTGGAGCATTGGCAAAGATGCTCTTGCCTTTCAAGCTCGGAGTGGGAGGTATCGTTGGTTCAGGAAATCAGTATATGAGTTGGGTTGCGCTCGACGATGTCATCGGCGCCATTCACCATGCGCTCATCACTGAGAGTGTACAGGGACCGGTCAATGTCACAGCCCCGTCTCCAGTCACCAATCGTGAATTTACCGCAACCCTTGGTCGCGTATTACGCCGTCCGACCCTTTTGCCGGTTCCCGCATTTGCACTGCGTCTTGCTCTAGGGGAAATGGCGGACGCGTTGCTCCTCGCCGGGGCGCGTGTGGAGCCCAGACACCTGCTCGCGTCTCACTACCAGTTCCGTTATCCCGAGCTGGAAGGAGCGCTACGCCATCTCCTGGGGAAAGCGTGAGGCAAGTGGTGCTTCTGAATCGAAACATATGAGATTGGTACAATCTATTGAGATAAATCCCCCCGCGCCCTGCGCTCCCCCCTTTGCCAAAGGGGGGAAAGGGGGGATTTTCCTCCCCTCAGGTGGGAAAGTGGACGAATGTTCTGTGGTTCAATTTAGGTCAAGCGTAGACTGGGCTCAGGTCGATGTAGATGAGGTAATCTCGGATAAGCTTGTCTCGCATGTGAAAAATGTTGGCGGCGGGAATCGCCACTACCCGATTATCATGACGGGTATACGTGATCGCTAGTTGGCAAATGACGGTTTCACCCACCTCCCATACGTTGGTAATTTCATGCCGAAGCGCTTTGATCGTGCCGAAGAACGTAGCGACGGCGTCGCGAATGGCCGCGCGCCCGTCGATAGATGCCGCGTTACCGAAAGTAAACCGTGCATCCTCTGTGAGAAAAGCGGCAAACGTATCTGCTTGCATCGCATCGATAGCGGCAAACAGATGCTCAACCCAGTGCGCCATACTATCCTCCTTGAGGGCCACTCATAGCGCATGTGCTCGTGTATGGGATACTGCCCTTCTGTCGTGGCGTCGCCTGGTCCACAGTCAGCCAGCGTCCGTGGTTCGCTCGCTTCCTCGGACGCGGTTGAAATCGCGGTGATAATTTCTCACAATCCGTTAGTACGAGAGCGAAAGCTGGTCCAGTCGATCCCAAGTTTTCTCATCCGCGCCCGCAAGGTGTGGGGATTGATGTTGAGAAGAGTGGCAGCGCCGTAGGGACCATCCACGCGCCCTTTTGTCCTGGTCAATGCGTCTTCAAGATGGCGCTTCATGGCGAGGTCGAGCGTTAGAAGACTTGGCGTAGCCCACTGCTCTCGCGGTTGCAGCGTGCTTGCTGTTTTCACTGGGGTGAGCACCTCCGCGCCGACGCCTAGCGCCCGTGCGACTTCGAGCTGTTCTCCGTCGCCGAGGATGGCGGCCCGGTCTATCACTGATCCCAGCTCGCGGACGTTGCCAGGCCAGGGGTAAGAGTGAAGAAGGGCGATATGTTCAGGGATAGGTAGTTGCAGCTTGAGTCCGAACCGTAGCGCGGCCCGGCGGGCGAAATGGTCCGCTAACAGAGGGATATCTTCAGGACGCTCTCGCAGCGGGGGAATCACGATAGGAAAGACGGCGATGCGGTACCAGAGGTCCTCACGAAAGTCGCCGCTCTGCACCATGGCGGCCAAATCGCGGTGCGTGGCGACGACGATCCGCACGTCGCCTTTCAGTGAGTGTTCCCCGCCGACCCGCTCAAACGAGCCTTCCTGCAGGACGCGCAGGAAGCGCACCTGTGCGGCGAGCGGGAGTTCGCCAATTTCGTCGAGAAACAGGGTTCCTTCATTGGCGCGCTCAAACCAACCGCGCCGCGTTGAGGTGGCGCCGGTAAAGCTGCCCTTTTCGTGGCCAAAGAGTTCCGCGTCGATTAACTCGGGGGGAATAGCGCCACAGTTCACCCGCAGGAATGGGCCATGCGCTCGTGGCGAACGCTCGTGAATCGCGCGTGCGATCACTTCTTTTCCCGATCCCGTTTCTCCCAAGAGCAGGACAGGCGCGTCAGAGCGGGCTACGAGCCCCACGCGTTCCATCACCGAGTGTAAACCTCGCTCGGCGCCCACAATCGGTGTGGATAAGTCTTCGCGCCCCAACCGGTTGAGGAGGAAACGTTTGTCCGCTTCAGCCGCCTCACGAAGAATGCGCAGCTCGCTCAAGCGGTAATCGTTATGGAGTGCGACGGCGCAGGGATCGAGTAACGCTCGGCACAACGCTTTGTGGTCCGCCGTAAAATGCTGCGAAGACTTCGCTTGAAAGAGCACTACTCCATAGCTGCCATGTTCACTGACAAGGGGACCCGCGATCACTTCTCCTTGCAGAAAGGAAGGGATAACAGAGAGGGCAAGTGATCGGGTTGGATTGGCTGTTAAGCAGTGCTCTACCTCACCCCGGCGGCACCAACTCAGTAAGCGGGCGATAGCTCTTGTCGACCATTTCGTCGCCTCAGGAACACGTTGTTCGTCGCCTTCGACAGAGTGCAACGCCACCGTCTCCAGGCGTGAGTGTTCTTGGTCAATCCTTTGGATGATGAGGCGGCTGAGGGGCATGCGGTGCGCCGCCATCTGGGCGAGGGTCGCCGCGAATTCGGTAACCTCGATATGGCGACTGGCTTCCCGCCAAACTCCTAACATGAATGACGTCGGTGGGTCCATCTTCTTCCGATCTATTTGCAACATTTTCTTTCTTATAAGATATTTTTTCTAGCATATTTTCTAGAAAAAACGAAATCGTATCTCTTCTGTGGAGATCGGCGCCGGAGCAAAAACGGTATGACGTTGTAGAAGTGCAAATTGCTTGGAATTTTCTCGTCGTGCACGCTTTCAGCTCTTGCGACTTTCCTACGGCGCCCTCTTTGCTCGTCTAGAAGCCCACTCTCACAGGCGAAAGGTTTACTATGATTGTACACGTGCTGATTCGCGCAGTTTCCGTCCTGATCCTCCTCCTCAGCGCAAGCGCCCCGGCGTACGCTCAGAAAACCCTCACCTTATTGAACGCCTCGTATGACCCCACCCGTGAACTCTATCAAGACTTTAATGCAGCTTTCGCGACATATTGGCGGGAAAAAACTGGCGAGGTTGTCACTGTCAATCAATCTCACGGCGGGTCCGGCAAGCAAGCGCGCGCCGTCATTGACGGACTCGAAGCGGATGTCGTGACCCTCGCCCTCGCGTACGACATTGACGAAATCGCCGCCAAAGCAAAACTTCTCTCTTCTGATTGGCAAAAACGGTTAGCCGACAACAGCGCCCCATATACTTCGACCATCGTCTTACTGGTGCGGAAGGGGAATCCCAAGGGCATCAAAGATTGGGCTGATCTGGCGAAACCTGAAGTTTCGGTAATTACTCCGAACCCGAAAACCTCGGGCGGGGCGCGCTGGAACTATCTGGCGGCGTGGGGCTACGCGTTGAAACAACCGGGTGGAGATGAGGCCAAAGCAAAAGACTTTGTGACCCGACTCTACAAAAACGTGCCCGTGTTGGATTCCGGGGCCCGGGGCTCGACCACGACGTTCGTCGAACGCGGCATTGGCGATGTGTTGATCGCCTGGGAGAATGAAGCTCTGTTGTCCGTCAAGGAGCTCGGCGCGGACAAATTTGAGATTATTGCCCCATCGGTCAGTATTCTGGCTGAACCGCCGGTGACGGTGGTTGATAAAGTGACGGACAAGCATGGTACGCGCGCCGTCGCACAAGCGTATGTGGAGTATCTCTACTCCGAAGAGGGCCAGAAAATCGCAGCGAAAAATTATTACCGCCCGCGACTGGCCTCGGTTGCCACGCAATACGCGTCCCAGTTTCCCAAAGTGAATGTGTTTACCGTCGATGAGGTATTCGGTGGTTGGTAGAAAGCGCAACAAACCCACTTCGCCGATGGCGGGACGTTTGACCAGATCTACCAACCTGGCTGAGACGCCAGCGTGAACTTTGCCTCTCCCAGGGTGCAAGCTTGAGATAGGTCTCTGTAGGAACTCAAGAAACTGCCGAAACAAAAGGCGAAGCCTAGGGTGGATGCAGCTTTTCCACACCTGACGGTTTCGAGAGACAGAACAAAACCAACGCCATTTTTTCAAGGAATTGTCAACATGTCGCTTCTTTCCAGGCTTGATGCTCCTTTCACCTTCGGGGTGCGTCCATGAGGCTGAAACAACACAGCATTCTTCCCGGCTTTGGTGTGGCGATGGGGTTTACCTTGTTGTACCTCAGCCTCATTGTGTTACTTCCCCTGGCTGCCCTTTTGGTAAAAACGACGACGTTGAGTTGGAACCAATTTTGGGCAGCGGTGACCGCGCCCCGCGTCCTGGCGTCCTATCGGCTCAGTTTCAGTGCGTCTTTCGCCGCGGCTCTCGTCAACGCGGTGTTCGGGTTTCTTATTGCCTGGGTGCTCGTGCGCTATTCGTTCCCCGGCAAACGTTTGGTCGACGCCTTAGTCGACCTCCCGTTTGCTTTGCCGACCGCGGTCGCCGGCATCAGTCTGACTTCACTCTTTGTGAAAACGGGTTGGATCGGACGCTATCTCGAACCGTGGGGGATTCAGGTCGCCTTCACGCCGCTCGGCGTCATTGCCGCTCTTATCTTCATTGGCTTGCCCTTTGTCGTACGCACGGTGCAGCCGGTGTTGGAGGATCTCGACGTTGAGCTGGAGGAAGCAGCGGCCAGTCTTGGCGCCAGTCGCTGGCAAACCTTCAGCCGAGTGCTGCTGCCAGCCGTGTTTCCTGCGCTGCTTACCGGCTTCGCCTTAGCATTTGCGCGGGCGTTGGGCGAGTATGGTTCGGTCGTTTTTATTTCCGGAAACATGCCGATGCGCACCGAAATTACGCCGTTGCTGATTATCACTAAATTGGAACAGTACGATTACGCCGGCGCCACTGCGGTTGCGGTCGTCATGCTAAACCGAAGTGCATGACATTGGTACACTTCAGCACGGACTGTGTGCTCGCTTCCACCCAGCCATGAAGCAGCCAGGTTACCTCCTAACACGGGCTAAAGCCCGTATTAGGCCCTCTCCAGGAGTGTTGTCTCATAGCCCAGCGAGTGACCGCCAGGCAGAGAACTAAGCACACGGAGTTACGCAGTGTACCAATCTCTTGCAGTCTGGTTTAGTAGCGTCGTTTACGTTGATGCTGCTGATCAATGTGCTGCAACGTTGGAGCAGCACGCGCTGCCTTGCTGCTTAAAGCAGGAGAAAGGAGACCGACCACGTATGGCTGGCAGCATCGCTCTACGACATACTTCAGCGGAAGCCGCGCACCCCTGTGCGATCAGTGAACCGGCGTTGGTGCGACGGTTGCTAATTGGGAGTGCACTCGCGTTCTTAGCCTTCTTCCTCGTCCTGCCGTTAGCGGCCGTGTTCGTGCAAGCGTTGCAAAAGGGTGTTGTTGCTTATGTTAATGCGTTACGTCAGCCCGACGCGCTGGCGGCCATTCGTCTTACCCTCCTGACTGCAGCTATTGCCGTGCCTCTCAATGTAGTGTTCGGCGTAGCGGCGGCCTGGGCCATTACCAAGTTTGAGTTTGTCGGCAAAAGCCTCTTGGTTACACTCATCGACGTGCCCTTCGCTGTCTCCCCCGTCATCTCAGGATTGATCTTCGTCTTGCTGTTTGGCTTGCAAGGCTGGCTGGGACCGTGGTTGTCGGCTCACGATCTCAAAGTGATTTTCGCTGTCCCAGGGATTGTGTTGGCGACTATTTTCGTCACGTTTCCTTTTGTTGCCCGTGAACTCACGCCATTAATGCAAGAGCAAGGCACGGAGGAAGAGCAAGCCGCGTTGGTGCTTGGCGCCAGCGGGTGGCAAACCTTCTTCCGCGTGACCCTACCCAACATCAAATGGGGCTTATTGTACGGAGTCATTTTGTGTAACGCGCGGGCGATGGGAGAGTTCGGGGCCGTCTCCGTGGTGTCCGGCCACATTCGCGGGCAGACGAATACGATGCCGCTTTACGTTGAGATTCTGTACAACGAATACAGTTTCGCTGCTGCGTTCGCCGTCGCTTCTGTGCTCGCGCTGCTTGCGCTCGTGACGCTGGCGGCGAAAAGCGTAGTTGAATGGAGAACTGCACAACAAGTGCTAGACCACGAAGGCGCCGTTCTCGAGGAATTACCATGAGCGTCGAAATCAAAAACATCAAAAAAACCTTCGGAAATTTTATCGCCTTGCACAATGTGAGCTTTCAAGCGCCGACCGGGGAACTGGTGGCGTTGTTAGGACCGTCCGGCTCGGGGAAAACGACTTTGCTGCGGATTATTGCCGGTCTGGAGACCGCCGATCGGGGCGCCATTTTCTTTAACGGTGAGGACGCCACGACACGGAGTGTCGGCGACCGGAACGTCGGATTTGTTTTTCAACACTACGCCCTGTTCCGCCACATGACGGTTTTTGAGAATGTGGCGTTTGGCCTGAGGGTTCGACCCAAGGCGCTGCGCCCCGCCGAGAGCGTGATTCGTGAACAAGTTCATAAACTGCTCAATCTTGTACAGTTGGACTGGTTAGCCGATCGGTATCCCGCGCAACTCTCCGGAGGCCAGCGACAACGGATCGCCTTGGCTCGTGCGTTGGCCGTCGAACCCCAGGTGCTGTTACTCGACGAACCGTTTGGTGCGTTAGACGCCAAAGTCCGCAAAGAGCTGCGCCGGTGGCTGCGCCGTTTACATGATGAGATGCATATTACCAGCGTTTTCGTGACACACGACCAAGAAGAGGCGCTAGAAGTAGCGGATCGTATCGTCATTATGAATGAAGGCGCCATCGAACAGATTGGTTCGCCGCAGGAAGTCTACGATCATCCCGCGACCCCGTTTGTGTATCATTTTCTTGGCAATGTGAACATCTTTCATGGTCGGATTCACGAGGGGCGCGCCCAGATCGGCGAGATTGAGATTGAGGCGCCCGAACACGCCGAGGCGCAAGATGTGCCGGCAGTGGGCTACGTGCGCCCCCATGATATCGATGTCGCCCGGCACTTGAACGGGGAGCCGGCCATCGAAGCGGTCGTGAATCATATTCAGAGCAAGGGACCGCTGGTCCACCTTGAACTCACTAGAGGAGACACCGGCGACATGATCGAAGTCGAGTTGACCAAAGATCGTTACCAAGAGCTGCGATTTCAGGCGGGTGAACGCGTCTTTGTAAAACCGCGTCATCTCCGGCTATTTGCGCATGCGTCTTAGTAGTACTGAAGATTTAACAATCTCAAGTTAGGGTTGGTGAAGGAGAGGTGAAGCCGCAGTTGGACGCTCTGTGGTCAGTGGGGCGGCCACCTCCTCCAGAGCCTTGCGCTCACTTGCTACACCGAAGACAAGCTCGACCAGCGCGGCGGCGATCATGAGCGCCGCACCCAGGATATATCCACTGAAAAGAGAGAACGGATCATGCTGCTCGACTAACGAGCCGAAAAAGGCTGGCGCTCCGAGACCGCCTATTGCGGTGCCAATCGCATAGAACAGCGCGATCGCGAGCGCTCGCATCTCCAGTGGGAACACCTCACTGACTGTTAAATACCCTGCGCTTGCCGCCGCCGACGCGAAGAAGAAGGCCGCCGACCAGAGGAACGTCTGGCTGGCGGCGGTGAGTTGGCCGCGAAGGAAGAGCAACTCTGCCACGATGATGACGCCTCCAGAAAGCGCGTAGGTGGTGCTGATCATGACGCGACGACCGACGCTGTCGAAGAAGCGCCCGAGCACGAGCGGCCCGAGAAAGTTGGCTGCGGCAAAGAACAATATATAGAAGCCGACCTGTTCCGGGAGCACGCCGAAGAAATCGTGGAGAACCAGTGGATAGGTGAAGAAGATGCCATTATAGAAGAACGCTTGCGAAGCAATGAGGACTAAGCCGAGGAAGGCTCGACTGCGATACCGCACGAATAAAGTCCAGGCGATCGTGTCAAGATGAATGCGGGCTCCCGGATAGATGGTGAGTCGCTGCGCAACTGGAGACAGGGTCTGTCGACCCATTCGTTCAGCCACCTCAGCCTCGATACGGCTCATAATGGCTTCGGCCTCGGCCTGGCGTCCGTGGACGAGCAGCCAACGTGGGCTCTCAGGGACGTGCCGACGAGCGAGGATCATTGCCCCGCCGACCAGCCCGCCGAGGCCAAACGCCAGTCGCCAACCCAGCCACACAGGGACGAGACTAGGGTTGAGGAGCACCAGGCTGGCGGCTGCCCCCGCCGCGGCGCCGATCCAGAAAGAGCCGTTCACTACTAAATCGACTTGACCACGCACGCGCGCCGGGATGAACTCGTCGATGGCGGAGTTGATAGCGGAGTATTCACCGCCGATGGTCATGCCAGTGACTACCCGGAACAGCACGAAGCTCCAGAAGTCCCAGGCGCACGCCGTGAGCACGGCGCCTATAAGATAAATGCCCAAGGTTACTGTAAACAGGCGCTTGCGCCCCAGTTGGTCAGTCAGGTAGCCGAATAACAGCGCGCCCCCGATCGCCCCTGCTAAATAGAGTGTGCCGGCCAGCCCGACTTGATACGCGGTGAGGCTCAGGGTAGCGGGGCTCTCCAGCACAACGCCGATTGATCCTACGACAGTCGCTTCAAGGCCATCCAGAACCCAGGTGACGCCCAGCGCGCTGACCAGCAGCCAGTGGAAGCGGCTCCAGGGGAGGCGATCGAGGCGAAAGGGGATGTCGGTGTCAATAGCCGCAGGTTCGTGCTTCATGAGTGTATACCATTTCACTTACACTTTTCCGTTAATGCGCCGTCTATGGTAGTACCGTCGCCTTGCCCTTTGGGCGACGATGAACTGGAAAAATGTCATGGGAATCTTTAAAAAGAACTCCTATGCATCGTTTGACTCTCAACAGCTCACACTGGGGCGCGTTTGCTCCGATTGTTGAAGAAGGGCGACTCGTTGAAGCGCGCCCCTTTCCTCATGATCCTGATCCGTCGCCTCTGCTTCGTTCGATACCGGAGGCAGTGCACCATCCCTGCCGGGTGATACAGCCCGCCGTGCGAGAAGGCTGGCTCACGCATGGTCCGGGTGGGGCCGCTGCCGGGCGGGGTAGGGATCGGTTCGTGTTGGTCTCATGGGAACGCGCGCTCGATTTAGTTGAGCGTGAACTCAGGCGTGTGATCGCCAATTCTGGCAACGAGTCTATTTTCGCCGGCTCGTATGGCTGGTCCAGCGCCGGACGCTTCCATCATGCAAGAACACAACTCCAACGGTTTCTCGGGAAGATCGGCGGGTTTGTTGGTGCGCGTGAAACCTACAGTGACGCTGCCGGGACGGTGTTGCTCAGGCGCATTGTGGGCAGTGCGGGCGCGGTTGCTGGAGGGATGAGCTGGCAAAGTATCGTGCGACATACGAAGATGGTCGTCATGTTTGGCGGCCTTCCGCTTCGCAACACTCAGGTTGCGCCCGGCGGCGTCAGTCAACACACCTCCAGACGGTGGCTGATGCAGGCGCAAGCGGCGGGGATTCAATTCTACAATATCAGCCCGATGCGCGACGATGCCGCGGCGTTTCTCAAGGCCGAGTGGATCGCGCCCCGACCTAACAGCGACACCACGATTCTGCTCGCACTAGCGCATACGTTAGTGCAGGAAGGATTGCATGACCAAGCCTTCTTAGATCGCTACTGCGTGGGATTTGAGCGTTTCCGAGACTATTTGTTCGGTCTCACTGATGGTGTGGTGAAAGATGCGGACTGGGCCGCGCGGCTCAGTGAGGTTCCGGCAGACAGAATTCGCGACCTCGCGCGGCAGATGGCGCAGTCACGCACCTTCATCATGGCGAATTTGTCTTTGCAACGCAGCGATCATGGCGAGCAACCGTTCTGGGCGGTCGTGACGCTAGCGGCGCTGCTGGGCCAGATCGGGCTTCCCGGCGGCGGCTTCGGCTTCGGCTATGGCAGCATGGAGGGACTCGCCGATATGCGCCCCATTGCCCCGACGCCGATGTTAGCGAGCGGTTTCAATCCAGTAAAGAGTTTCATTCCTGTGGCGCGCATCGCGGACATGCTGCTCAATCCGGGGCAGCTGTTTCAATATAATGGTCTTGCTCTCGTTTACCCTGACATTAAATTGGTCTATTGGAGCGGCGGGAATCCATTTCATCATCATCAAGATATTAATCGCTTGTTAGGCGCGTGGCGACGGCCCGAGACGATCATTGTGCATGATCCGTGGTGGACGGCGACAGCGCGCCACGCTGACATTGTGCTGCCTACCACGACCGTTCTTGAGCGCAACGACATCGGCGCCAGTTCGCGTGATCGCTTCATCATCGCCATGAAGAAAGCGCTTGACCCGGTCGGCCAAGCGCGCGATGATTTTGCTATCTTTGCAGAATTAGCGAATCGCTTCGGCGTGCGTGAAGCGTTCACCGAGGGGCGCAGCGAAATGGCGTTCGTGCGTCATCTGTATGACTCGGCGCGAGCGCAGGCCGCGCGCTGGGAAATGCGTTGGCCGGAGTTCGCGGAGTTCTGGGAGCAAGGATATTTTGAGATTCCTCCCGCGGCGCAGCCGTTCGAGCAATTTGTGGACTTCCGCAACGATCCCTTGAGCAATCCCTTGGCGACGCCATCAGGGCGCATTGAAATTTTTTCCGAGACAATTGCCGAGTTCGGCTACGACGATTGCCCTGGATATCCCGCTTGGTTGGAGCCGGCGGAATGGTTAGGGAGTACGAAGGCGCAGCGCTATCCGCTTCATTTGTTGACCACGCAGCCTAGCACACGACTGCATAGTCAGATGGATATGAGTCAGGTGAGCCAGAATAGCAAAGTGGCGGGACGTGAGCCGATACGCATTAATCCAGCCGACGCCGCCCAACGCGGTATTCGTAATGGAGACGTCGTGCGGGTGTTCAACGATCGGGGCGCACTCCTGGCCGGTGCGGTGCTCAGCGACGCTCTCCGTCCCGGCGTCATTCAAATCTCAACCGGCGCGTGGTACGACCCAGAAGAGCCTGGAGTCATCGGCAGCCTCGACAAGCACGGTAACCCAAACGTCTTGACATTAGACAAAGGAACCTCACGACTCGCGCAGGGACCCAGTGCACAGACCGCGTTAGTCGAAGTTGAAAAATATGATGGAGCCCTTCCACCCGTGACGGCTTTCGAGCCGCCATTGGTTTCAGAAGAGCCCGTTCGTTGACAACGTTTCAGGAAAGCCCTACCGTTTCGCTTGAGCTTACTTCTGTCGACAAACGTGGGTTGACCTGTTTCTGGGTCCAAGGAGGATATGTGAAAATGAGCGATGCCGACGCACAAACGGACTCGGTGACGATTCTTTCACCGCCTCAGGCTGACACCTCGACCGACAAACGACGGGAGGCGCGGTGTGGGACGAGTCTGCCTTTACGGTTGACAAGCGGCTCCGGAGAAGTGATCCCCGCCGTCGTGCAGAATGTGAGTGCAAGCGGATTGTTCGCTATGGCGGACATTCGTTCTTCTCCACTGTTGCCGCCGCCCAATGGGGCGCGCTTCGAGGGCGAGTTTTTTCTAGACAATGTTGAAGTCAGGCAACTGTTGCTGGAGATCGTGCGGGTGAAAAAACAAGACCTGCACTTGATCGGTCTTGGTTGCCGGTTTGTCGAGCCTCCGCCGACTCTGAGCACGAATCTCCGTGCGGTGGTGGCGTCCCATCTCGCGGCAGAGCATCGGTTGTAAACTTCTGGAAAAGGATAACCTCTGGCCGCTGTTCATTGGGCTGCCTGATCTGCGGCAAGGCTACGGAGCCCGTAGGTTTGTAAGAGTTTATTGATATCCGTCGTTTTGATGTCCAATCCGCCGCCCGCAGCCGGCAGCAGCACGATCTTTTTCCCTTCGAGCGCTTCGGCAAGTTTTAACTTCACCATCACTTCACCGCCACTGCCAGCCAAGGCTTTGTTCAATTCGGTGATGCCTTTTGCTTCCGCCACGCCTTCCGCTTCAATAGCGGAAGCGATTCGTTGTTGTTGTTCGTAGTAGGCGTCGGCTTCGATCTGCGCCTGGCGGAAACGGCCATCGGTCTCGGCGACCATTTTGTTGACTTCACCTTTAGCATCTTCCAATTTTTTCAAATATTCTTCTTCGGCGGCCTTGGTTGCTGCTTTGTTCTGTTCAGCGACTTGTTCGGCGACCTTCTTGTCTTCGATGGCCTTCTGGTAGGCAGGATTAAAACGATAATCTTTTGTTGACACGCGCTCGACGATGACGCCATAGGGGTTCATCATGTCGTTAAGCGTCGCTTTGACGCTCTCGGCTTTTTCATCCCGTTTGTCTGAAATGTAAAATTCTTCGGTTTTGAGTTCGCCGAAGATGTCGCGCGAACGACTACGGGCGATGGTGCGAACAACATTGTCCTTAAGCTCAAAATCACTGCCAGCGACATTTTGCAAAATAAAAGGAGCTTTCTGCGGATCGATGCGATAGGAGATGATGACATCGAGGCTAATATCGTTGCCGTCAATAGTTTTGAACAACAGATCGTCGCGCATCTGGCGGTCGCCCCGCTTTGGATCGTGCGTCATTTCCACATTCTGGAGTTTGGTGTCGAACACGTGCCAATCGTTAATGACAGCGGGGAAAAAGTATACACCGCCAGGTTGATAGACGTACTCCTCTACGCCTTTTTTGCCAAAGAGCGACCATTTGATCGTGCGCACGCCAACTTCCGTGGGGCCGGTCGTGTGCGGGGAAAAAAGGAAGGCGCCGAGCAGCACGACAAGAATCGCTATTGATACAATCTTCATGAGGATTTCCCCTTTACTTCTTCACCTCAAATAATTTCATCGTTTGCTCCAGGTTTAACGGGTTCACCCCGTTGGCGCCGTCGCTGGGGAGAATAAGAATCTCCAGCCCTTTATAGACTTCCGCCATTTTGAGACCGACCATACGATCGGACCCGGAGCCTTGTAAGGCCTCGTTGCGGAGTTGTGTCTTTTTTGCATCGGCTAATTTCACCAGTAAGTCCGCTTCCGCACGTTTTTTGCGGACGTACAAGTCACGCTCGGCGTCTTTGGTCGTGATATAAGCGCGGCCTTCCTGTAGTTTGATATCCACTGTCGCTTGACCTTCTTGAATGGTTTTCTTGAGCTTGGCTCCTTCAGTAGCTGCACGGGCCTCGGCTTGGTTCTTGAACGCAAGCTGATCCTTGAGCTTTTTCTCTTCGATGTTCTTCTGAATTTCCTCCGTATAGCGGAAGTAGCGCACCAGCACTTGATCAATCTGCAACCCGTAGTTTGCCAACTCTTGATTCAAGAGTGTTTTGCTCAGCTCGGCTTTGGCCGACCGCGCCGGACTGTTGTAAAACTCTTCAGTCGTAAGTTCGCCGAGCGCCTGTTTCAACACTGGCTCGGCTTTGGGCATGAGCCCGTTGGTTTCAAAAGCGCGACCGGCGCCAAGACGAGTAAAGGCCAGGTAAGGATCGATGATTTTGTAAAGAATACTGGCGTCAACATCGACAAAAAAGCCGTCCGAGGTCTGAATATGCGCGGGTTTGCTGATAGTGGCCTCGCGCGCCGCCTCTTCGCGTGAACCGGTGAGGTCCAGTACCTGCAAGTCCTTTGGAAAGAGATACATGCCCTCGCAGTCGAACGGTTTCAGGACAAAGTGAAAACCGGTGTTGTAGACCTCCTTGTGCACGCCCCGCGCCCCGAAGACCGGCACTCGCACGACCTTGACGCCGTATTCATTGGGCCGAACGTAGACGAAGCAGAGAAAGACGAACAGTTTAAGGCCGATGATCAGGGCGAGGACGGGTAAGAGTATCTTGCGGAAAAAATTACTTTGTACAAACCGACCGAGTGGAGAACCTGGTCCCCATTGTTCACGAAACTTCGCGAGATCAATCACATTATTTGAATCTGAAGGATCAAACGGACCCCGTTGCGCCATGTGTCACCTCTCTCTTCTCGCTCCATTGATACTATACGGCAAAATGTCCTCACTCCCGAAACGGACCGTCGCGGAGTTCAAGAAAGGCTCGCAAGCCATTTTCCATGAGAACACCCATGAGCTTGCGTTTCTCCGCGATTTGCGAAGAGTCGATGACAAGGGCGTCGTTGGCGCGATGGATCTCCATCGCATTCTTGAAGCCCATCATTTCATAGGCGGATTTGATGCTGCGCTTGGTGATCTGCACGGGATAGGCTGGGACTTGCGCGATGCGCCGGGCAATGCGTTGAGCCTCGGGCAGCAGTTGGTCCGGCGGTACAACCTTGCAGACGAATCCCAGTTTCAGCGCTTCGTCCGCGTTAATCGTATCGCCACTGTAATAGAGATAGTGCATGGCTTTGCTGTTGTTGGCGAGGTAGGGCAGCAACAGCAAAGGAGAGAGGGCAAAATGTCGAATCTCCGGCTCGCCGAAGGAGGCATTGTCCGCCGCGAGAGTAATGTCACAGATGAGCGCCAAATTGGAACCGGCGGCGATCGCCGGGCCATTCACGGCGGCAATCACCGGTTGGCGCAAATTCCAGATGCGCATGAGCGTGTCGAAGTTGAGTCGAATCAGGCGGCTCCAGTCCGCTTCATCGTGGGGTGCGTCGGCGGCCAGCTCCTTGGGGCTCAAATCAAAACCGCTGGAAAAGGCCCGCCCCGCGCCGGTAATAAGCACGACTCGAATAGCGGGGTCACGGTCTATCGTGTCAAACGCCTCGCGCAATTCCGCCATGAGCCCTTGCGACAGGGCATTCTGTTTTTCCGGACGATTCAAGGTCAGGGTAGCGACACCAGCATCCTGTTCAAATAGTAGATATTCGTAGGCCATGAAACTCCTCCTCATTGGTTACATTTTTACACAGCATCTGGAAGTGAGGTCAGGAGGATCATAGCCTTTTCGCGCGGACGGCGCACGTGACGGCTGCTCTTGCAAATATGGGAAAATCGCAGCAGAACACAAAAGGCAGACGGAATCGCAAACACGTAAAGGAGAAAACGTTATGGGAGAACCGACGATTGTGATTGAGAAGAATGTTCCCGTGCCGATGCGCGATGGGACGATCTTACGAGCCGACGTCTTTCGCCCCGCTGTCCCGGGGCGCTATCCGGTCATCTTGCAGCGCACCCCATATAATAAAAATCTGACCACCGTTGGCTTGCTGATGCTGGATGTCATCCGAGTCGCTGGTGAAGGGTATGCCGTGGTCATTCAGGATTCACGCGGCAGATATGCGTCGGAAGGAACCTTTTACACGTTCAAGGATGATGTGCTTGACGGCTATGACACCGTGGAATGGTGTGCGGTGCAGTCGTGGTCCGATGGAAACGTGGGCATGTACGGCGCGTCGTATGTCGGCGCTACGCAGTGGCTGGCGGCGATCAGCCAGCCCCCACATTTGAAGGCGATTTTCCCGCTGATTACCGCGTCGGACTACCACGAAGGGTGGACCTATCAAGGCGGCGCCTTCGCGCTGGGGTTTAACGAAAGTTGGACGATGACCTTCTTGGCTCCGGATACCTATCAGCGGCTGATGAAGACCAAGCCCGAGTTGGGGGAACGGCTCAGCACGATGCTGCAAGGTATTGACGACATGTGCCAGTGGTTTCGGCATACACCGCTCAAAGACTTTCCTCTCTTTGGCGAGGCCGCGCCCTATTTCCACGATTGGCTCGCTCATCCTGATGACGATGATTACTGGCGACAGTGAAATATTGAGGCGCGGCATAACAGCGTAGAGGTCCCGGCCTGCAATGTGGGTGGGTGGTACGATATCTTCTTAGGCGGCACGATTCGTAATTATCTCGGCATGCGCGAGCGGGGCGCGACACCAGCGGCGCGCCAAGGGCAGAAGTTGATCCTGGGACCGTGGTTCCATACGTTACCGCTCAACAATGTTTCTGGAGAAGTGAATCATGGGCCGTCCACTACCGCGTTAGCGATGGATTTGGACGGCATGCATATTCGCTGGTTCGACTACTGGTTGAAGGGAAAACAGAACGGCGTGCTCGAAGATCCGCCGGTGCGCATTTTTGTCATGGGAGAAAACCGCTGGCGCAACGAAAACGAATGGCCGCTCGCGCGGACCCACTACACGAGATACTTCTTCCATAGCGACGGCAAAGCGAACAGCGTGAGAGGCGACGGATTGTTGAGCCCCGAGCCCCCTCGCAACAAACCGGCGGATGTGTACGTAGCTGATCCGCGTAATCCGGTTCCAACGAGAGGCGGTGGGCTCTGCTGCTGGCCTGCGGCTGTGCCTGGAGGGGCGTTTGATCAGCGGTTGATCGAAGAGCGCCCCGACGTGCTGGTGTATACCACGCCCGTGCTTGACCAGGACATTGAAGTGACCGGACCTATCACGGTGACGCTGTACGCTGCGACTAGTGCGGTGGATACCGACTTCACCGCCAAGTTGGTGGATGTGCATCCCGACGGATACGCCCGCAATCTGACGGACGGAATTATTCGTGGCCGTTATCGCGAGTCGCGCGGCAAAGCGGTGTTGCTCAAGGCTGGCGAAGTGTACGAGTACACGATTGATCTATGGGCCACGAGCAACGTGTTCAAAGCGGGCCACCGCATCAGGCTAGACATTGCCAGCTCCAACTTTCCTCGCTTCGATCGTAACCCGCAGACCGGCGAAGCTAGCAGCGAAGCGAATCGCTTGGAGCCGGCCTTGCAACGGATCTTTCATGACGAACTGCGACCCTCACATGTAGTGCTGCCGATCATTCCACGATGAGGAGCGTGCCAACACTCACTTAAGCCCCGCCTTGCGCAGTGCGGCGATAGACCCTTCCAACAGCACCGAGTCTTTGATCGGTGCTCGTTCTTTGTGAACCTCTAACGAGAATTTGGGATTGAGGCGCAGCACTTCCGCCGCTTCGGCGCGGGCTTCTGCCTCCCGGCCCAGTTCGCTGTAGACTGTCGCCAGGGTCAGATGAGCGCCAAGAAAGTTGGGGTAGCGGGAGAGATATTGCTTCAATGGGGCAATTGCTTCGTCGGGCCGCCCAGCCAGGTACAGAGCGACGCCGAGACTCCATAGGTGGAGGTCCGCATTTAAGGGCTTATGCTGCCGCGCCTGCTCCACCATCGCTAGAGCTTCCTCTGATCTGCCTACCCGACTCAACGTCTCAGCCAGAGCCGCATAGTTGAAGGCATCATTGGGATCGAGAACAATCGCGCGCTCCATCTCGGACATGGCGAGGTCGTACTGTTTTTGCCCCAGATAAATCTGCCCCAAGATCAGGTGACCCCATGGGAGAGAATCACTGAGGGTGAAGCCCCGTTGCGCCATCGCCATTGCTTGAGCCAATAGCTGGGTATCCGCGCTTAGTTGGAAGACCCATTGCCTTAAGTAGCTGATAGCCAGAGAGAAGTGGGCGGCCAAATAATTGGGGTTCTGGTGGAGAGCTTCCTGCAACGCGGAGGTTGCCTGGTCACACTGTCCGGTTATGAGGTAAGCCCAACCTAATTCGAACGCATACCAAGCCGGATAGCGAGGGTTCATCCGCATGGCCCGCCCCACCATCTGGATAGCTTCCTCTCCCCTACCCGCGAAGTTGAGTATCTGCGCCTGTATTGCGTAACTATCCCCATTATTGGGATCAAGCGCGATGGCTTGTTCGCCTTCGGTGACGGCTTGATCATATTCCTGTTTCAGCGCATAGATCATGCTCAAAAGTGAATGAGCGTCTGGCAAGGAGTCGTCCAAAGCGATAGCCTTTTGCACCAGCGCGAGCGCATATTCCAAGGTCTGCTGCTTCGTACTCCAGCGCCAAATCCATTCATTGTGGTACGTAAAACCGAGCATGACGTACGCATCGGCATACTGTGGGTCCAGCGTCAGCGCTTTCTCAAACATCTGGCGGGCCTGGACAGTAGTCTCTTTCGTGAAGCGCATGTTCAGCGCAACTCCACGTAAGAAGGCATCGTAGGCCTCTAGGTTATCCGTGCGTTTATGCGCCAGGGAGCCTTGCTCCCGTACGGTGAGTTGCAGGTTGAGTGTCGTCACGATCTTCTGGACGATTTCATCTTGCACGGCAAAGAGATTTTTGAGGGGGCGGTCATACTGTTCCGCCCACAGTGAATGATCGCTTGTGGCGTCAATGAGTTCGACAGCAATCCGCAGCCGATCATCCGTTTTTCGCACGCTGCCTTCGAGCACGTAGCGGACACCTAATTCTTTGCTAATGTCCTGCACCTTGGTCGGTTTCCCTTTATAGGTGAACGCGGACGTGCGAGAGATGACAAACAACTTGGATAATCGAGAGAGCGTGCTGGTAATGTCAGCCGTAATACCGTCGCTGAAATACTCCTGGCCTGGATCGCCACTGAGGTTGAGGAAGGGCACGACCACGATCGAAGGTTGGTCGGGCAAAAGCAAGGCTCTCGGCACGGCGTCAGTCCTGGGTGCTGAGTCCTGAGTGCTGAGAATTGGACGCGACAGATACTGGACAGTCAGGATAATGACCGTCACTAACAGTACAGCGGCGAGTATGAAACTCTGACGGAACCGCGACGTCGAAAAGTGCTGAGTGCTGAGTCCTGAGTGCTGAGCAACCAATCCGGTATTGAGAGGTGAAATCTTTTCCGTCTCTGTCTCTCTCTCTGCTTCCTTCTCTTTTGCCTCTTCGACGGAGCTTATCCTGAGCGCATCTGAAAGGCCCAGGGTAGGCTTTTGGCTTTCTTCTTGCCGAATACTGTGCTCTTCCTCTTGACTCAGGACTCGGAACTCAGGACTCGGAACTGGAGCGGTGACAGCCGCAACAAACCGATACCCTCGCCGATGCACGGTCTCAATGTAGCGTGGCTTCTTCGCATCGTCACGCAACGCTTGGCGTAGCTCCTGGATGCACGACACTAACGTCGCGTCGCTGATCACCGTTTCGGGCCAAGCTGCGGCAAAGAGATCATCTTTCGTCGCCAACTGCCCCGGATGTTCAACAAAATAGCGCAGCACCGTGAAGGCTTTTCCCGTTAGCTTCACTTCTTGTGCGCCCCGCCACAACCGGACATTCGCGGTATCCAGTCGATAGGGACCGAAGGGAACTATCGATTCATGCAGGCTTTTTTCTTCCGTGCTCATTCCAGAACTTTCCCGTCACAATTCCAGAACTTTCCTATGACTTCTGCAACTGACTGTGGCTACTCTCCTGTCACAAAACCGGCGCGATTGCAAGCGAAATTGCAGTCGCTCGGCGGGTAAGGAGGTGATGCCTTTGCGGGTCGAGCATTACACCAAACGAAAATACGATTGAAGAAACAAGAAACCAATGCCCATAACACAAAGGAGAATCTGTATGCAAAGGAAAAAAGGACTAATCCTCGGATTTGCGGCTGGACTCTTGCTCACAGTGAGTGTTGCCAGCGCTAAGGCAGATGATCCCGAGCGAGCACACACCCGCCCCAACAACGGCACGTTTGCCGGAACGTTTCTCTCTACTCGTATGGATGTGAATGACGACGGGATAGTCGCATCGTGGTCGACGGCGGAAGTAATCGGGACTTTAGGGCGGCGCACCGTTCAATCTGTGACTGAGCCCGTGTTTACTGGTGTGACCGCCGAGTGTCCAGGCGGCGTGTTTATCATCGATGCGGCCAGCGGGAAAGGATTCGGGACCATCACAGCCACCTTCTCCAATGGAGACCAATCCTATGGACGGATCCTCACGCGTCATCAATGCGGCCTTGGCGGAGGTAGATATACCATAACTGACACTACCGAGACCGTGGGCGGCACTGGCAAATTTGAGGGAGCATCCAGTATAGCTGAACAGCATTCTACCAGCTTCACGCAGGCGTTTGATGAGAATGCCGTTCCTCCACAAAGTTTCGGCTCCTTCACTGGCGAGTTTACCGGAACCATAACCCTACCGTAAACACAAGGCAGGAGAGGACAGACAAGCATGTCCGTGGGCAGCCTCGCCATCTCACGGATTTTCATTCCCACTCGAATTAGCAATAGAGAGGATAAACTACATGTTCAAGAAAATAATGGGAACAATAACAGTTGGTGCTTTGGGAGTTGGTCTCTACTATGGAATAGCGTTTTCCACTCCTTCGTCCGGGCAAACCGCAAGTGGACCAGAGGTGCGAGGCACGTTCGACGAACTGCACATCAAACACTCTGGCGAGGCCCGGGTGACTGTCAAGACGAAGGAGGATGTCGATGTTGTGACTTCGAGTGGCATCCTTGCCGTCGGTGGCTATACCGGATGGCATTCTCATCCAGGTCCAGTCTTTGTCGTAGTCAAGAAAGGAGTCCTGACAGTCTATACAGCTCCAGAGTGTCGGCCACAGGTCTATCACGCAGGCGAAGGTTTTGTGGAGCCTACCCCGGAGCATGTGCATACCTTACGCAATGAAGGAACGGAAACGGCGGAATTTACCGCGACCTTCATTCTGCCGGTCGGGGTCCCGCGCCGCACGGACGAACCACAACCTACGGCAGAGCACTGCCCTGTTCTGTAGAGAGGGTTTCTCGCGGATACAACTTGAACTTCCAAGGAGAGGGAAGGGCATCTTCGCCCTTCCTGCACGGCTGGGCGTTACAGAAGGAGCAGTTGAGAAAGCAGACCCTCTTTACTCCTTCTCCCCAGTCAACGTTATCAACACACACTCAGGTCGAGCACCGAGACGGATGCGCCACGTGTAGCCAATACCACGGCTGACAATGATGTGCCCTCGCCCCAAGGGAGAGAGTCCGCCCCAGAAACGACGACTGATGGTGGCGGTACAGGGCGGAGGAAACGGGGGAATGCGGACTTGTCCTCCATGCGTGTGGCCGCAAAGCAGCAAATCCACCTCGTTTTCTGGGAGAAACGACACGATGTCTGGATTGTGGCAGAGAATGAGCCGCGGGGCCGTAGCAGGAATCTCCTCCAACGGCGTCACACGAGCATACCCGCTCAATATTTCATCGACGCCAAGCATGGCGAGCGGCTGCTTTCCCCCACCAATGAAATGCCAGTCATTGCGGAGTACGGTGATATTCGCGCGTTCCAGTGCGGCAATGACCAATGCTTCAACTCCTGGGATGCCAGGGTCTCCTACGTAGTTGATTGCATAGTCATGATTGCCGAGCACCGCGAAGACGCCCAGTGGCGCTCGCAACGGCTGCAACAGCGAGGTTAAATTATCGCCGTCATCGGGCCATGTATGGACGTAGTCGCCGGTCAGGACGATGAGATCCGGCTCCAACGCCAGAGTGGTCTCTACGGCGCGCTGCAGCAGCCAGCGGGGCACGACCGAACCGCTATGGAGGTCGCTGAGCTGGACAATCCGCAGTCCATCCAGATTGAGCGGCAAGCCCTTAACGGGGACGGTGAGTCGTCGGACCCTAAGCCAATGCGGTTCCACGAGATTAACATAGGCTCCCAATCCCGGCGCTCCGAGCAACAGGAATGCGGACAGCAGTCGATGGGCGACTGGCGAGCGGGCAACTGTTCTGAACATCTTTTTCCGGAGCACTTTTCTTGGTGATGCCGGAGGAAGCGTGACTGCATCCGCAGGAGGCGTGAGAGGTTTCAGTGCGGCAAGTGGCATGAAGGTTCCTTATAGAAGAGGATAACTGGATTGAGAGCAGAGGCTCTTTCACTTCCGTAATCGTCCACAATTATTTCTTTTTATCGTCAGATTTTCTAATTTCATGAAATAATAGCATGCTCGTCTGCGGAAACGAGCAGGGGCCTCAAGATTTGCACCTCTGGATAGGATTGCCGTGGCGCCATATAGTGCAGCCATGCTGTTAGCGTTTTTTAAGCCGGTTGTGGAAGCAACGGCGCAGTGTTGAACAGAAAGGGAAACGGCATGGAGTACAATCCCCACATATACGCGGCAAGGCGCGAAGCATTTGTGGCCTCGATGGGCGAAGGAGTCGCGATTTTTCCAGCGGCGCCGGAGTCGATTCGCTCGAACGACACGGGCTATCGCTACCGTCAGGATAGCGATTTCCACTATCTCACTGGATTTCCCGAGCCGGAGGCGCTGTGCTTGCTTTCGCCGCAACATGAGAAAGAGCGCTTCATCCTGTTTGTTCGGCCTCGCGATAAAGAGAAAGAGGTGTGGACGGGCCGGCGGTTTGGCGCGGAAGGCGCGCTGGAGATTTTTGGCGCCGATGCGGCGTATACCATCGACAAACTTGACGATATTCTGCCGCAACATTTAGCGCTGACGGAAAAGGTGTACTACAATCTTGGTCGTGACGAGCGCATGAACGCCAAGATCCTCGACCTCATGAACCGTGCGCGTCTGATGCGGCCACGCAACGGGCGCGGTCCAGTCTCGCTCATTGATCCAGGCGAGATTTTGCACGAGCTGCGGCTTTTCAAGTCCGAAGGAGAGCTGGGGTTGATGCAGCGTGCGATCTCGGCATCCACTGCCGCCCATCACGCTGCGATGACCCAAACGCGGCCAGGGATGTACGAGTACGAAATCGAGGCGCTTTTGGAGTTCCAGTTCCGTCGCCTTGGGGCGCAGGGGCCCGCGTATCCTTCGATCGTTGCGTCTGGCACCAACGCCACAATTCTCCATTACATTGAAAACACCCGGCAAATGCAGGACGGCGATCTGTTGCTGATCGACGCGGCGGCGGAGTTTGCCTGCTACTGCTCGGATGTGACGCGCACCTTTCCGGTGGGTGCGCACTTTTCTCCAGTGCAACGAGAGGTTTACTCGCTCGTGTTAACCGCGCAAAAAGAAGCGATCGCCATGATCCGCCCCGGTGTGTTGTTCGATGATGTCCATCTGCGGGCGACGGAAATTTTGATCGATGGGCTCCGTGACTTCGGCCTCCTCAGTGGAGACACCAAAGAGATCATCGAAAAGGGCGAGCATCGAAAGTTTTATATGCACCGCACCAGCCATTGGTTGGGAATGGACGTGCATGATGTCGGGAAATATAAAATTGGCGACACGCCGCGTGCGCTCGAGCCAGGCATGGTGCTGACCGTCGAGCCGGGGATTTATATTGCCGAAGATGCCGAAGGGGTGAGCGATCGTTTTCGCGGCATCGGCGTGCGCATCGAAGATGATGTGTTGGTCACCGCGAATGGGTACGAGGTGCTGACGAAGGCAATTCCGAAAGAGATCGACGATATTGAAGCGTTGCGGAAGGGGGCGTGATGAACAGGGGTGGACGTTGGGGAAGCATCCTCACAATTTGTGTGTTGCTGGCAAGCGGAGGTTGCACGGTTCAGCAACAGCAGCAAGCGCTAGGGACGATCGGGCAACTGATTCCTGGAAGTTCGAATTCGGTTTTCAAGTCAGACTCAGAATCGCATGACGTTGGAGAATCACAAACCGCCGAGACAAAGCCTGCTCCGCGCGTGGATCCCAACCGCGTGGATGCCCAGTTGGTTTTGCAGACCTTGCAGCGCGCCATGAGCAATGACACCGCGCCGTTTTTGGAGTGCTTGGACAATCAAAACTGCCGGCCTGCCTTGACCGCGTACCTCATCCGTTTACAGAAACAGGCGATGGGCACGCTGGACTTGCCGCCAGCGTATGATCGGTATGATCTGAAACGGGGAAAGGAATAAAAAGGCTGAAGGCTTGAGGCTGTAAGGATAGACAAGTAAACCTCAGAGAAGCCGAGCTCATCTTCCCTGAAGCCTCAAGCCTATCGTCTATGACGTCTTCTGTGCGTGTTTCTGGAGATACTCCAGCAAGATGGCTCTTTCCTCGGAGGTGGGCAGGGGCACGCTGCGCCGTTGCATTTCCATGTCCATGCGTTCGAGCATGAATCGCCACATCTCGGCGGTAAGTATGCTCGGGGCATACAAACGGTGACAGAGGGAACAGCGTTGTTGATAGAGCCGGGCGGCGGGAGATTCAGGTTCGGGAAGAGAGGCGTTGCAGCCGACGCTAACGCTCAAGACCAAAAGCAGCAGACTCCACTTGCCATTCCTCCCTCTTCCCTTTTCCCTCTTCCCCATTTCTACCATTCGCTCTTTGCCTTAAAAATCTTCTTTACACACCGCCGTCTGTCCGGGAATATCTTCGATCAGCACTTCGATGGTCTGAATGCTGTTCCCGCGCGCCTCACGCAAACGGGCGCGTAGCCGCCCCAACAAGTAGCGAGCGATCTCTTCAGAAGAGGAGTGGATGATCGGCAGCAAGCAGACATCTTGGCGGGGGAAGAGAAACCGCGTCCCGTCTTCGCAGCGAACAGCGACTTCGTCGCCTTGCTCCTCGATCGTGAGACAATCGCTTGCTTGCGGAAGCAGCGTGCGAAAATGAAGGTGCGCGCATTCTTCCTCGGCGATCTTCTTCAGCACGAGGAAATCAACGACATACCCATCGGCGCCTACGAGCCCGCCGACCCTAACCTGAGCTTGGTATGTATGGCCGTGCAGCGGCTCGCGGAAACCGCGAAACGCAATGAAATGCGCTGCGGTGAAACGCAGCATCTCTTTCCCGATCGAAACAGAGAAGAAGCTCATAGTCGGTCCTCCGCTTCAGAGTCCTTGCAAAAAGCGCAGAATCAAAGCCGTTGTTTCTTTGGGCTTTTCCATCTGCACCCAATGGCCTGCGCCTTCCACGAGTTCGATGAAGCGCAGATCATCGAACGCTTTGGGAAATTTCTCGCGCCAGTTAGGATCGTAGAGAAGCACGTCATCTTCCGCGCCAGCGGCGAAAGCGGCGGGCTGGGTGAACCGTTTTGAAGCGAGTTCTGGGGTGATGCTGTCGTTGGTCGGAATGTTGCGATACCAATTGATCGGGCCCCGAAATCCACTCCTGCGATACTGTTCTACATAATAGGCAAGATCTTCTTGCGTGAACCAGGAAGGGAGCTGCTTCGGCGTAAGCATGGTATCGAGGAGACCACTCGTTTTGGGGTGCTCCGACTGTTTCATAAAGCTGGCCGGCGGGGCGTCCGCAGAAATGGTGTAATAGATCGAGAGTAGACTGCGCTCCAGGTCGCGCTCAAGCTCGGCTTCGGCGACTCCCGGCTGTTGGAAATAGCGGATGTACCAGAAGCGATCGTCCATGCCCGGCGGATTGATTCCCTCCGGCGACATGCGCCAAAAGGGCACAGACAAACCCATCACGGCCTTGCAAGTCTTTTCGTGCAACAGCGCTGTGTTCCACGCGGCGACACAGCCCCAATCATGACCAATCAGATAAAACTGCTCATGGCCAAGGGCAGGGGCGATGCCAGCGACATCAGCCGCAAGCGTGCGAATGTTGTAGTCGGCGATAGCAGGCGGACAGTCGCTGCCGCCGTAGCCGCGCTGATCGGGCACGGCCACTTGATACCCTGCTTCGACTAAAGGATCGATCTGGTGCCGCCAGAGATACCAACACTGCGGAAAACCGTGCAACAAAATCACCAACGGTCCTTTGCCTTCGACCACCGTGCGCAAGCGCACGCCATTGGTTTCAATCATCCGAAAGTTTCGCTGTTTCATAACCTATCTCCTTCCAGTCTTGCTCTGTTATTGCCTCATTGAGCTAGGGATTGGTCATTTTTGACTTTTGCTCTTTGCCTTTTGATTTTTGATTTTCTTGCTGTAGTAGCAGTTCGCCTTTGAGGCGATAAAGTTCGGCCTCGTACCATCGTTCTCCTGTCTGCTCTACGATTTTCTGTGCCTCGGTTAACGCTTCCAGCCCTTCTTCAATACGCCCCGCCTTCCTATACGCCTCCACGAGTAAGGAGAGGTAATAGGTGAGATTCAGCAGTGCGCCTGTTTCTCGGAAGGTCGCTAGAGCCTGTTGAATCTGCGCGATGCCATTTCCGTACTCTCCCTCTTCTATTAAGGTCCAGCCCCGCACCGCTGTCGCCATGGCCAATCGCAAGACAAAGCCGTGCTCCGTCGCCAACGCAATCGCCGCCTCGGCTTTCGCTCGGGCTGCTTGCGGCTCTCGACGAAACTGATGACGACGAGCAGCAAAATCCAAAGAGACGGTCACATTAAAGGGGCGAGGCTCCTCTTGGGCCAGGTTCAGGGACATATCACTTTTTTCTTGGGCCTGACCTGCATACCCCAACCACCACAGGAGATCAGCAAAACTGGAAAGACCTACCATGCCTGGGTCAACCCCATACGACGACACAAACGGGCGATGTTTCTGCGGATCGTAAAGTGCTAGGGCGCGCTCAAAGAGCGTCCGAGCGCGAGCCGACTCTCCAAGAGCGAACAATGCGCTGCCATACATGGCCTGAGCAAAAATTAGAAAAGGGGAATCAGGAACCTGGTGCGCCAGCTGGAGAAACTGTTCCCCTAACTCGCATGCCTTCTGAAAATCCCCCTTACTGTAATATAGGCGCAAGAGCCCTGCAAATACTGGAAACAGTTGCTCAGAATCCTCGTTATCGCGACAGAGATCTCGCGCGCGCAGATACGTGGCTTCGACCTCGGGAGCCGTATAGCCTTTGGTGAGCACCAGAGGGGTCCCCAGCGCGAGTTGCAGGCGCAATTCGCGCTGATTCCGTTCCAGCGTCTGCGGCAGCGTGTTTAAGAGATCCAAGGCTGTCGTGAAATGGGCAATAGCATCGGCGTAGGCTGAACGCTCCGCGGCCTGCTGCCCCGCCTTGTGGAGATACTCGATCGCCTTCTCGGTGTTGCCGCTGCGCTGATAATGATGCGCCAACTCACTGTAGTGTTCTTCGAGCTTGTCTTTGTAGAGTTGCTCAATCGCTTGTCCCGTCTGTTTGTGCAGCCCTTTGCGCCGCTCAATGAGCACAGAGTTGTAGGCCACATCTTGGGTCAGGGCATGCTTGAAGAGATACTCGCTCTCGGGAAACGCGGGCTGTTCGTAGATGAATTCTTTACTCTGCAAAGAGGAAAGGAGCCGGTAGAGATCGGCTTCCAGTTGGGTGATGACCTGCCGGATCAGGCTCATGGGGAATTGGCGGCCAATGACCGCGAGCTGCTGCAGCAACGCTTTCTCCTCGGACGTCAACCGATCGATGCGGGCAGCAAGAATACCTTGGACAGTCGGGGGAATGTGGAGATTCGTTGGTAGGGGCGCAGCTCTTGAGCTTGGCGAAGGGTGCGCCCCTACGCTGGACAGCACGCCTTGTTCGCGCAACTCTTGCACGATCTCTTCCATGAAAAACGGCGTGCCTTGGGTTTTCTCCAGGATGAGTTGTTTGAGAGGTTGCAAATTGTTTTCGCTCCCCTTCGCCCTATCCCTCTCCCCAACGGGGCGAGGGGATTCTCCCAACAACGCGTCGAGGAATTCCTCCGCCTCGGCTTGCCCTAACGGGGCCAGACGCAACTGTGTGTAGTACGTCTTCTGCCCCCACTCATGGCGATACTCGGGACGGTAGTTCGTGAGCAATAAAATCTTGGCGCTGGCCACGCTCTCACTGAGCACGTCGAGGAAACCTTGCGTCTCTCCATCAATCCAATGCAGGTCTTCAACGATCAGCACAATGGGTTGATTGAGACTCTCTCTCAGGAATAACTTCTTGAGCGCGTCAAACGTACGACGGCGGCGAATCTGCACGTCCATCTGCGCCAACGGTGAGGGCTGCTCTTCAACGCCCAGCAAGGCGAACAGATACGGCAGCGTATCTTCCAAGCTGCGATCTAAGGTGAGGACTTTACCGTTGACCTTCTCCCGCCGCTTGCGTTCGTCATCTGCGGTTTGGATGTCAAAGTAACTCTTGAGCAGCTCAATCACAGGCAGATAGGGCGAGGCTTTACCGTGCGAGACCGAGTAGGCTTCTAACACCAGACAGCCACTGAGGGAGAGGAGTTTAAATTCATAGAACAAGCGCGACTTGCCGAGCCCCGGCTCCCCCATCGCACCCACAATCTGCCCATGCCCCGCCTTCGCTTGCTCTAGCGCCCGCTGGAGTTGTTCCATCTCGCTCTGACGTCCCACGAAGCGAGTGAGACCCCGCCGAGTCGCACGGACTTGCAGCCGCGTGCGTAACTGTCCCACCCCCAGCACTTCGTAGATATTGAGTGAGTCTGCCACTCCTTTAATCTGCGTTGGCCCCAAGTCTTTGAACGCAAAGTAGCCATCCGTCAATCTGTGCGTGTAGGCCGACACCACAATTGCCCCAGGGCTAGCCAACTGCTCCATGCGCGCCGCCAGATTGGTGGAGTGGCCCACCGGCACGTAGTCCGCGCGCAGGTCATCTTTACGAATCGAACGCAGCACCACTTCACCGGTGTTGAGGCCCACGCGCATCAACAGGGGCGGATACCCTTTGGCCCGCAGCGTGTCAGCATGGCGGCGCATCTCGTCTTGCATACGCAGCGCGGCGTACAGCGCGCGCTGGGGGTGATCTTCGTGCGCTAACGGCGCCCCGAACAACGCGAAGATACCGTCTCCCAACGCCTGGGCCACGTAGCCTTCATACTGATGCACCGCGTCCATCATCAATTGCAAAGCGGGATCAATAATGACCCGAGCTTCTTCGGGATCGAGTCCTTCGATCAACGCCGTTGAGCCTTTCAGGTCCGCAAACAAGGCCGTGATCGTCTTCCGTTCACCGTCGGTGATATGTACTGCACGGATACGTTCAGCTAAATGAGAGGGAGTATAGCTCACCGGGGGCCGGGGATCAGGGACCAGGGGTTGGGTGTTAGGGGTTTGATGTTGGAGGGAACTCAGGACTCGGGACTCGGGACTCAGGGCTGGCGCAGCGCCTGCCCAAACGAGCACCTTGCCGTCTTCGTCGACCGCGATACGCCGGGCGTCGATCAATTCAACCTTGAGATCTTCGAGCAGCTCATCGTCGAGGTCAAACTCGCGTTTCACGGCTCGATAGGAGACGCGTTCGCGTTGTCGCAAAAACTCGCTGACTTGGTCCGCCATCTCGGAGAACTTCATCTTCATCGCCCCATTGCTTTCTCATTGCTCGGGTGGTTTGCAGCTTATCTGTGGATGCCAGTTTTCGCTATGACTAGGAGTTACAACGGGAAGGTAGAGTGCCAGGATATCCTCTCCGTTGACGCCAGGAAGCTGAACCTTTAGCTTTGCCCTGCTTATGCTTACTACACGATTACCTGAGAGTATTACTAAACGTCTGCGTTTACCGTTAATCGCTGCGCCGATGTTGTCTGTGTCGGGGCCGGAGCTCGTCATTGCTGCGTGCCAGAGCGGTGCGATTGGCGCGTTTCCCGTCGCCAACGCCCGCACGGTTGAAGGGGTAGAAACCTGGCTCCAGCAGATCGAAGCCGCGCTTGCTGCGTCTGCCGAGACGCACCCTGAGCAACCCCCCGCGCCTTTCTGCCCCAACTTGATTATCAAGCGTGCGGAGCTGAAAGCTGAACTTGCATGTCTGGTACAGCACCGTATCGAGATGGTGATTACCAGCGTGGGGTCGCCAGCGGAAGTGATCGGCCCTCTGCACGACATCGGTTGCCTCGTGTTTGCGGATGTCGCCACCTTACGACACGCCGAGAAAGCGATTGCCGTGGGAGTGGATGGTCTGGTGCTTTTAACCGCAGGGGCTGGTGGACAAACCGGCTGGATGAACCCTCTCGCTTTCGTGCGCGCCGTTCGCCAGATGTACGAAGGACCAATTGTGCTTGCGGGCGGCATCACGGATGGCTATGCGTTGTGGACGGCGCAAGTATTGGGCTGTGATCTGGCGTACATGGGTACGAAATTCATCGCTACCGAGGAAAGTCTGGCGGTCCCCGAGTATAAACAAATGCTGGTCGATGCCAGCATAGACGACGTCCTACTGACCCAAGCCTTTACGGGCTTGGATACAAACATGCTGCGCCCCTCCATTATTGCGGCTGGGCTGGATCTGGCCAGCCTGCCCGCGCGTGTTTCCGCCGAAGAGGCGGCAAAGAATTTCAGTCACGAAGCGTTACGTCCTGGTCCACGACGTTACAAAGATATCTGGAGCGCCGGACATTCGGTCTCCGGTGTAACTCAGATACTCAGTACAGCCGATCTCGTCGAGCAGACGTGGCGAGAGTACCAAGACGCTCGCGGGCAGACCGTCGGGCAGTTGCGATCCTAGTAAATCATCGCCGTGCAGCTAAGGGGCAAGCCGTGACTACGTCATTCCCGCGCAAGCGGGAATCCAGGAGGCATAGCCACGGGCAAATGCATACTTTTCCTGGATGCCAGCCGCAGCTTGTCCTGAACGAAGTCGAAGGGCTGGCATGACGGGGCTAAACCCATCAAAATCAACGTAGCGGACTATTAGAGCGAAGTTAAAGGAAGGAAAACAGTCCGCTGCCGCGTTCAAAGAGATCGCCAAAAATCTTCTAGCCCGCTTCGCCGCAGCGCCGTTGCTGGATCACCGAACGCAGCCTGATATTGTTCTGAAGAGAGCCCGGTGGTGGCGAGGAAGAGTTCTTTCTCAGTGGCGAAGGTGCTCTTGAGACGCCGGCCGAGGAGCTGGGCGAGTGAGGCATCTTCAGGAATCGTACTCAACACATCCTGCATGCCGATACCGTGCACACCGCCTAGCAGACAGAACACAAAGTAGACGAGTTGATCTTCGTTCTGTTTGCGCCGCCAGGTTTCTGCAGCGCTCATTGGCTCGTGAATCCCGGTCTGTTGCCGCACGGAAATGACGTCATCCGAGCCCGTGCCTTCGACGCCTGGGGCTAAGAAAATGACGGCATGGGTTCCGTCCGTCAGCAACACGGGATGCGGGATGTAGTGAGGAGAGGTAAATCCTGTCAAGTCAAAAAGACAACGACGGTAGGCGACGATATCGTGCGCAACTTCTCCGTGAATTCGCCAGAGAAACTCGGCTACCCCATAACCACGCATGTCAGCCAGTTCGATGAGGCGCTGCATGACCTCGGGATTGTAGCCCTCACGCTTTGCCAAACGACACGCATCAAGCGCTGGGACGGTCAACGCGAGCGCTTCGACTCCTGCGGTTGTCGGCGCATCCGGCGGCAGCACGCGCCCTGTCAATGGCCAGGCTGGCGCGGCGATATCCATCGCGAGTCGGTCGCCGTAGCTCGACAATTTCGCAAACCCACGCCGGCAATTTTCTAAGGCGACCACACGCGCGTCTTTGACCTGTAAGGCCCCCGATGACGACAACCCCGTACCGCTCATGAGCGAGCCGTAGCCAATCACTGTGATATTCATACTCTACTCACTTTACTGGATGGACATATACACAGAAAAGGCCCAGGAAAAGCCATTGTTGAAAAATCAAGGCTGCCGATCTAGGGTGTTTTCCAAGAGGTGTGCTCATGTCTCAGACTGCCTTGGCGACAGAAGCGATTGCGTCCTATCCCATGAACATCCGCGCCACCTGGCTGACGGATGACCTGTTTCTGCGTCTCTGCCGGGATAATCCAGAACTGCGGCTGGAACTGACCGCACAAGGGGAGTTGATCATCATGCCTCCAACTGGAGCTGAAACTGGCTGGCGCAATGGAAGGTTCTCTCAACGTCTGGGCAACTGGACTGAAACAGATGGAACTGGACTGGCGTTTGATTCATCTACTGGCTTTACCCTCCCCAACGGGGCGAAGCGTTCTCCTGATGCGTCTTGGGTGCGGCGCACGCGCTGGAGCGCACTGACCAAAGAGCAACGACAGGAGTTTGCACCGCTGTGCCCTGACTTTGTAGTGGAATTGCGCTCCCCAAATGACAGCTTGGCTGCTTTGCAAGGGAAGATGCAAGAGTATGTCGACAACGGAGCCCAGCTCGGCTGGTTGCTTGATCCCTTGAAAAGACAGGTGCATATCTACCGACCTGGGCAATCGGTGGAAGTGCTCGACAATCCCACCACGCTGAGTGGGGATCCTGTATTGCCGGGATTCGTTCTCGCTGTGCGTGAGTTGTGGGAGCCGCCCACCTGATGGCGTTCAGGAAGCGGCGAGCAATTTTCTTGATTTTCTGAGTTGACCACGGCGGGGCTCTCGACTATGGTGTGGACGCTTTCTCGTTGAGGGGAAGTCGAGAAACGGAAGACACATGGTTGGGATACCAGGAACAGAGGAACGGCTGGCCCTGGCGGAAATTGAAGATCGGTTGCGGCGGGTACGGGCGCGGTTTAACCTCTATACCTTTCAACATCATCTCTATCGACTTGGTGTGGCGCTTTCCCTGGGGATTGCGCTGCTCATTCTCGGGGCGTTTCTGCTGCCCCCCTGGGGCTTCACTCTTGCCGCCTGGCCTTTGCTCGCGATGCTCGCGTTCTTGACGTTGTTTTTCTTGCGACGCAGCGTGGTCGATTGGTCAGATGTCACGGCGTCTGCCCGTCGCATTGACGCCGCTGCCGGGCTGAAGGAACGACTCTCTACGCTCGTCGCCCAGTTGACCTCTGGCGTGATCGGCAAGGAACCGCCGTCTTCTTTGTGGCCGCAACTGTTGGCGGACAATGTGAGTCACCTGCGGGATTGGGAAGTGAAGAAAATCGCGCCTCGTCGCATCCCTTGGAGTTTTCTCCCATTTCTGGCGGCGCTGGCGCTCGCGCTCTTTATCGCTGCCGTGCCGATGTTGTCGTCCGTTTACCGGCCCGATCCTTTTTCGCTTGACAATTTACAGAACATCTTGTCCGAACTTCCCGACCGCTTGGGAAAAGTGGCGGATGAGCGGCTCTCGCTGCTGCCCGATGCCCCAGAGCAGTGGGGCAATAGCAGCTTGTTTGGCGATTCTCAGACGCCTAATTCTCAGGATGGAGGAAAAGAGCCGCAGGTGGAAAAAGGGCAGGAGACGAACCAGCAGGATGTGCGTTCCTTAGCCTCATTACCGGAAGAGCTGCGGAAAAAAATTCGTGAGGCGCTGAAAGGGTTGGACATCAAAGAAGAAGAGAAGCGCGACCCAGGGAATGTTCCCCCCGACGACAAGAGTCTAGCGTTGCGCTCCGCCGATGCTTCCCAAAAGCCCCCAGACGCCGCCTTGCAAGGGAAGCCGCCCAAGGGAAAAGAGCAACAAGCTGTAGGGCGCGGGGATGGTCGCGGAAGCGAAGGCAAAGGTAATGGGACCGCCTCGGAAAGCGGCGGCAGCGGACAAGCCCCGGCGCAAGGCAGCGGTCTCCAACAACTTGATCGCGCCCGTCTCGATCGGAAAAATGCTCGCGGCCAGTTCCAGCCCGACGCCCAGGCTCCTCAAGTTCCTGGACGCGGCGGCGAATCGGGAGAAGGTGGCCCCGGCGCCGGCAGTGGGACTGATCCGCATCTGTTCGGGAATCAGGTGGACATTAGCGGCGGTTCACGTTCGTTCCAGCTTGCGCTGGATGCCACGCATGAACGAGTCCTCGGCGAGAATACGCCGGAGATTGCTGAAAAAGATCAAGGCGGCATTATAGAAAAATCGACCAAAAGTCTGAACCAACGACAATCGTTCGACGATGCGATCCGCAAGTCGCAAGTCCCGCCTGAATATGAAGAGATTGTCAAACATTTATTTTCCCGTGGAGAAGCCCAGTGAGTACAGCCGCCAGCGCCGTCAGCGAATTCCAGAACATCTTTCATAACATTCGGAAAGAAGTGGCAAAGGCCGTGATCGGTCATGAAGAGATGATCGAAAATATCCTCATCGCGTTCTTCGCCGGTGGACACGTGTTGATCGAAGGCGTCCCCGGTACTGGGAAGACGCTGATCGTGCGCTCGCTGGCTGATGTCCTGAACCTGAGTTTCAATCGCATTCAGTTCACCGTCGATTTGATGCCTGCGGATATCACCGGCACGCGCATGGTCATGGATCGAGACGAGGGGCGGCGCGAATTCGTGTTCGTCGAAGGTCCAATTTTCTCGCACATTTTGTTAGGGGACGAAGTCAACCGTTCCACGCCAAAGACGCAAGCCGCCCTGTTGGAAGCAATGGCGGAACTGCAAGTGACCGTGGCCGGCACGACGTACCGGCTGCCGCCGCCGTTCTTTGTGTTAGCCACATTGAACCCGATTGAAATGGAAGGCACCTATCCGCTGCCGGAGGCGCAACTCGATCGGTTTTTCTTCAAAGTGCGGTTGACCTACCCGACGCACCAGGAGGTGCAACGCATCATTGGCTCGACGACGACCACCACCACGCCGGAACTGGGGCCGGTGTTTACCCACAGTGAGGCGCCGGAAAAGATTCTTGCCTTGCGTCAACTCGTGCGCGACGTGATGGTGGCCCCGCAGGTCGAGGAGTATGTGGCGGCGATGATCCACGCGACGATTCCCAGCAGCGCCAAATATGTGACGGCGACGGACCCGGCGCGCGTGCAGTTGCCAAAAGATGACTATGTCAACAAGTATGTGAGTTTCGGTTCAAGCCCACGGGGCGGGCAATCCATCATGCTTGGCGCCAAGGTGGCCGCGTTGCTCGATGGGCGTGTGAATGTGAGCTATGAGGATGTGGACCGCGTGGCGATGCCGGCTCTGAACCATCGACTCGTGCTCAATTTTGCCGCGGAGGCCGAAGGCATTGATCCCACCACTATTATCTCGAAAATCGTGCAGTCAGCGCGGAAACTGCGGCGATGACCATAGAGCCCGTCCACGTTAGCATTACCAAGCCCGAGTTCCTGAAACGATTGGACCGCCTCCGCGTGCAGGTGCGTGCTGCGCGCGGCCAGCGGCCTGGAGAAACACTGATCCCGCGCTCAAGCCAGCCCTGGGGCATCGAGTTTGAATCGTATAAAGAATATGCGCCTGGGGATGATTTTCGCTACGTGGACTGGAATGTCATGGGGCGGCTTGATCAACTGCTGGTGAAAACGTTCACCGCCGAACGAGAAATTCCCTATCATCTCTTCCTTGACACGAGCGCGTCGATGGGCTCCCCGATGGTGGACCGCAAATTTGCTTTTGCAGTGGATCTGCTTGCATCACTGGTCTACGTGGTGTTGCTGAATAACGATCCTCTACGGCTGGTCGCCCTGGCCTCGCCGGAAAAAGGTCAGCGTCCATTCTCTGCTCTGCCCGCCGTGCGACATCGGAGTCACTTTCTTCGTGCTGTGGCGTTTCTCGAAGCATTGTCGCCAGCCGGGAAAACCTATTTACGTGAAGCTATACACGCTTATGTTGCCCAAGCACGGGAGCCCGGGGTTGCTATTATCATTTCGGACTTTCTCACCGACCCCGTTCAGTATGAACAAGCGTTGTTACTGCTCAAAGTGCGCGGCTATGAAGTGAAGGTGTTGCATGTCATTGGCGCCGCTGAACTAGAGCCGCAGCGGCTGTTTCGTCGCGGCAAGTTGTTTGACGTAGAAAATAGCCGTGAACGTTGGGTTTCACTTTCGCAAACGAATTTGCGGCGCTATCGTGAAGCACAGCAAGCGCATTACGCGGCCATCAAGCAGTTCTGTCATCGCTATCAGATGACCTATGCCTGCCTTTCGACCGCCAGCAGTTTGCCCACGATTATGACGGAAGAGCTTCCGAAGGCAGGCTTACTGGTGTTACGGTAGAGCAGGCGAGTACGTGCGTATGGGAATCCTCAATCCAGCAGCGTTGCCTTTTCTCGCGGTCTTGGGCGTCCTCGTGCTGATCTATCTGCGCGAGCGTTTGCGTACGCGCATCGAAGTGCCGGCGCTGCTCTTTTGGTTGGAAGTCAAAGAGGATAAGCTGCGCATTCGCCGTTTTCTGCCCAGTCTGTTGTTCTGGCTGCAAGCCGCGTTGTTGCTCTTGTTGGTCGGAGGGCTCCTGCACCCATTTCGTCCACGCACGGTGACCGAGACCCGTGGCGATCGGCAAATTCTCGTCTTCGATGTGTCCGCTAGTATGCAGGCGCGCGAAGGACGCACGCGACGTTTTGAACTCGCCCTCGATCAAGCCAAGCAAGTAATCAAGTCGTTGGGTGCGCTTGATGAAGTGATGCTCATTGCGGTTTCGACCCGCCCGCAACTCGTAAGCGGATTTACGACTGATCAGCGCGCGGTCCTACATCTTCTTGAAACTTTGCAACCGCTCGACACCGGCACCAATCTGACCTTGGGAATAGAACTGGCTCTGGCGCAACGCGACCGCGAGGGGCGTCAGGCGAAGGTGCACGTGTTTACGGACTTGCCCAAGAGCGCGGTGGCGTTGCCGGAAACGCAGGTGAAAGAGTTGGTCTATCACCGCGTCGGGAAAAATGACGACAACATGGCGGTGGCCGCGTTGCATTTGTACCAGAACCCTTTTCAAAATTACTCGCAAGCGCAAGCGTACGTGCTGGTGCGCAATTACGCCTCTCGCCAAAAGAGCGCCACTCTCACCGTGCAGCTCAATGACAAGACCATTTTTCGGCGCGAGTTCACGTTAGCCGCTCGGGATGTGGCGTCCTTCTCCGTGAAGGGGTTTGACGGACCAGGCAAATTGGTGGCGCGGATCGAGCCGGATGACGCGCTCACTGTTGATAATCAAGCCTTGGCTTGGTTGGCGGAACGCGGCCAGCGGCGGTTGGTGGTGGTGTCGCCCGTGAAAGGACTCCAGGAGGAACTGGAACGAGTGAGTCGCGCCATTCCCGGGTTGACGTTGACCACGATTACGCCTGAAACGTTCTCCGAGAAAACGCTGAACCCGCAAGATGTCGTGCTCTTCCATCAGTTCGTTCCTGGTCCCACGGTGATGGCGAACAGCTTGTACGTCTTTCCCCCACCTGAGAATCCGCTCTTTCCGGTGGTGATGGAAGCGGCGGATTTGCACATTTTGGACTGGCGCGAGGGGCACGAGATTTTACAAAATCTTCGTTACGTGGAAGCCCTGCCGCTCAAGAAAGCGCGCGTGTTGGCGCTGCCGTCTTGGGCCCAGGTGTTGATCTCTTCACGAACCCAAACAGGGGAAGTGCCGCTGGCGCTGACGGGCGAGAAAGATGGCCACCGCGTGGTCTGCCTCGCGTTCGACTTGAACAAGGGTAATTTGACGAACTCTGACAATTTGACTTTGCTGTTACTTTTTTTAAATACTATCAGTTGGCTGCTGCCGCACGATCCGGAAGCGCCGATGGTCGTGTCCACCGGAGAGACGTTCTTTCTGCCTCCCGACGCGGCACACGACTCGCCGCGCTTCGCGCCGCCGTCCGGCCGTGAAGCGCTGATCGAAGGCGGCGCTGTGGAGGTCGAGCGAGTAGGCGTCTATCGCCTCACCGGCAGTCGCTATCATGCGACTTTGTACGCGAATCTTTTTGATGAAGAAGAATCTGATATTGGCCGTAGCGAGGCGGATGCTCCTCTCGCCACGCTTGCCGTTGAGGCGCATGCTCCGCAAGAGTTAGTGCAAACCGTGCCCGAAGAGTTTGGCCGCTCGCTGTATTATGGCGCTGCGGCGCTGCTGCTGCTCGAATGGCTCTACGCTTTGTGGCGGTATCGATGGAGGAGGGTGTCATGACCTATGACATTGCCGGTGCTGCCTATCTCTTCACCGCACCTGAATGGTTGTGGGCGCTCGCGCTGCTTCCCCTTCTGTGGCTGCCGCTCTTGTGGCAGCCACAACGTTGGTTGATGAGCACCGCCGCTCTTTTCCGGTCCCTCGCGGCAGCGCTGGTGATTGCTGCGCTTGCCGGGCTCAGCACGCAGACGATTCTCTCCGAGCACAAACTTGCGCTCGTGGCCGCCGCCGACGTGTCGGATAGCATCTCAGCCGAAGGCCGCGCCTGGACCCAAGAGTATTTGAAGCGACTAATGAAGACGCTAGAGCCGGAAGATGAATTTTCCGTACTGGCTTTTGCCGGCGAATCATCACTCGTGGTTCCTCCGGGGTCGGCGAATACCACGGCGGTGACTGCTGGCGCGTTGCAGAAGGCGGTGTCCGGTGAGACGGGCGGGACGAACATTGCGCGGGCGCTGGAGCGGTCATTGGCATTGTATCCGGAAGAAGCCGAGAAACGGCTGCTGCTCATTACCGATGGGAACGAGACTGAAGGCGTAGCCCGCCAACACGTTGCGCTGGCTCGGCGCATGGGAGTAAAAATTTTTCCGGTGATTCCTCCCACCGGGAAACAAGCCGAAGTCTCGCTGGAAAAATTTATCTCGCCTCCATTGGTGCGGGAGGGCAGCGCGTTTGTGGTGCGCTTGGTGGTGCGGAATGGTAATGAGAAAGCGGTGCGCGGCAGCGCCACAGTGTTCGCCAACGACCAGATGCTGACGCGTCAAGAAGTGAATCTTGATCCCGGCCTCTCTGTCCTTGAGGTGCCGGCGCAGATTCTGCCGCGCGGCAGCTACTTGCTGCGCGCCGAAATCAAGGCTGAGCCGGATACCGTGGCTGGCAACAACAAGCAGACCGCGAACCTGGCCGTGACCGGGAAGATTCGCTCGCTGGTGATTACCGACAATCCCAAAACGCATCTCGCCCGTGCTTTACAAACGAAAGAGGTTGAAACGGAATTTCGTCGCCCCGATGGAATTCCCACGCAGATTGCGGAACTCCTCGACTATAACTGCCTGGTGTTTGACGATATTGGTCGCAGCGGCATCTCCACCCAGCAGATGAACGTGATCGAAAGCTATGTGCGTGATTTTGGTGGCGGGTTCTTGATGGCAGGCGGGCTGCGCACCTTTGGCGACTTGGGCTACAAAGGGTCCACTGTCGAACGCGTTCTGCCGGTGACGTTTCAAGAACAACGGCCCAAGAAAAAGAAACGCACGCCCATTGCGCTTTATCTTCTCATCGATCGCTCGAATAGCATGGGCTACAATAGCAAAATCCGCGGCTTACATGATGGACAAAAGATGAAGTACGCGCAGAAAGCCGCTCTCGAACTGTTGAGCCAACTGCAAGATACGGATTATGCCGGCGTCATCGCTTTTGATTCCGAGCCGTACATGTTGGGTCCGCTGGGATTGCTCTCGGTGAACCGCGCTGACTTGACGGACAAAATTACGCGCCTTCAATATGGCGGCGGGACGGATTTTCAGCGCGCGCTGGAAACTGCCGCTGATCAGCTCGCCCAAAACCGGGGCTCAATCCATCACATCATTTTGTTAACAGATGGCGACACCAACGGGAATCCTGCCGATCTGTACCCGCTGGTGCTTTCCATTGCCCAGCGACAAATCAGCATCACGACGCTGCGCATCGGAGATGACACCGTCAACCTACAACTCCTGTCGTACATGTCGGACAAAACTGGCGGTCGCTTTTATCATGTTGAAGATGTGGAGGCGTTGCCGCAGCTCATGATTAAAGACACGAAACAAGTCATGCGCGACAAAGATGACGACGAGGACAAAGACAAAACGATCGTGCCGCGTGTAGGCGAGCGGGGACAGATCTTACAGGGGCTCGACGAGTTTCCGGGGCTCGAAGAATATATGCTGACCAAGCCGAAGACAGGCGCCAACGTGCAGTTGTATACCGATGTGCATAAAGAGCAGGACCCGCTTTTGGCGACCTGGCAGTACGGGTTGGGGAAAGTGGTGGTCGTTACCTTTGATCCCAGCGGCGCAGGCTCGAGCGACTGGATTCGCTGGGAAGGTTATGGGAAGTTTTGGTCACAGGCGGTGCGTTGGGCGACGCGCGACGAGACGCCGTGGGATTATCGCTTGAGTGCGCAGGTGCGCGGCGAACGCACCGTGATACGGGCCGAATCATTTGACAACGATGAAGAAGGCATCTTACAAGTGCGCGCGCCCCGGGGCGGGCAATCTGATGATGTGACATTGATGCCCGTCGCCCCACGGGTCTATGAAGCCGTCCTGTCCGGGAAACGCCAGGGGAGTTTCCCGGTGACCGTGTTGAAAAGAAAAGGTGGAAAGATTATCAATCAAAAGAATGAGATGGTCATGGCGAGCCAATCCCCGGGGGACGCTCTGGCCGAATATCGTCAACAGTATCCCAACCGCGATCTCTTGCGAGAACTGGCCGAGGGCACGGGTGGGAAAATTGATCCTGACCTCAATGAGCTGGTAGCGCAGAAGCGCGAGGGGCAGAAGAAACTGCTGCACCCTCTGGAAAACCGGTTGATTATTGCCGCTCTGTTCCTCGTGTTAGGAGATGTGGCCCTGCGGGTGTTGTTTGGTCCCCCGGCGTAAAAGGTGCGAAACACGATGTTAGGAACGAATGCCTTGGCATTGAAAGAATGGGCGGTGATAATTCAGTCCCTGGCGGCGGGAAAACAAATCCTCCTGTTGCGCAAGGGCGGATTGTACGAACGCCAAGGTAAGTTCTCAACCGAACCAAGGGAGTTTTTCTTCTTTCCCACCTATGTCCACCAGATGGAACAAGGCGTGACGAGTCACACCGTTGGTGAACTCCAGACCGTACTGGCGACTCAGCCTCCGGAAGAACAACTGGTCATTCGTCACTATGCGACAGTTTCTGATGTCGTGTGGCTTGATTCCCTGCCTCGGCTCGCCGAGCTTGAAGGGCTACATTGTTGGACGCAAGACACCGTCGCCAAACGCTTCGCTTATAAATCCCCCGGACTCTATCTGTTTCTCTTGCGCGTCTATCAATTGCCGCAAGCCTACACTTTGCCAATGTTGAAGCGTTACGCAGGGTGCCGTTCTTGGGTTGAGCTGGGGGAGCCGCTCAGCACCGCAGGCGCCGCGCCGGTGATGAATGAAGGGCGCTTCTACCAAGAAGCCACAGCAATCAAGGAGCGATTGAAGTAAATCTTTGGTCGCTTAACCGTGTCCTCGCACGGATTCCGCTCGGTGGTTGACCTCGTCCCACTGTATGTTTTGAAAGAAAGTGACGTAGGCTGGGCCATGACCCAGCCAATCATTCCCAAGTGATGAGCCGAAAGCGTCGACGCTGCTGAATATCCACGAAGTCTTGTCCGTTGAGGGTAATCACCGTGGCCCCGATGGAACGTGCTGTCAACGCAATCAGTACGTTGAAGGAAAGCTCTTGTATCTTGTGTCGTTCATATCCTTTCGCCACGGCAATCCGCATGATCATATCTCCGCTGTCCAACCAGATACGTTCAGTGGGGGTGTACAAGCGCAAATTAGCCGCCAAGTCGAGCGCGAACTCTCGTTCCTCCAGTCTTCTGGCGCCACGGAGCAGTTCGTGCATCACGACAGAAATGCCGCGAAACAGAAAGGGACTTTCGGTGATACGTTGCGTGAAACGCCCGGTGCGGAAGTTTTCAATGTAGACGGATGTATCGAGTACCGCGAGTTCAACTGTCTTGGAAGGCATCGGGCCGGCCCACTCCGCTGTATTTCCGCACCACCAGCTCGTGCGCTGCTTTCTCCGCCACGAAATCAAGTGCGGCCTTTACCGTGTCCGCGGGACGGCGAGTTTTCAGATAGCGGCCTGCGCGTCGCAATTGTTTTTCCTCTAGTTGGGCGGTGACGTTGCGTTTGGCCATATGACATTCTCCGTTTTCTATTTCAACAATATCTGAGAGGAGATGCTGGCAATGACGATCCGTTAGTTATACTCCGTGTCCTCGCACGGATTCCGCTCGGTGGTTGACCTCGTCCCACTGAATATTCTGAAAAAAAGCGTCGATGTAACCGCGCGCGTTGGCTCCATAGTCCATCTGGTACGCATGTTCGTACATGTCCATGATGAGGAGCGGCGCGCCCCAGGCGAGACTTTGCGTATGGTCGGAGGCCCAGTAATTGTGAACAGCCTGCTCGTGCGGATTGTAGTTAAGCACGACCCACCCCGAGCCGCCGCCGAGCGCCAGGCCGGTAAAACGAAAATCCTGCTCCCAGGCTTCGACTGTACCGAATTGCGCTTTGAGGAGATCGACAATCGCGCCGCCGGCTTTACCGTCTCCGCCAAGATTGCCAAAGTAGAATTCATGGAGAATCATCGAATTTGTGGCGATGAGTTCTTCCCGCTTCAGCGCGCCCATTTGATAAGGCGGTGCATCTTTGGGCAGACTGCCAATCTGTTGTTGGATCTGATTCAACCGTTTGACTGCGCCGGCATAGTTGTTGTCATGGTGAGAAGTCAGCAACTTTTCCGAGAGCCCCTTGAGCTTGGCGGCGTCGAAAGGCAGCGGCTTCACCTGATGCTCGCCCCGATAAGCCAGAATGAGCGTCGGAGAGGCGGAGCCTTGGGGCTTGTCTTCCGCCATTGCCGGATTCGTCTCGACAAGCGGGAGCGTGACCGCGGCGAGGCCGCCGGCAACTAAAGTTCCCAATGCTCCGCGTCTGCTCATGGGCTTCATAAGGGTTCCTCCTTGAGGATTGCTAGCTAAACAACACCGTCGCCAGCTCCGACCGATAATGCTCAGCGAGTTCGCTGCGCGGACCGATCACGTCGAAGATTTCCAATATGGCTTTGCGTGCGCCATCATCGCGAAATTTGCGATCTTTCTTGACGATGTGTAGGAGTTCGGTGAGCGCCTCTTCGTAGCGCCCCGAAGCGGCAAGGATTTGCGTCAACTCAAAACGGGCCTCGTGATCGTTTGGATCAGCCGTAAGCCGGTCCCGATATTTTTGTTCATCCTCGGCATTGGCTCCGCTTTGTTGGAGGCGGAGTTGGGCGGTGAGTTGTTGGGCCAGCGTGGACTCCGGGGTGTTCAGCGGGACACGCTGCAATAAAGAGAGAGCATCAGCCTCTTCGTTCCGCTCTATGAGGATCCGCGCGAGACCAAGGAGCGCGAGTGGATGGTTCGCGTCTTTGGCAAGCGCTGCACGGTAGAGACTCTCTGCGCCCTGCGCCTTTCCTGTCTGCTCCAGCCGTTGCCCTTCTTGCGCAAGCCCATCCGCTTCGGACGGCAAGAGCTGCTCGATAAAGCGGCGAATGACTGGCTCTGGTTGCGCGCCCAAAAATTCACCGGCCAAAGCGCCGTCACGTACGGCTTTCACTGCCGGAATGCTGCGAATGGCGAACGCTTGTGCGAGCGCCGGGTTTTCGTCAACGTTGATTTTCGCCAGAATGAATTTTCCTTGCTGTTCATCGGCGAGTTGTTCCAGCACAGGACTGATCGCCCGACAAGGACCGCACCACGGCGCCCAGAAGTCAATGACGATCGGAACCGTGTGCGAACGTTCCACTACTGCGCTTTCAAAATCCTGCTCCGTAACATCAACAGTCCATTCTCCCATTGCGTTCCTCCGCTCGCGTGTTGGTTACTTATTCATCTCTGACGAGATAACCTCTTACCGTACCATAGCATCTTTCACGCTTCTATCCGTTTCTCCGCTTTGTCTCCGGTGGCTTGCCAGGCGGCGGCAAATCTGCGAAATGTAGAGACCTCTACCTCAGTCTTGCCAAATGTAAGGAGCGACCTATGGCCGCGAAGACCATGTTTGAGAAAATTTGGGAGTCCCACGTCGTCCGCACGGAGTCCGACGGTACAGTACTCCTCTATGTTGATCGTCACTTAGTGCATGAAGTGACTTCTCCGCAAGCGTTTGAGGGGCTGCAACTTGCCGGTCGCACCCCGCGTCGTCCCCAAGCTGCGCTCGCCGTGCCCGATCACAACGTACCCACTATAGATCGTGACAAGCCGATCGAGGACCTCGTCAGCGCGAAACAAGTGGAGACTCTACGAGAGAATTGTCAAGCCGCGGGCGTGCCCCTCTTTGATATGAACGATATTCGTCAGGGCATCGTGCATATCATTGGCCCTGAGCAAGGCTTCACGCTTCCTGGGACTGTCATCGTTTGTGGCGACTCACATACCGCCACGCATGGCGCGTTTGGCGCATTAGCGTTCGGCATTGGTACGAGCGAAGTGGAGCACGTGCTGGCGACCCAATGTTTATTACAACGGCCAGCGAAGACGATGGAAGTCCGAGTGGAGGGCAAACTCCCCGCGGGCTGTTTCGCGAAAGACATTATCTTAGCAGTCATCGGAAAAATCGGCACAGCCGGCGGCACGGGCTATGTTATCGAATATACAGGTTCAGCCATCCGCAATTTGTCGATGGACGGGCGTATGACGCTCTGCAACATGTCGATTGAAGCCGGGGCGAGGGCTGGGATGGTGGCGCCGGACGACGCGACTTTTGCCTACCTGCGTGACCGACCGTTGGGACCAAAGGGCGCCATGTTCGATCGTGCTGTCGCGGCGTGGAAACAGTTATGCTCCGATCCTGGCGCGAAGTTTGACACGGTGGTGGAACTCAAGGCCGAAGAGATCGTGCCGCAAGTGACGTGGGGCACGAATCCCGGCATGGTCACCAATGTGAACGGCGTTGTGCCTGACCCAAGCAGCATGCCAATGCCGGAACAGCGCGAAGCGACGGAACGCGCGCTGGCGTACATGGACCTGAAAGCGGGCACGCCGATTGCCGACATCAAAATTGATCGGGTGTTCATTGGCTCGTGCACGAACGCGCGCATTGAGGATTTGCGCATTGCCGCGCATGTGGCCAAAGGGAAGAAAGTGGCGGCGAGCGTGCAAGCGATGGTGGTGCCAGGTTCCGGCTTGGTCAAAAAGCAGGCGGAAGAAGAGGGTCTCGACACGATTTTCAAAGAGGCTGGGTTTGAATGGCGCGAACCTGGTTGCTCCATGTGTTTGGCGATGAACGCCGATGTGTTGAAGCCCGGAGAACGCTGCGCCTCGACCAGCAACCGTAATTTTGAGGGGCGCCAAGGCAAAGGCGGACGCACCCATCTGGTCTCGCCTGCGATGGCGGCGGCGGCGGCGATTGCCGGACATTTTGTAGACATCAGGACGTGGAATTAAATCATGTTACGTGTTGCATAGTGCGTGATCTAACAATTCTATCGCACGCACCACGTAACACACTTCATGTTTTCCATTTATGGAGTTTTCTATGGACGCTTTCACAAAACTCAAAGGGCTGGTCGCCCCGCTTGACCGAGTCAATGTTGACACCGATCAGATCATTCCTAAGCAGTATCTGAAGACCATCAAACGCACCGGCTTACGCGAAGGGCTGTTTTCCGACTGGCGCTATGGGGCCGACGGCTCCGGAGATCGGGGATTTTTCCTGAATCAACCGCGCTATCAAGGTGCGTCGATTTTATTGGCGCGCGACAACTTTGGTTGCGGATCATCACGCGAACATGCGCCGTGGGCGTTGTTAGATTATGGTTTCCGCTGCATCATCGCTCCCAGCTTCGCCGATATCTTTTTCAATAATTGCTTCAAGAATGGCATGCTGCCATTGATTCTCAAGTCTGAAGAAGTGGCGCAGTTATTCAAGGAAGTCGAGGCCCAGCCAGGGTACCAAGTCACGGTGGATCTAGCTGCACAGACTGTGACGACGCCGTCGGGTAAAAGTTTTCATTTCGAGGTTGACCCTTTCCGGAAAGACTGTCTGCTCAAGGGTCTAGATGAGATCGGTCTGACACTGGAGCACGAAGCCGACATTACGGCGTACGAGCAGCGACGGAAGCAAGAAGCGCCGTGGCTGTTTGCGGACTTGGCGTAGTTATTTGTTGCTAAGGTTGACACAATAACCAGAATCGGCGAATCGGCGAATCGGAGATGGAGCGATTCTGAATTCCCCGGTTCCCCGGTTCTCCGATTCCTTGATTTCCAGTCGCGATGGGTACTTTTACTCTTACCGTGTCCGAACTTGAGTTTCTTTGCCAAGCAGCAGGTATGGCCGGGGACCGCCTCGCCCGCCAGGAGAACTATGCCGGCAGTAAAGTGATGGACAGCCTGCAAGCCCATTTGTTGGAGACGCGCCCGTCTCAGGTATGGCTCAACGCTGCCCAGCGCGAAGTGCTGGGCAAGATGCTCATGAATATCGCGTACGATTTGTTGCGCGACGACCAAGACGATCGGTCCAATGCGGCGGAAGCGCTGGCGGAACGTCTTTTCCAAGATCAGGAAGAATAAAAGAATACAAATCGATGTTCACGAGAAATAGTGGACCGTCACGCCAGCGCAAGCTGGCATCCAGGAAGACTAGGCGCAAGATTCCAGTTTTTTTGCCTGGATTCCCGCCTGCGCGGGAATGACGCTCTCACGTCCTCAACGCAAAGGTTCAAGCACCCGCAAAGGAGGATCGGCATGAAATTCGGCGTTGTCATCCGCAACATGGGGCCGCAATCGACCCGTGAGACCATTGCCGCGTGTGCGCGCGCGGCGGAGGAGGCAGGCTTCGATGCGGCGTTTGTCGTCGATCACCTCGCTATTCCCCCCGATCAAACCGAAGGCTCCGGGGGACGCTATCTGGAGCCTCTTACGACTTTGGCGTTTCTCGCTGGCATGACGCAACGGATTCGCCTGGGCATTTCCGTGCTCGTCATTCCGTATCGTCCTGCTGTCTTAACGGCAAAACAAGTGGCGACATTGCAAGAGCTTTCCGGCGGACGGATCATCTTAGGGGCTGGTGTCGGTTGGCTGCGGCAAGAATTTGAGGCGCTGGGCGTCGACCCTCGCAAACGGGGCGCGCTGACGGATGAGACGTTGCAAGTGCTACACACCTTGTTTGCAAACGATGTCAACTCGTTTGAGGGTAAGCTCGTGCGCTTTCCTGAATTTGTCTTTGCGCCGCGCCCCGCGCGACCGCCCATCTGGGTCGGCGGCAGTGGGCCAAAAGCACTGGAGCGCACGCTGCGCTTCGGCGACGCCTATTATCCTATTGGGTTGAAGCCGCCGGAACTGACAGAGGTTCGCGCCTACTTACGGGAAGAGGCGCAGAAACGAGGACGCCCTACGCCGGAACTGATCGTCGGCGGCATGATCCGCGAAGGCGTGCCGGAGGCGATGATCGATCGCATCTCCGCCTCCCGAGACGCCGGGGCCGATTATTACGTGCTAGGCATGGGGCGCTATCCTGATGCGGACACATTTCGTCGCGGGGTAGAGCGGTTTGCAACGGAAGTGATACCGCGCTTGTAAACAAAAGAAACAGAGAGTGAGGAAAGACAAACCGCCCTTCGACAAGCTCAGGGCACACGGAGACAGAAATTGAGCAACAAGAACACACCCGTTCGTGCTGAGTCCTTCGGCAGGCTCAGGACAGGCTCTATCGAAGCATGAACGGACACCTTCTTCACGAATCCCTTATGAAATCTGTTGTCGCCGCTTTGCTTCTTACCGTCGTGAGTGTTGCGCTGGCTTGGGCCGCTTCTCCACCAACCAAAACTTGGCGCGTTGTGAATGAACTTACGGAAGCGGAACGCGCCCTGTTTGATCCACGCACGGAAACGCCCCGTGATCCGCACTTTCCAAATCTTCCCGCCGAGCATTATCCATTTACGCCGCCCTATACAGCCGAGGAGATGGGCTATCGCGCGATGGAGTTTAGCCACTCGCCGCGTTGGTCCTGCAATCTTGTTGACGTGACTGGCGCGCTTACTGCCGAGGGGTATTTGCGCACCAGCAAGATGTACAGCCCGATTTTTTACGTACCGAATGCGAGCGGACATTTCGGCCTGGCAGGCGAGCTGTACGACACGCGCCCCGGTGATCTCACACGGAAGATTACCGGGCAGAACATTTTTCCTCCGGAAGATCTGGGCAATCAGATGGTGCTGATGCAGTATCGCGCTGGAGGTGATGCGGCGACCCGGTGGGACATGTATGTCTATTCTCCGGCGTTGCGGCGGGTGCGACATCAGCCCCAGCCGCGACGTGGCGACAAACTGGCGCAGGGCGCGGAGAGCTTCGACGACATTTTTGGTCGCGACCCGTGGGAGTTTTCCTGGAACTTGTTGGGCGTGGACACACTCTTCCATACCGTGCGCTTTCCCAACACGCGACCGACGGTGATGCTGGCCGATGCTGATGGAACTTTGCACGAAACGCCGACCGCGCAGATCCGCATGATGGGCGACGCCTATCCTTTCTATACTCCCGATGGCGGCGTCGACTGTTGGGTTGTCGAAGCACGGGTGCGGGAAGAATGGCTGCCGCATTATTATGCGCCACGGATTATTTACTGGCTCGATCAACACTATTTCTACCCGCTGCGTATCGAACAGTATGACAAAGACAACAATCTGATCTTTATTGAGACGCGCATCGCCAAATTGCATAATCCCGCAATGGGCGACAAAGGCTACGGCATTCTTTTCAATCACTATTGGGATGTCACGCTCGATTACATGCGTTACAGCGTCCACGACGCGCACGAAACGCGGCAGTGGTCGGCGCAGGACCAAGCCATCTTCTTTAACCCTGGGGTCCTGCCGCGAGTATGGTTCTTCGCCCCGCTGAAGAGTCAATCGGAAGTGCTCACTCCCGAGCAATACTTTTTGCGTCCGACTCTGGATCGAGAAAAATTTCCGCAAGCGAGGAAAATTGTTCTTTCTCCTGAGCTGGAGGTGAAAATTCAACAGCAAGAGGCTGCCGGACATCTCGTCTTTCAAGAGTGATGCGCCAAAAAAGGATGTGAATTATGAATGGTGTCCATGACATGGGCGGCATGACTTGCTTTGGCCCTATCGTGCGAGAAGTGAATGAACCTGTCTTTCACACCCCGTGGGAGCGGCGCATGTTTGGTATGACCATACTGGCTTTAGGCAGTATTGCCAATTTAGATGAGTTCCGTCATGGCATCGAACGGATGGACCCTGTCTACTATTTATCTTCTTCCTATTATGAGCATTGGCTCACCTCCTGGGAGGCGCTCAGTGTGGAAAAAGGCATCGTCACGTCTGTGGAACTTACAACTGGAGTAGCAACAGGGAAAGCCATTCCGGCGAAACCTCCTTTTCCCCCGGAAGCTGTGCCCCGCATCGTAAAGCGTGGTGGTCCAAGTGACCGGACCACCGGTCGACTCGCCCCTCAATTCCAACCTGGTGACCGTGTGAAAGCGAAAAATCTGAACTCCGCCGGCCACACGCGCTTGCCTCGTTATGTGCGGGGTAAAGCCGGAGTGATTGATCGTGTCCACGGCACGTTTGTGTACCCGGATAGCAACGCGCACGGCGGCGGCGAGCAGCCGCAGCCTCTATACTGCGTGCGCTTTGACGCGACGGAACTGTGGGGCCCAAGCACCTCAGGGAAAGATCGTTTGTATATTGACCTATGGGAAGATTATTTGGAGAGAGTATGAGCACCGCACACGATCACGACCATAGCCGTCACACCGTCCCGCCTGATCCCCGTTTGGAGAAACACCTCTCAGCCGAGCAAACCCAAATGTTGGAAGAACGGGTCAGGAAGTTAGAAGCTCTACTGGTGGCGAAAGGATTGGTGGCGACGCCGACGTTGGAAAAACTTGCCGCTACGTATGAGAATGATATCGGTCCCATGAACGGGGCTCGGGTGGTGGCGAAAGCGTGGACCGATCCGGCCTACAAGCAGCGACTGCTTGCGAACGCCACGTCGGCAATCGATGAGCTAGGCATCAGCGGTCTGCAAGGCGAGCACATGGTGGTGGTGGAGAATACCCCGCAGGTGCATAACGTGGTGGTGTGCACGTTATGCTCTTGTTATCCTTGGCCCGTGCTGGGGCTGCCGCCCACCTGGTACAAGAGCGCGCCGTATCGCTCACGAGTGGTGATTGATCCCCGGGGCGTCCTCCGCGAGTTCGGCGTGGATTTACCGGAGTCAACTGAAGTGCGCGTGTGGGACAGCAGCGCGGAGATTCGCTACATGGTGTTGCCTGAGCGCCCTACCGGCACGGAACAGATGAGCGAAGAAGAATTAGCACGACTCGTGCAGCGCGACACGATGATCGGTGTGGCGCGCGTCGAAGCCAGGAAGTAATCTCGTATGGACCGGCAAGCGAAACCCGAAATTGCCGAGATGCCAGGCGTGACCTCGTTACCCCGAAGGAGCGGGGAACTCATTTTTCACGACCTGTGGGAGCGGAAAGCATTTGCGATGGCTGTTGCCCTTTGCGAGCAGGGCTTGTTTCAATGGGATGAGTTTCGCGATCACCTTATCGCTGAAATTGCCGCAGCCGAGCGTGCGGCGGGGTCGCAGGCGTCGGCCTCGGCGTTTCCTTCCTATTATGAATCATGGCTCGCCGCGCTGGAAAAATTGCTGAACGAGAAGGGCATTGTCCTTCCGCGCTAGACTCCGTTGTTGCTTCGCTGGCTAGGTGTTTCTCCTACACTTCCCCCTTCATTTGCCGATATTTGCCAAGGACGAAGGCAAGGATAAACAATGGAGGGTTTTAGGTATGTCTGCCTCTGGCTCGGCGAGAAACGATACGGAAATGCACGATCACGTGAGCGAAGAGGAACGTCCGAGTGAAGAGGAGCGTCTCCGTGCTCAGGTGAAAAAACTTTTTCGTCACCTAGACGGCGCGGAACAAGAATTTCAGGAGAAGGAAGACGCGCTGAAACAAGCGATTGGTCTCCTTATGGCGCTTGCCCGGTCCACGGTGAAGCCAGACACGCAAGCCTTGCTCGACCAGCTCGGGCGCGAGATTCGGCAAAGCGCCCAACCCGATGTGGTAAAAACCTCGGTTGACAATATTAAGGAACAGATCACTCAAGAAGTCCCACCTTCGTCCCTTGCCGCCCTGAGAGAATCATGGTCAACCTCCGAACGAAAAGAACCGCAGGGCTCGCGGGAGCAGCCCGGGGCTGCGGAGCCCCATTCTCAGCAAGCATTTGAAAAGCCTTCTGGTTTCTCTCGCCCATCTCTTGAAAGAGAGCGGCAAAGTGAAGCGCGAGATCAAACTGCTCCGCGGCGCACCCAGACTCCTCCCCTGCCGCTCGTCTCTCCGGTAAAAAGAGTGGACACGAATGCTCAAACAACCTCGCAAGCTCCGATGAATCGAGCGAGCACATCCGCCAACAAGGAGCCCTTTTCTCCTCCTGTGTCCAGTGTTCCTCCGCGGGTGCAGGCGGCGCCAACACCGCCTCGACCTCAAGCGGTAGGCGCTCCGGCAAAGCCGGAGCCATCGCGTCCGGTTGTGTCCCCTGTGTCTTCGTCGAAGCCAGTGTCGATCGGGCTGCAGGAAGGAGAAGTGGAGGGAAAAATTCGCACGGTTCTGAGCGCGCTGCTTGATCAAGTGCACCTCAAAGACCAACGTGGATTACAGGAGAAGATCACTGCGATCAAGACAACGCTCACGGAAGGCGGACTTTTCCAGCGCTTGCCGCAGGTGCAGAAGCAATTGACCGAGGTGCTTGTTTATTATCGCAACCTCAATGATACGGAACGCACTCGTCTTGAAGACGTTCTCAAAGAGTTGATCGCCAAACTGGCTGAGATCGAGAAGAGCGTGCTCAATGGTTTGTTGGAGAACCACCAGGAGACGATGAGCGACAACGCCAAATTCGCCGAGCGCTTGGAAGGCCAAGTAGCGAGCATCGATGAAATCGCGCACCTGAAAGATCTGAACGCCGTGCGTACTGCTGTTTCTTCCCGTACGGAGCGGATGCGCGCGGCAATCCAAGTGAAACGTGAGGCGGACGCCGCGCTGTCGGCTGCGTTTACCGATAAAGTCCATACGCTTGAGCGGCAATTGCACGACGCTAATCAGCAACTCTCTAGCATGACGAATCGTGTTTATCAGGATGTGCTGCTTACCGGCGTGTATAATCGCCTTGCTTTTAGTGAAAAGCTAGGACAAGAAATCGCTCGTTTTGAACGCTATCAGCATCCGGTTTCCTTAATTATCTTTGATATGGATCGTTTCAAGTCGATCAATGACACCTATGGCCATCAAGCTGGTGATTGGGCCCTGCAAACCTTAGCCGCGCGAGTCAAACCTGCTCTGCGGGCGCCAGACTTTTTTGCTCGTTTCGGCGGCGATGAATTTGCGATTGTTTTGCCAGACACCCCGCTCTCTGGCGCCGTTGTCGTGGCGGAACGTCTGCGTTTGCTCATCGAGGGAACATCTTTTGCCTATGAAACTCAGAAGCTGCAAGTGTCACTGAGCGTTGGGGTGGCGGGGGTTCATATGGGCGATACGGTTGAAACCGTGCTCGAACGAGCTGACCAAGCTCTCTACCTTGCGAAAGAACAAGGGCGGAATCGGGTCTGTTCTGAAGATCAGCTTCCACCCCCTTCACCCTCCAAGATGGACAAGATGGTCGGGTTTTTCTCGCGTAATCTATCCTTCCGCAAGTAACCTCACGACTTGTGAAGCTCTTCTTGCGCCGCGTTATGACACAGGGCGGCGCAGGATTTCCCGCTCTTGTTCCTGAAGCGTTAAAGATCTGGTAAATGATCCACGAGACGCCTGTTCACGGTCATCGTAACAAGCGGTACAGAAAGGACACGATCAGACATGACACGTTTCGGTATCCAGATCGAACCACAATTTGGTTTCACCTTTGCTGAAATCGCGGACCTGGCGAGAGAGGCCGAGCGGGTGGGGTTCACAGCGCTGTGGGCGTCGGATCACCTTTTGTGGGATGCAAAGTCCGAACGACGCAATTGCCTAGATGCTTGGGCGTTACTCCCGGCCCTGGCGACAGTGACGACGAAGCTGCGTCTCGGCACGTTGGTCACTTGTAATTCGTATCGGTTGCCATCCGTGCTGGCAAAGACTGCCGCCTGTGTGGACCACATCAGCAACGGACGTCTCGAATTTGGTCTCGGCGCGGGCTGGAAGGATATTGAGTACAAGGCCTACGGGATTCCCTTTCCGCCCGTTCCTACTCGGCTCGCGCAATTGGAAGAAGCGGTACAGGTGATTCGTTCGCTGTGGACGCAAGAGCGTGCGTCGTTTTCTGGTGAGCACTATCGATTAGAGGATGCGGTCTGCGCTCCGAAGCCGGTGCAGCAGCCGCTCAAAATGTGGCTGGGCGGCGCGGGCGAGAAGAAACTGCTGCGCATGGTGGCGCAGTATGCCGACGGCTGGAACATGATCTTCGGTTATCAACTCCCAGTGGTGAAACAGAAACTTGAAGTGCTGCAACGTCATTGCGATGATCTCAAGCGTGATTTCACTAAGATAGAAAAGTCGTTGTTCATCGTAACGTGTATCGCCGAGAACGAAACCGAGATGAAGAGACGCGAGGCGGAGACGGCGGCGGCGCTGGGGGTCGGGCGCATTTTTAATATTGCTCGCGCCTCCGGTACGATTGGTACGGCGGAGCAGGTGGCGGAGACATTGCGCGGTTACCAAGAGTTGGGGTTTGATTATTTTATTGTCATGTTTCCCTATACGCAGGATAAGGAGATGCTGCAACGGTTCGCGGAAACGGTCGCGCCGAAGTTGCGTTAGTGATGCAACGACGGCATCCGAGATAAGGAGGAACGTCACATGCCAGGGGTGCACGATCGAGGCGGCTGGCCCAATGCTGGCCCGATCAATAAAACCGAACATGACTTGTCGATGTGGGAGAAGCGCACCGACGCATTGTTAGTGTTGCTCTCTAGTCCAAAGAGACAACTCGTTCGTGTCGATGAGCTCCGCCGAGGGATTGAGAGTCTCCCACCGGATGCGTACGAGAAGATGAGCTACTACGAGCGGTGGATTTCGTCGATAGAGGCGCTCCTAATCGAGAAGGGAGTGCTCACGAAAGAAGAAATTGACCGGAAGGCGGAGGAACAACAAGCCCAGAGGCTTGAGTCCTGAGGCGATATTGATTATGAAGACACGATTCAAACCTGGCGACAAAGTCCGTGTGCGGAAGGGGTTTCCACCGCATCACTTTCGCACGCCGGCGTATATTCAAGGAAAGATTGGAGCCATTGCTGGAGTGCATGGCGCTTTTCGCAATCCCGAGACGCTGGCGCATGGCGGAGATGGGTTGCCGAAACAACCGCTCTATCTCGTGCGATTCGATCAGCAAGAAGTGTGGGGCAGCTACGCCGCCGCTCCGCACGATACATTATTCATCGATATTTATGAGCACTGGTTAGAGTTAATAGGAAACTGAGGAGAAGGTTTATGCCTGATCATCACGAGCATGTTCATGGTGAGCAAACAGAAGCCCACGCCCCTATCACCGAAAGAGAAGAACTGACCTATTACGAGAAACGCGTACAGGCGATTCAGGCGCTGCTCATCGAAAAGGGCGTCGTGACCGCTGATGAGGTGCGCCGCGCGGTTGAAGAGATGGATTCCCGCACCCCGGCTATGGGAGCCAAGATCGTGGCTCGTGCGTGGACCGATCCGGCTTTCAAAGCTCGGCTCCTTGCGGATACCAAAGCCGCCGTCGCGGAGATGGGCGTCGATACCGGTTCGTTAATCAAGATTGACGCCGTAGAGAACACCGACACGTTGCACAATGTTGTGGTCTGCACCCTGTGTTCTTGTTATCCCCGCGCCATCCTGGGGCTCCCGCCAGATTGGTATAAGAGCCTCAAATATCGTTCTCGTGTCGTGAAAGACCCACGTGGCGTGCTCAAAGAGTTCGGCCTAGAGCTGCCGCCTGAGGTCGAGGTGCGCGTGTACGACAGCACGGCGGACCTGCGCTATTTGGTCATTCCGGCCCGTCCGGCTGGCGCGGAGGGGATGAGCGAAGAAGAGCTTGCCAGCTTAGTGACGCGAGACAGCATGATCGGTGTCTCGAAGGTAAGAACGCCAAATCAATCTTAAAGCGCGCCTTCTATTGGCGCGAAGAGGACAGAAATATGCCGAAACTCGAAGTCATCGATCCGTGGGGCTCTACTCCGCGTTACACCTTCTCGCCCGCAGTGAGGAAAGGAAACTTGCTGTTCATTTCCGGACTGACTGCGACGGATGAGAAGGGGAATATCGTTGGGAAGGGAGACATCGTTGCGCAAACCCGACGCTGCTTTGAGAAGATCAAAGAACTCCTCGATGCCGCCGGGGCCAGCTTTGACGACATTGTTAAAACGGTCGATTACATCACCACGACCGAGGGCTACCGAGGCACGGCGGACGTGCGTCGCGAATATTTTAAGAACGGCTTTCCCGCCGCGACTGGGATTGTGGTCAAAGAGTTGTTGCGCCCCGAGGCGTTGATCGAGATCGACGCTATTGCCGTGCTCGATGAGAAGAAGTAACGCCACGTGCGTTTCTTGTAATCTATCCGGATGATTCTGAGGGCTGTCATTCTGAGGAGCGTAGCGACGAAGAATCTCATGGTGGCAGGACCAAGACGAGATTCTTCGCCTTTATTGCGTTTCGGCTCAGAATGACACCCCCCGCATTTCTGGCGCTGCTATGAAGCGCTACTCGGCTGCACCTCCGTCTTCCATTTCCACAGCGCAAAAATGGCTGGATACACGGCCAACTCTAAAAGAAACGACGTGCAAATTCCGCCGACCATCGGGGCGGCGATCCGTTTCATGACATCGGACCCGACGCCGTGACTCCACATGATCGGCGCGAGCCCCAGCAGCATGACGGTAACTGTCATCACCTTAGGGCGGAGGCGTTGTGCGGCGCCGATGACGACCGTTTGCTTGAGGCCATCCCAGTTTGTGACGAGTCCTTGTGCGCGTCGTTCTTGATAGGCGAGATCAAGATACAACAGCATGAACATGCCGGTCTCCGCATCAACCCCGAGCAGTGCGATCAAGCCAATCCACACTGCAACGCTCATATTGTAGCCCAAAGCGTAGAGTAGCCAGATGGCTCCGACGGCGGAGAAGGGGACGGCCAGCAGAATGATGCAAGTCTTCGCGACAGACTGCGTATTGAGGTACAAAAGCAGGAAGATCAGCGCCAAGGTAAAGGGCACGACGATCCGCAACGTTGCTTGGGCGCGCAACTGATACTCAAACTGCCCCGTCCAGAGCAAGGTGTACCCAAACGGAAGAACGACGTGCTCGGCCACTGTCCGTTTCGCCTCCGCGACAAAACCGCCCAAGTCGCGTCCTACGATGTCGACGAAGACGACACCAGCTAACTGTCCAGCTTCGGTGCGAAGCATCGGCGGCCCTTGCGAGAAACGAATCTCCGTGAGCTGTGCAAGCGGGACCGAGATCCCTGCCGTGGTCGTGACAACGACGCGTTTAAGTTTTTCTACATCGTCACGAAGTTCCCGTGCATAACGCACGTTAACTGGGTATCGTTCTCGTCCTTCAATGGTTTGCGTAATGTTCTTGCCGCCGATGGCTGTTTCGATGGCGTCTTCAATATCACTCACAAGGAGACCGTACCGAGCGGCCTCTTCCCGCTTGATGTGAAAATCGAGATATGAACCTCCGCTCAAGCGATCGTAGTAAGCGCTGCGGACGCCTTGCAAGGGCGCGAGCGCGGCTTCGATTTGTTGGCCGAGCTGTTCAATACCTTGAAGCTCCGGTCCGAGGATTTTAACGCCCAACACGCTGCGCACGCCCGTCGTCAACATCTCCGTGCGCGTTTGAATGGGCATCCACCAGATGTTGGGCATGCCCGGCAGGCGCACCGTGCGGTCCATTTCCGCAAGCAAACCCTCCCACGTCATCCCTGGACGCCAGGCTTCCTCCGGCTTCAGGGTTATCACGGTTTCCACCATGTTCAGCGGGGCCGGGTCGGTGGCGCTCTGTGCGCGCCCGATTTTGCCGAAGACCGTGTCCACTTCGGGGAATTGTTTCAGGGCCGCAGTCTCGATGCGCAATACCCGGCTCGCTTCCGTCGGCGAAATTCCGGGTAAAGCGGTGGGCATGTGCAGGATGACGCCTTCGCGCAGCGGCGGCATGAACTCTGAGCCTAGACGTTGGAAAATGGGAATCGTGCCAAGAACAATGGCAAGCGAGGCGATCAGAGTCAGGGTCGGGACACGCAGGACGCCCCGCACGAGGGGCTGATACAGGGCGATCAACAGTCGACTGAGGGGGTGCTGCTCCTCATGGTGAATCTTACCGATGAAGCTCACGTTCGCGAGAGCGGAGAGCCAACGCGGACGAAAAACGAACGGGTCGAGCCGCAGAAACAGCAGACGGAGGGCGGGATCGAGCGTGATCGCGAGTAGCGCGGCGACGAGCATGGAAAAATTTTTGGTGAACGCAAGTGGTTTGAACAATCGTCCTTCTTGGGCTTCAAGGGCAAAGACCGGGAGAAACGCCGCGGCAATGACCAAGAGGGCAAAGAAGCTTGGCCCACCGACTTCTTTCACTGCTGCGAGAATCACTGCACGATAGTCTGCTTTTCCACCCGCAGCTTGCCAGTGTTCGAGTTTCTTATGCGTTTGCTCAACGACCACAATCGCGGCGTCCACCATGGCGCCAATGGCTATGGCAACGCCGCCCAATGACATGATAGTGGCGGGAACCTGCAGCAAGTGCATAGGAATAAACGAAATGACAATAGCAAGAGGAATGGTGAAGATGGGAATGATTGCGCTGGGAAGATGCCAGAGGAAAAGCAGGATCACGGCGCTAACCATCAGCAGTTCTTCGCCAATCGTTTGGCGAAGGTTCGCAATGGCGCGAATGATCAGCTGAGAACGGTCATAGGTCGTCACAATTCTAACACCCGGAGGAAGTGAAGGTTGGATTTCTTGGAGCTTTGCTTTGACTGCGTTAATCACTGCCAGTGCGTTCTCGCCATAACGCATAACCACGATGCCGCCAACGGCTTCTCCTTTATCGCCAAGAGCGGCAATGCCGCGCCGCAGGTCTGGCCCGATCGTGACGGTTGCGACGTCGCGGATGAGAATAGGAACGCCATTGCCATTGGTCGCGAGGGGAATCGTCTCGATATCGGTAAGCGAGCGAATGTACCCGAATCCGCGAATCACTTGTTCGGTCCCGGCCATCTCAATGGTGCGTCCGCCCACGTCGTTATTACTCGCACGAATGGCTGCGATGACGGTTGGCAACGGGATGCGGTAGTTGAGCAGCTTGTTGGGATCAACCTGCACTTGATACTGTTTAACAAACCCTCCGATACTCGCCACTTCGGCGACGCCAGGCACGCTTTGCAGCCAATACCGTAAGGACCAGTCCTGAAGCGAACGGAGATCCGCTAGCGTATGTTGACCGCTTTCATCTACTAAGGCGTACTGATACACCCAGCCCACGCCCGTCGCATCCGGACCTAAGGTTGGGGTTGCTCCTTCGGGTAATTTGCCGGTGAGGCCTTGGAGATATTCCAGCACGCGGCTGCGCGCCCAATAGAGGTCCGTGCCGTCAACAAACACGATGTAGACAAACGAATCGCCAAACATCGATTGGCCCCGCACGGCTTTGACTCGCGGAGCCGCCAGTAACGAGGAGACGATTGGGTAGGTGACTTGATCCTCGACGAGCTGCGGGCTGCGCCCCGGCCATTCCGTATAGATGATAACTTGGGGATCGGACAGGTCCGGAATGGCGTCAAGCGGAACCTGGAGCATGGCCCGTGCGCCCCAGGCTGCGGCGAAGAGCGTGAGAAGAATGACAAGAAAACGATTTCGAGCGCTGAAGTCGATGAGGTTGTTTATCATGGCTCGTTCGCTACGTTATTCGCTGACTTGAAGGGTAAATCGCTCCCGCACTTCCGCCTGCCCAGGTCGTTGGATGCTGACGGTCACGCCCCAAGGACCGACCATTGCGAAACGTACGGGTGCTTCATAAACGCCATTGCCGACGGGCTTTGCCCGGGCTTTTTCGATGACCATCCCCGGCATATCCATCGTGTATTCAAGGTTGACAACCGCATCGGGGACCGGTTTGTTAACGCTGGCTGTCACTTGCACCCGTAGAGTGTTGTCGCCAGGTTTGGCCGACTCCGCTGCGGTGGAGACCGTGACAGTCAGCGCCCCAACTTTTTTCTCGATGGACTTCGCAGGCGGGGCTTGCGTGCTCATCTCCATCGGTCGCGCACTCTCCATCTTCCAGTCGCCCATGCCGATGGCGCCCATCATGGACATCATGCTGGCGGCGGATTGCAACTTGCTTTCGGAATCGAGCAGAAACGCGCTGTTGGTCGCCACACGATCCCCAGCAGATAATCCGTTTTGCACGATGAGCTGATCGCCGACTCTCGCGCCGAGCGTGACTTCACGTGGAAGAAATGCTCCCGTGCTTTTTTCGACGAAGACCATATTCCGCTGTCCGGTTTGTAGGACGGCGTTTTCAGGCACTATCAGCACGAGACCCATATCAACTCGAAGTTCTCCGTTGGCTGACAGGCCAGGCTTGAGCTTATTGGCGGCGTTGGCGAAGGCAAAGCGCGCCGTGTTGGTGTGTGTTTGCGGATCGAGATACGGGTAGACATAATCAACTTTTCCCGTGAACGTCTCGCCAGGGTATGCGGTCAATGTCATTGAGACAGGGAGTCCTTCTCGGAGCAGCGCAATGTCCGGTTCATGGAGATCGGTGGAGAGCCACACCTGGGAGAGATCCGCCAGGCGATACAAGCGCATGCCTGGCTCGACGCGCATGCCTTTCTGTACCGCTTTCTCGATCACAATGCCGCTGAAGGGTGAATGCAGCGTGAGCATCGTAGTGGGAGCCCCACGCTCTTCTAGCTCCGTCATCTGTCGCGGGCTGAGGCTCCACAGCAACAGGCGCTGGCGGGCCGCATCGACTAACGCCTGGGCTCCGGCGAGTGCATCGGGAAGGGTAGTTGTCGCCAAACGTGTTCTTGTCCGCAGAGCCAAAAGATATTCTTGCTGAGCCGTGACCAATTCTGGACTATACAAAGTGAACAACGGGTCGCCTTTGCGAACCGGCTTTCCAGTGGCGTCAACAAAGAGTTCTTGTATCCAGCCGCCAACCTTGAATGTGACGTCTGTCAGTCGTCGTTCATCAAAATCAATACGCCCGACCGTGCGGATAGTTTTTTGCACTCGCGTTTGGATAACGGGAGTAGAAGTGACGCCGAGGAGTTGACGCTGGGCTGGCGCCAGTTGCACTGGGGCGCGTGGCGCAGCTTGCTCTTGGGCAAAACTGCTCTGCGTGAGAAGAAAGGAGGCCATGAGAACGACCCCCACAAAGACGCTGGAGTGCGCCCTGTCGAAGCATCGAGAAAAAAACTTGCGCATTAGTGTTCCCCTCGTGATAACGTTTGTCCGACTGCTCGTTCGAGATCGGCCCAGGCTTTCTCGAAATTGACTGCCGCCGCGAGGTGTTCAAGGTGGGCGGCTTCTGTCAGGCGCAGGCTCTCGATTAATGAAAGAAAATCGGTTGTCCCGCTTTGATACCCGACAAGCGCCGCGGACACCGCTTGCTCTGCTTGAGGAATATGAGTGGAGAGCAACGCCAATAATTCCGTATGCGCTCGTTCCACCGCCACCAATGCCTGCTTGAGTTCAAAGCGGAAAACGTTGTGTTGCTGGTGCAGCTCATATTGAGTTGCCTGGAGGTTCGCGGTCGCCTCGGCGACTGCCGCCTCGTATTTCTGACGAAAGGCGAACGGAACGGTGGCGGAGAGGGTGATGCCAAATCCATCTCTTCGTCCGAAATTCACAAACCGCCCTAGGGCAATCTCGAAATCGGGATAGTAAGCGGTCTGAGCCAACGTTAGGGTAAGCCCGGCTTGCTCTACGGTCGTGGCTTGGGCTTTCAACTCTGGTCGATTGTTGACTTGGACGGCTTCGAGGTCCGACAGGGATGGCAACGAAAATAGCTGCGCTGGCGGAGCCTGTGGTGCGCCAAGCGGGGCGTCCAGCGGGCGGTCGAGGAGCAGGTTGAGTCGCGCTTGACGTTCACTGAGTTGAATTGTTTCAGCGGTGAGGCGAGTGTTGAGTTTCGTCTGTTCAAGCTGGGCGCGCAGAACTTCGGCTTGGGAGGCTCGTCCGACCGCATACTTCTGCACGACCAAGTCTGCTGCTTGCCCTACGAGGTCTTTCTCGCGAGCATAAACCTGAAGATTTTGTTGTCCTTGCCACAGGTCGTAGTAAGCCTTTTTGACCTGGGCGGCGATATCGAGGGCGAGGGCTTGCCCTTCCGCATCCTGGCGATGCGCGTCGGCGGTTGCAATCGCGTTCTTCAAACGAAGCTTGCCGGGAAAGGGCAACTTTTGCGTAATGCGGAAGATGTTGTTATCGGCGTGATCAAACCGGAGACTGTCGGGTGTATTCCAACTTTCCCACGAGATCGTGGGGTCCTCGTACGCTCCAGCTTGTGCCGACCTTTGTCGCAATGCGTGTTGTCGCTCTCGTACAGCCTGGAGGTTGGGATGATGATCGCGTGCATAGCGGATGACCTCTTCTAAATGGAGAGGTTGGTCCGAGGAGAAGAATGAAGCTGAAACGGGTTCTTGCGCGCTGACTCTGACTGGACTGCCGGCGGCGACCAACAGCCACACAGTTATCCACAGCGTCGTTTTTTTGCAGACGGACATGATGTTCCTCCGCAGTCGTGGTGCGTTATATGAGGTCAAAAACGTGCGTCACTGAGCAAGAAGAACCTGTCAGTGAGCGTCTTCAGCAAAAGGAAACGACAAGGAAGAACGGGGATCAGAGCAAAAACGTCTGATGACGAACGTAGAGGTCAGGCGGGGCGTTGCGCGTTGGAGCTTGGAGTTGCTGGCATGGAGCCCTATGAGTTTCCCGACGTGGAAACTGCATGCTCAGCATGTGCATGAAAAGAACGCCTGTGAGCTGGTTCGGCTGATTTCCTTGCGTAGCGAGGGGCAGCGCGCCGTAGAGCGTGGCGCCGTGTTGCTGGGTGCAACAGTGCTCCATATCGCGCGCACTGTGTTCGTGCTGACATGAATGTTGACAGCATGCATGCGCCATCTGTGGAGCCATTGTGGGAACAGTGAGGCAAGCGAAGGCCGGGCGCGCCGTCAGCAAACACACGAACGCCCAAAAGACAATCTTGCCCAAGGTGGTTCGCCAAACCATAAGATAATAATACCACGCCCGAGCATCGTGTCCACTTCGACTTGACAGGAGCTGGGAAAATAGCGGATACTCCCTCTCGTTTTCTGTGTCGTGAGAGGGAGCAAACATCTCATTATGCAACATGCACTCAGCAGTATCCGAGTCCTGGACCTCACGCATTACATCGCCGGTCCCTATTGTACAAAACTCCTCGCTGATTATGGCGCGGAAGTCATCAAAGTAGAAAAGCCAACAACCGGTGACGGCGCGCGCACATTGCCGCCCTTCTTCGCCAATCAGCCGGGTGTGGAGCGCAGCGGCCTGTTCTGTTTTCTCAATACCAATAAGCAGGGTGTCACGCTCAATCTCAAACATGAGCGTGGACGTGCGATCGCACTCCAGCTTATACAACAAGCGGACGTGCTGGTGGAAAATTTTCGCCCTGGTGTGATGGACCGCTTGGGGCTGTCCCGAGAAGATTTAGAGAAGGCCAATCCTCGCTTGGTGACGGTTTCACTCACGAACTTCGGCTCATCCGGTCCATATCGCGATTACCAGATGACGGACGGCGTGGCTTATGCGCTGGGCGTGTGGACCTATCCGATGGGTGAAGTCGATCGTCCACCCGTGCAACCGGGCGGGGCGTTCGGGCAATATATGGCTGGGCTCTATGCCGCGATCGGCGCGCTCCAGGCCGTGCGCCAGAGTAAGGAGACGGACGAAAGCCGCAGTGTGGAAGTCTCGATCCAGGAAGCGTTAGTCGCCACCACGTTGTACGACTTCGTGGCGTTCTCCTACGCTGGGTTCCTGCGCAAGCGGTCTGGGCGTCAGTTTCATCTCGGCTACCCAAATCTGGTGACGTTGCCGTGCGCGGATGGCTACGTCGGCTTTCATGCCGGCTTGCCGCAGCATATTCACTATTTGCTGGAACTGGCTGGCCGTCCAGATTTGGCTGCCGAACCCCGCTTCAATACCTTGACGAACATTGGGGCGCACGCAAAAGAACTCCATGCTGTCTTGGAGCCCTGGCTAAAGACGCGTGGAAAATGGGACGTGTTCCACTTGGCGCAAAAGCGCGGCATTCCGACGTCGCCGATTCCTTCGCCCGCTGAAGTGGTCAACTGGCCGCATCTCAAAGAGCGACAGGCGTTTGTCGAAGTTGAGCACCCCGAAGGCGGAACGGTGAAGATTCCTGGTCCGCCCTTTCGTGAGAATGGCAAGTTGCCGTGGCTGCTGCGGCGTGCGCCCTTGTTGGGGGAGCACACTGAGACGGTGTTGTGCGGAAAGTTGAGATGCAGCGTTGCCGAAGTAGAGAAGTTGCGGGAAGAAGGGATCGTTTAACTGTTGGGGCAAATGTCTAGTAGGTCGTGCTTCGACATGCTCAGCACGAACGGTCTTTACTCATGATTGTTAATTCTTCCGGTCGTCCTGAGCGTGTCGAAGGATGCCAAAGTAGGGGATTTAGGTATGTCAAAACCACTCCGAGTTGTTGATCTCACGAACGGCTGGGCCGGACCGCTGAGCACTTGCTTGCTGGCCGATTTTGGCGCGGAAGTCATCAAAGTAGAATCACCCTCCCACATGGATTGGTGGCGCGGCGCCGGACTACAAGGGACTGCGGATGGCCCAAAGCTCTATGAGCAATCGCCGACGTTCAACACCGTCAATCGTAACAAATACGGCATTGCGCTGGAGCTGACGCATCCGCGTGGGCGTGAGCTGTTCCGTGAACTCGTGCGTGTGAGCGATGTGCTGATTGCGAATTATCCTTTGCGGAGTTTGCGCAAGCTGGGCATCGACTTTCAAACGCTCTCAGCGGTGAACCCCAACCTGGTGATGGTGACCTTGCCGGCTTTTGGCGGCAGCGGACCAGACAGCGAATACGTCGGGTTCGGCTGTACGACGGAGGCGATGGCCGGCATTACCGGTGTGAGCGGCTATGAAGGTGGTCCGCCACAAATGTTGAGCAACGCAATTGGCGATCCCGGCACGGCATTGAACGCGTGCTTCGCGGCGCTGGTGGGACTGTTCGAGAAAGAGCGACGCGGCGCCGGGGTGGCGATCGATCTTTCCCATGTCGAAGGCTTGCTGCCTATGAACGCCGAGGCCCTGCTGGATTACACGATCAATGGCGTCGTGCAGGGGCAGCGCGGCAACCGCCACCCGACGATGGCTCCGCACGGTTGTTACCCGAGTAAAGGCGATGACGAATGGATCATGATTACGATTGCGTCTGACGCGCAGTGGGAAAAGTTTTGTCAGATGCTGGGCAATCCCCCCTGGACTCGCAGTGAACAGTGGGCCACGGCGGGTGGGAGAAAAGCGGGAGAGGCTGAACTCGACCGCCACATCGCTGAGTGGACCAAAGAGCACAACCACTACGAGGCTATGGAACGGTTGCAAAACGCTGGGGTGGCTGCCGGTGCAGTGATTTCTGGATTAGAAGTCTTGAGCGACGCCCAGCTCGCCGCGCGGGAATTCATGCTCGCGGTTGATAAAGTTGAAGCCGGGACACATCTCTATCCCGGGTTCATCCCACGCTTCTCTCCCGGCGCCTCCGAGTTACGTTTGCCGCCGCCGTGCTTTGGGGAACACAACGCTTACGTGTTCGGCTCTGTGCTCGGTTTGCCGACGACGGAGATCGAAACGCTCGTGAAAGAGCGCATCATCAGCCGCGAGCCGATTTTTCCAGCGTAAGCGTCTTGTAAGAATAGGGGGACGCATGGCGACGAACTCTCCTCGTCCTGTTCCGGATTATCATCGCTTCCGCTCCACGTTCGCCGTCATCATTGGCGTCGTGTGGTTTGTGCTGCTCTTTGGTCTTGGATCGATTGTGGCGGTGCAGATCCCAGGAGAGCGAGTGTTGCCGTTCCGCCTCGCCTGGCGATTCTTTTTGGTGGGCTTTTTCCCGGTGTGTGTGTTTGCTCCTGCCGCCACGTTCATTGGGTTTTTCCAACAACATCTCGCTGGAGCCTTTACGTTATCGTCTGAAGCGTCGACTTCCAGTCCGCAGAGTGGGCAGAGCGTGAATCCTTGGCAGTTAGGGTTACAGCGGCTCGCACTGTATTGGCTGCCCGCCGTGTTGCTTGCCACGGTGGTGTTGTGGCTGACCTTTCCGGAGAGGATCGGTCGCATTGGCATAGTGTTGATGCTGGCGTTGCTCGGCGCTCCTCTGGCTAGTGGCGTGGCGTTGGCCTCAAGCGGCGCGCCATTTCTCCGCGAAGTGCAATGCACCCCGCGACAGCGCATGTGGTCAGATTCGTTCTTCTCCTATCTGGTCTGGCGGCACGGCATTCCGTGGGGCGTGGGCAATGGCTTGATCAATGCCGTGCTCGCCGTGGCCACGTTTCCTCGCGCTGGAGATGGTGGGTATGGAATCCTGCCCGCGGCGGCGGTGAGCCTTGATAGCTTTATCACTCGGGTCGTGCTGTGTGGCTTTATGGCTATTTCTGCGCACCCTCATGCCTGGGTGGATATTCGGCTTGGCGTGGTCAACGCGCCACTGTCAGCGCGTTCGCCAGCGCGGAGCGGGCGCGCGGCTTGGTTTGTGGGAGCTAGCGTTGGCTTGGCTGTGATCGTGCTTGTTGTCCTCAAGGGCGTGGGCAGCAGCGGCTTATCGGTGTGGACGTTCGCTGTGTGGAAAGGCGTGGTTTCCGCCCTGATTGCTGGAGTCGCGGCGATGGTGACGGCGCACTGGACGCTCGCTCGGGAGCGGGCCGCTGGGGCGGCTGTCGTCGCGGAAGAAAAACTTTTTTAGCAATTTAACAAGAAGCTACGAGAAGGATCTGTGTCATCACTTTGTGATTTTGTAGAGGTTGAAACTTTATCGCCGTCTTCTCAAAGCGGTGTTTTCACAGTCTGTGATTTTAAAAAAATTCATGAAGTCATATTGCATAACTCCAAAAAAATGGTAATAGTGCCGTGCAATGCTAGAACAGCCGTGCAAGAAAGGCTTCTTCCTTTTCTTCCTCCTTTTTTGCGCCATCCCCGCGCTAGGGAGTAGTCCCCCCAAGGGAGGAGCGGCTTTTCCCACCCCCGCAGATCCCCATGGGATTACCTCCTTGTCAGTCGATCTCGATGGGGACAACATCCAAGACTGTATTCGGAGAGAGAGTCAAGGCTTACAGGAGCGGGTATCCTTAGTCTTGAGCCGTAACGGGGCATCTCCCGTTTTGCAATTCGCTCCAAAAACCAGTGAATCAAAACTCCTCTCCGTGCAAGATCTCGATGGAGATGGGGATATCGATTTGCTGTGGAGTGATCCTCTTCGCCTCGTTATCAGTTTTATTTGTCTTAATGATGGCTCCGGACGATTTGAGTGTTTGACTCCTCCAGCGCTGCAGGTAGCAACCAACGCTACGCACGGGGCTGGAGTCAAACAGGTTCGTGTTCGCTGTTCCGAGTGTATTTTTAACTTTGAACACTCGTCCTCCCCTGATCATAAGCTCGCCTCTCAAAGATCTGTCTCCTTCGTTCCTACTTCTACGAAGCTGCCGCGAGAACTCCAGTTCCAGATTCCCGCCTCTGTTTGTAACCAGCCTGCCAGCCGGGGTCCACCTACCTCAGCCTGTTAAGGTGCGCCGCGTCTTGGTGTATGGTCCGACTGGCTGCCCAAAAACGGCCAGCGAGCGGCTTCTGCTCCCTTACAGGTGCGGCGTCATCAGGAATCTCTACTTGATCCGAGTGTATAGAAGTCCTGGAAGTAAAGTCGCTTAATTCAATATAATAGACAAATTTTTGTTTCCCAGTCACGGCAAAGATTGCGGATTTTTGGCTGTATTGAGGATCGTGAAGTTTTCCTCATAGACATTATGCGGCCGGAAATATTATGGAAGATTGCTGAAGTGAAGAGCAATCTCTCAGATCCGCTGTATGCCGAGCGAGTTGCGGAGAGGGGAGGAGGGACACAGGAAGCTCTATCAGCGAGTGAGGATGTCAGTTATGAAAATTTCCATCGTTATCCCTGTTTTTAATGAAGTCCACACGATCTGTGAGATTCTCCAACGGATAGAAGCTACTGACTTCGACAAAGAAATCATCGTGGTCGACGACGGTTCCACTGACGGTACGCGAGAAGTGTTGGCCTCCTACACCGGGATTATGCTCCTCCTCCACGAGCAGAATGCTGGGAAGGGAGCGGCGATCCGTACGGCATTGCAATACGTCACTGGCGAGGTCGTGCTCATACAAGATGCGGACTTGGAGTATAGTCCCCAGGATTACCCCGTGTTGTTGACTCCACTCTTGCTCGGACACGCTGATGCAGTATATGGCTCTCGCTTTCTCGGTGGTTCTCATCGTGTTTTGTTTTTTTGGCATTCGGTCGCCAATTACTTCCTCACGTTGCTCAGTAATATGTTGACAAATATTAATCTGACGGACATGGAGACCGGCTTCAAAGTGTTCCGTACGAATCTTCTTCAGAACATCGCCCTCCAGTCGGACCGGTTTGGCTTTGAGCCAGAGGTCACAGCTAAAGTTGCTCGCTTGGGCTGCCGTATCTATGAAGTCCCGATTTCCTATCATGGTCGGGACTACGCTGCCGGGAAAAAGATTACTTGGCGGGATGGTGCAGCAGCACTCTATCATATTATCAAGTACAACTTTTTCCCTAAACAACCAAAGAAAAAATCTGTTCCTCACCAGGTGCTGCAGCGGCCAGTAGTCACGACGCCCTCTCCTCTACGGTTAATGACAGCCCAAGCTAGGAAACACCTCGCATAGCCTTGGCGTGAGGAGGAGACTGTTCCGCTAGCGACATTCCTTAGTCGCCTCGGTGTAATTTTTATTCGCTTATTTGCGAACGACCAGGAGTCTGATCGACCAAGGAGGGTCTTTTATCGAGGAGAAAACAATGTTGATACACAAAAACTTCCGCCTCGTGCGGAACGAGCAAGGTGACTGCACTTGTCGAGGCGCCACCCCGCAGCACTTATTCACTGTCGTTGACTTCATGGTGTATTTACTCCTTGTGGGGTTCGGCGCTTTGCAGTTCGGTCTTTACCTACACAGCAACGACTTTTTCACAGGCGATACCACTTACTTCGAACTGATGCGGTCGATTGTTGAAGGGAGAGCCTACGGATTTGATTTCAAGCGAGAGACTCTCCTCCCACCTGGTTTTCCCGCGCTCTTAGCATCACTTTGTGTTACTGTTGGCTGTAGTTACTCCATCTTCGTTCGGGCAATGGCGGTCTGTGCTACATTAGGCTTTCTTGTAAGTTACGAACTCCTCCGTCGAGAGCAGGGACGCGCCGTGGCCGCGGTCGCCTGCCTTTTGCTAGACTCTTCTCCGCTCTTTTTTGCGTTCTCGACGAGGAGTGTTATATCCGATGTTCCCTACTTTTTCACAAGTATGCTGACGCTCCTCTTGGTGACGCGCATAGAAACGGCGCAGCGTTCTCTCACTCGATCCCTTTTATGGTTGTTGTGCGGGGTTTCCTTGATCAGCTCCCAGCTCATTCGTTCTTCCGGCATCGCCCTTCTGATCGGACTTGTCGCGTGGCTGCTTCTCTCTTGCTTTTTCGACCGTGCTGCTGTCCGTCGTCGATTGAGGACATTCCTGCCGCTTTTATTTCTGGGAGTCATAGTACAGGGGTATTGGATGCACTGGAGCACGACCCGAGAAGTGCAGGAATGGCCAGTAGGTGGCTACCCACAATCCTATCTCTCCCAACTGCGGGTTAAAAACGGGAATAATCCGGAACTCGGGATGGCGTCTCTGCGCGATATTCCTGCGCGGGTAGCGCAAAATCTGCTGGATCGAGAATTAGCGCTAATAAGGCTGCTCACACCCAAGGAATATATTGCCCCAGCTTGGGCTTCACCTCTGATTGTCGCGCCCCTCGTCTTAGTTCTTATAGGGATAGGCTGCTCGCTGTATCGGACAGGAGGGGGTCTACTGGAATGGTATTTCCTCAGTCAAGAGGCAATGTATTTACTGTGGCCTTGGAATTTTGAGATAAGATTCTTCTTGCCTGTTACACCGCTTGCCTGCCTCTACCTATGGCGTGGAGGAGAAGCCCTTCTGACTTTGTTTCGTTACTCACCGCGGGTGACTGCTGCCTGCATCTTGCCCCTCATGATTTTTTTGGACATAGATGCCGGTATCTGGGCTTGGGGATCAAGACACCTACAGCCGGTGCTCGCCATCGCTTCTTGGACCTTCGGGATCGGTGTTGCAATAGGGATAGTATGGATGAATACCTGGCGGCTGCCGGGGATGTTTGATGTATGGCGGCAGCGTTTGCAGCGGCTTGTGGCAACGCTGGGACAGTCACGGGCGGTATGGCGTGTCCTTGGCATCGCGACGATCGCCATGTTGGTCGGGATCGGCATAGATCGTCAACTTGATCTTGGCCGCGAGAATCTGACCTTTGATATAACACACAACAGTGCTTATCCCGATATTGAGGCGGCGCAATGGATTCACGCGAATACTGTTGGTGCGGCTGTCGTCATGGCGCGCCAACTCGATGTAGTCTACCACTACTCTCAGCGGAAGGTCGTGTGGTTTCCACCCTTGAGTGATCCACAGGTTCTACTGGAGGGAATCCAAAAATATGGAGTGAATTTTATTATTGTCCATGATCGAATTGGGAGCTATTGGTTACCTCGAGAGCAGGACTGTTTTGCTGGGCTGCTCCGCACGTATCCAGGGATGTTTCAGATGGTCTACGAAGGACACAATTTCAAAATTTTCGCCGTTCCTTCTGATAGTGATAGAAAGATCTCGTTAGGCAATGGACAACAAACCCACTAAGCGTCTTCTATCAGCTCTTCCTAATCTTGTTTACAGAAAGAAGCCTTTACAGGTCTGACCCTTGCCAGAAAGAACGACTCATCAGCCGCAAGCTGATTTGTCCGTAACCCGCACTTGGTCTGCAAAAAAGGTGGCATTATTTTCTTTTTCCTATTCAATAGTCCCGATGACAAAATATTTGTCATCATTGTATCAACAAAGAATTTTTGTAACGATCTGAATTTCTTGAAGTCGCCTCGAATCCATTACTTTTGCAGCCTAGAATTCGCAAAAAACTTTGTAGTTCTATATTGCACAACTCCAAAAAAGTGGTAATAGTGCCGGGCAATGCTAGAAAGCCCATGCAAGAAAGGCCTCCTTCTCTTCCTCTTCCTTTTTTGCGTTGTCCTCGCGCTGGGATGTAGATTACCCGAGGGAGAGGCGGCTTTCTCTACTCCAACGAAGCCCCACGGGATCGTTGCCTTGTCAGGCGACCTTGATGGAGACGGCATCCAAGATCATATCCAGCTCAAGCGCTACGGCTTACAGGAAAGCTTGTCCGTCGTTTTGAGTCACAGCGGCGAATTCTCGATTCTCCAATTTACTTCCAAGACCAGCGAACCAAAACTCCTCTCCGTGCAAGACCTCGATGGGGATGGAGATGTCGATTTTCTGTGGAGCGATACGCTGCGGCTTGCGATCAGTATCGCATGTTTCAATAACGGTGCTGGCCACTTCGAGTGTCTGACGCCGCCAGCGCCACAGGGAGTAAGCAACGCGACGCACGGGGCGGGACTCAAACAGTTTCGTGCCTGCTGCTTCGAGAGTCTTCTCAACTCTAAATATTCCCCCTGGCCCGATCATAAGCCCTCCTTCTTGGGGAGTGTGTCCTTCGTCATAATTTCCCAACAACTGCGGCTAGGACCACCACTCAGGAGCCTCTTTACCGTCTGTCGTCGGCAGACTAATCGAGGCCCGCCACCCTCAACCCCTCAAAACGTGCTGCGGCTATCTGTATTGCACGACTTGGCTGCCTAAAAACAGCCGGTGAAGGGCTTCTGCTCCCTCAATCACCTCTGCGACGCCATAGAGAATCTTTGCCCCGAGTGTGCGGGAGTTTGGGAAGAGGCCTCGTTTAATTTAGAATAAAAGACAAAATTTCATTACTTCCTCCAAATTTTGACGGCCTTGCTATCTCGACTCAGGCCTGGATTACCGAAGAACACAGGAGGCGTCATGTTTTTTGATTTGACTTTTGGGAAGATTGCTGAGCCTCTTTCTGGACGCGTATGGGAGCGAAGACAAATTCTCGAGCAATGCGCCATGCGAATGAGGTTTTTTGCTGAACAAGGCGTGAATCGATCTGATCGCGTGTTCGTGCATTATGGAAATACCCTTGAATTCTTCGTCGATTTGCTTTCGGTTTGGGGGCTCGGGGCTTGCTTTGTCCCGATTGATCCTCGGCTTACAGCCTTCGAGATAGAAACCTTAGCCAGAGCGGCCAAGCCTCGGCTATCAATATGGGATCGTTCTCCAGGAGATGCGACTGTTAGAGCGCTTTCAACCACGGGAACCCAAATACTGACCATCGAGAAAATCACTGATAGACACGTCACAAACAGTGATGTTCAAGAAAAGGTTCCGCGCTTTTCACTCGATCAAGACGCCCTTATTCTCTTCACCTCCGGAACGATCGGTTCACCGAAGGGAGTAGTGCATACTCATCGCTCTTTGCAAGCGCGGTGGGTCAGTCTTCATCATACGCTTGGAATTGACGCATTCAGGAGAACGCTTTGCCTCCTTCCCACTCATTTTGGGCACGGACTCATCTGTAACTGTCTTTTTCCCTGGCTTTCGGGCCAGGACCTCTTCATCCTTCCTCCTTCAAGAAACGACGTCACTCTTCAACTTGGCGAGGTGTTGGACAACCATGGAATCACTTTCATGTCTTCCGTTCCCGCAGTCTGGCGATTGGCGCTGAAGGTGGCTAGACCACCACGAACGCGGAAGTTGCAGCGGGTTTTTTGTGGCTCTGCCCCTCTTTCTGCTCATCTCTGGGAAGGGATACGAGAGTGGACAGGAGCCCAAGACGTGCGTAATGCCTACGGCATCACCGAAACGGCGAGTTGGCTGGCCGGGATGACTATTCCGGAAATGCCGCCAGAAGACGGGATGATCGGCGAGGCCTGGGGTGGCTTGATCAAAATTCTCGACGCCTCAGATACAGAGAGTCTTTCTCTGTATTCCGAAGAGCGAAAGACAGGTGAGTCTGGCTATGTGTGGGTCAAAACGCCGGCTCTCATGCGAGGGTATCTCGACAACGATGAACTCACCTCCAAGGCAGTTTGTCAAGGTTGGTTTTTCACCGGCGATATCGGATTCAAAGATGATCGCGGATTCCTCTATCTGAGAGGACGGGTCCGTGAGGAAATCAACAAGGGAGGGATGAAGGTGTATCCGGGAGATATCGACGCTGTCGTCGAACAGCTTGAGAACGTGCTCGACGTCTGCACATTTGCTTACGAGGATGCTTTGCTGGGCGAAAACGTAGGTATTGCCCTTGTTCTGCAATCTGTGGATAAACAAGCTCTCACACAGGTTCGTGCCTGGACACAACAACATCTTGCCCAGCATCAAATTCCTGCTCGCTGGTATTTATTAGATGAAATTCCTCGGACCTCCCGCGGAAAGATCAACCGGGGAGAGATTGCCGCCAAGTGCCAGGTCCTTCGGCCTGTAGTTTTTGGAGCTGATCCTGGCGCGGTTTGAAGAACAGGTGCTTGTCTGTCACATGGAGCAACTCTCATGAGAGCTGAGCTCTTGCAATTAATTCGCGAGAATATTCCAGCATTAGAGCAGGAACTGACGGATGAGACTTCTCTCATTCAGTCTGGCCTCTTAGACTCCTTATCTTTATTTCATCTGGCCATGTGGATTGAGAGTAAGACAAACGTCCCCCTCAACCCATCTTCCATGGACCCTTCTACCGAGTGGGACACGGTGGAGAGGATTCTGCAATTCGTCAAAAACCATCACGAAGATGCATAAGCTGACGACGCTGACTCAGGACAGAAAAGCAGTTTATTATGGCAAATCGATATGAGATCATTAAATACAACCCCTCGTTAAAGGAAGAAGTGCTGAAGCTCCACACCCATTCTTGGAGCTCGGATCTTTCGCTAAATGTTGCTTACCTGGAATGGAAGTATGAAAGAAACCCGTATCTGAAAGAGCCCATCATTTTTCTTGCAACAAGTGAAGGAAAAGTCGTGGGCATGCGTGGGGCCTTTGCCACAAAGTGGCAAATGGGAAAAGCCGGCCAGACTTTTCTAGCTTTGTATGTGGACGATCTAGTGATCGATCCTGAGCACCGGAACGGTGGTCTGTTCCGGGAGATCATGACTGCGTTGCTCAGTTACATGTCCGAAACGGGATTTGACTATGCGTTGAACCTCAGCGCAGGTCCTGTGACAATGTTATCCTCGATGGCCATGGGGTGGAAAAGTGTTGGCTCAATGGGCCCGTTGGTTCTTAAAAACGTGAGCCCTGCTGCTATTGCAATTACAAACCTTCGAGAGATTTTCGGTAAAACTCCATTGTTATGGAGGTTTAAAGAATCAAGACTATTGTATTCAAGAAAAGAACATCGCCCATTCTTCAAACTAGATTGCTTAAAGCCTGGAGAGCAAATCGCTGTCGAGAAACACCCTCAACCAGAAGCCATGGCCGACCTAGTCACTCGCATAAACTACGACGGACGACTCAGACAAGTCCGGGACGTGGAATACTTCAAGTGGCGATTTCAGAACCCTATGTGGGATTATCGGTTTGTTTTTTTCCGCAAAGGCGCTCGTTTGCTGGGCTATCTAGTACTACATGCTGATCCTTTGCACTTGTCTGGTGGAAAAATCGTGTTGGTGGATTGGGAGGCCGAAAGTCTAGACATCAAATCCCAATTGCTTCAAGTAGTAGTTCACCGAGGCCAATTCTTGGAACTGTTCAGTTGGAGTGCAACCCTTCCGCTTGCGGAAAAGGCGCTCCTCCGGGAATTCGGATTCGTGCCGACCGAGCAGTCCGGCGAAGAGAAGTATAAAAATTGCCTGCTCTTAAAGTCAATTCAGGATCCAATGCCTTGCCACGATTGGGTAATTGCTGGTCAGAAGCTATTGAACCTGGAGAGTTGGGATATTCGGCTGATTTATTCAATGCACGGGTAAAGGTATAGAGGCTTGGTGTGGTCGTGGTGGTATTGTCCGTTAGGGCGACCGTCGCTGCAGCAGAAGAAAAAACTCGTTTACAATTTGACAAAGGGCTAACGGCTCCCGCTCACGCTTCCGGTGCACGGCACACCAGCGCAAACGCGCGATGATGGACGCCCAACGGATCAGACGGGAATCGCTCTTCGAGCAGCTTTTTCAGATCTGCATCGAAGCGTGAGACCTGCTCTGGAGGCAGGCAGGCGGCTACACCAGCACTGGCGCGAATGCGTCCGCGCCAAGCCTCGTGCGAGTAGGGCGTGAATTCATCGAACGAAAACGTCTCGATCTGTTCAAAACCCGCGATGGCGACATCTCCGAGCCAGCGCGGATACAGGCCTCTGCCGCCACCTAGCTTCCATTCCGGATGATACTGGAGAATGAGCTGCTCCGTTGCCTCGGCTACGTTGCCCGGAAGCGGGATCCAATCGAAATGAGCGATGACTAACCAGCCCTGAGGAACAAGAAGACGACGCACTTCCCGCGCGGCTTGCGGTCGGTCAAACCAGTGCCAGCACTGACCAGCGGTGACCACGTCGAAGCTTGCGTCTGGCATCCCGGTTTGCTCGGCCTTAGCGATGACGTAACGAACAGAGACCCCGGCTTCTTGATCTAGCCGCTTCGCTTCTTCTGTAAGAGGCACTGAAGGATCGAGCCCCGTCGTCGTGCAGCCGCGTCGGGCGAAGCCTCGCGCTAGTGTTCCCGTGCCCGTGCCGAGGTCGAGTACGCGTTGTCCAGGCAATCCAACTCCGAAGCGAGTAAGGCGGGCGAACAGTTCGTTGGGAAACCCAGCGCGATAGCGAGCATAATCCTGCGCGGTTTTACCGAAGTCGATGTCCATTATTACAGTCCGCTCGTGAGAATTCGCTCTAAAACCCCAGCGCCTTCGCCGCCATATTGAGCACTGCCGGTACGGAATACGTAGTGCGAGCCAGGCGCAGGTCTTTGTTCTTGCCTTCAGCGAAGAGGCCTGACGCACTCAGCCAGAAGGCCGTGCTGCGCATCATGTAGAGAATGTTGTAATAGCGGCACACTTCGAAGTCGATCGTCAGCCCCGTGAGCTGTTGGTAGTAATCAATGAAGAACTCACACTCGACTACGCAAGACAGAAGCGGTGAACCCTCACGATTGAGATCAGAAAGGACATAGGTCACGTCGTACATCGGGTCGCCGATGACTTGGAGTTCCCAGTCGATGATCGCGGCAATCTCGTCATCTTTGACAATCAGATTGCCGGTGCGATACGCGCCGTGGACAAAAGCAAGGCGTTGTGTCTGTGGCGCATTGGCCTTCAACCACATGAGCACTTCGGTGAGCACGGGCTCAGGTTTGCGGAGCGATTGTTGAATGAGCGATTCCCATTTGGCGATTTCACGCAAGGCAAAGTCGTTGCCTGGGCCAGGGACGCCGATGAAGTCGAGCCCCGCCGCTTTCCAGTCGAGATTATGCAGCGCCGCGAGCGCCTCAACAAAGCTCTTCGGCAGCTTCCCGCGTTTGGCGGCTTCAGCGTAGAACTGTTTGCCGACCTTCGACCAGGGGTTAGGCACTTCCCCTTCCACTTTTTCCATGACGAAGAACGGTCCGCCCAAAAGTGAAGTGTCTTTTTCGTACCAGTAGACTTTGGGCGTGGGTGCAACCGTCGGCTCCAGCGCTTGAATAACCCGATACTGTTCTTTGAGATCAGAGAGCTCACGCAGCAGTCCAACTCCAGGATCTTTACGCAAGCACATGCCACGCGTCACTTCCTGTCCATCTTCTTTCCAGTGCGCGTAGAAGATGTAAATCTCGTGTGACCAACCGCCGGGACTGTGGGTGAACTGCGAGAGGGTTAAATCTCGCACTTGCGGGAGTTTGGTGTGTAAATAGGCGATGATTTTGTCTTGGGTGGATTCGCTCATAACCCTAGCTTTCAGCAATCAGTAGGGTGCGCTTTGCGCACCAAGGAACGGTGCATTAATGCACCCTATGAAGAAAAATTCGTCACTCTGTCGTCCCTGCGATCTTCAATTCCTGGTTCAATAATTCTCGCAGCGCGATTCTCACCCGCTGATTTGCCGCATTAAACGCCTCGGGGCCGAGCTGATCCTTCTCGGCATAGAGCCACTCGATCAGTTGGCAGAGCCGCGCTTCTTTGTCCCCTTCTTCAGTAGTAGGTAATGTTTTTCCAGCGAGGACGGAGGAGAGATCGATAAACACCTTGTCCAGAACAAGTACTTTTTCCGCAGCGATATCTCTTCGTTCCTCAACTTGTCGTGAGATGAATTCTAGAACAACCGCCGCCATGAACGCTTGCGCTTTAGGGTACGGGTCTGGAATCGCCGGTCCGATCACGTTGCGTAATGAAGTAATGATTTCCTTGAGTAATTGGTGTGCAGTCAACATGAGAGAAAGACATACGGGAAAGAACCAGCCGTTGTCAAATAACCCCTAGCGGAACGCTTGGCAGTCGCCGGTTGACAGCCGTCAGGCATCAGCCGGATAATTGCCGCCATGTTGCGTACGACGTAAGAGACAAATGCCCAGGCCCGGCAATTGTTTGAACACCCGACTGCCTTGGATCCGAGGTATGCTGAGGTGTATGCCTCGCTGAGTCAGAGCTACTGGCTGGAGTGGTACGCCTAATGGAGCCGGGACCCGCAAATCCTAGAGCAGGCTTTTAACGCCGCGCAACAGGCTGTTGCATTGGATGATTCCTTTTTCTCGCTGGAGACATAGAGGCAGGGCCTTCCTGTAAAAGATCCAGCCGAGTTGGAGCGGCACGTCAATAATCTGCGCAAGGCGGGGCTCAAATAAGTCCTGAGTGATGAGTGCCGGAGGCTGAGTACGGAAAGCACTTCTTGCGAACTGATAATGGAGACTGAGAGTGGCTCGATTTTGTGTACGGGCCGACTCACTTTGACAGCACCGGCCCATCCGGAGTAGAGTGACGCAGTCTCTGTTGAACACATAAGGGGGAACTATGAGCATTAAAGGAAAAGGGGCGGTCATCGGCTTTGCGGAAATGAAACCGCAGAAAAGTTCCGGAGACAAAACGGCGCTTGGCATTATTGGCGAGGTTGCGCGGGATGCGATTGCTGACGCGGGTCTGGAGAAGAAAGATATTGACGGGCTGCTCACCGGTATTGCGTTTGGTGACTACAGTGTGTTGTGGCCGTCCGTAGTCGCGGAATACATGCGGCTCCAGCCGCGGTATTTCAGTCAAGTGGAGCTCGGCGGCGCTTCTCCGGCGGGGATGGTGTGGCGCGCAGCGGCGGCGATTGAAGCTGGCATGTGCAATACGGTCCTCTGTGTCGTGGGCGATACGTGGGGGAATCGCACCTTGGCGCTGAAGCCGCCACCGTTTCCGCGCATGGATGCGGAATTCGACGCCCCGTATGGGCTGATCGCCGCGAATCCTGGCTATGCCTTGATCGCGCGGCGTCACATGCATGAATTTGGCACGACGCCGCAGCAGATGGCGAAAGTCGCCGTCGATCAGCGCAAGAATGCCTGTAAGAATCCCGCCGCTATGTTTGGCAATAAAGAAATCACCATCGACGACGTGTTGAATTCGCGGATGATCGTTGATCCGTTGCACTTGTTGGAAATCGTAAGCCCGTGCTCCGGTGGTGGAGCGTTTATTGTGACCAGCGCCGAGCGGGCGAAACGAGGACCGCACAGTCCGGTCTACCTCTTGGGCGCAGGCGAAGCCGGTGGGCATTGCGGCATTACCCGCGCCCCGAGTTTGACGACCTCTTTGGTCAAGCCCGCAGCCGAAGCTGCCTTCAAAATGGCCGGCGCGTCACCAAAGGATATGGATTTCGTACAGCCCTACGATTGCTACACCATTACGGTGCTGGTGACATTGGAAGATGCTGGCTTTTGTAAAAAAGGTGAGGGCGGTCGATTTGTGGAAGAGCATGATCTTTCTTACAAAGGTGACTTCCCCTGCAACACGCACGGTGGGCAATTATCCTATGGACAGCCGGGGCTTGCCGGCGGCATGAGTCATGTGATCGAAGGCGTGCGCCAGTTAATGGGCCGCGGGGAAGGACGTCAAGTAAAGGATGCCACGATCGGCTACGTCAACGGCAACGGCGGCATCATGAGTGAACAATGTAGTCTTGTTTTTGGAATTCAATAAAATAGGCTGTAGGCTTTCTGAAGGAGTACCCCTATGTCCGACTACAAAAAACCACTGCCGCGCCCAACACCAGCTTCGGCGCCTTTTTGGGACGCGGCCAAGCGCCACGAATTGCAAATCCAACGTTGCGGCAGTTGTGGGGCGCATATCTTTTATCCGCGCGAACTCTGTCCAGAGTGTTTGGCCTCTCAACTCCAGTGGGTCAAGGCCTCCGGCAAGGGAACGGTCTATTCCTTCACCATTGCCCAACAAGCAACTCATCATGGTTTCGCGGAAGAGATTCCTTATGTGATTGCTATTGTTGAATTGGATGAAGGGCCGCGTCTGACGACGAACATTACCGGCTGCAAGCCCGAGGAAGTGCGCATCGGAATGCCGGTCGTCGTTGCGTTTGATGACGTCACGCCAGAGCAGACGTTAGTGAAATTCCGGCCAGCATCGTGAGAAGGAATCAGAGAAACGGTGAAGGGGGAATCGGAGAGAGTCCTTTTTTCTCCGACTCCCCGATTCTCCGATTCGGGGGAGGAACTCTATGCGAAAATTATGGTCTCTCTTAGCCGTTGTCAGTGCTCTTATCTTCGGGTCGGTGAGCGGCGTTTCCGCCGACACGGCGGAGGTAGGAAAGCCTGCGCCGGATTTTTGTCTTCCTTCAAGTCAAGGGAAAGACAAAGTCTGTCTTAAGGATTTCAAAGGAAAAGAGAATGTCGTCTTGCTGTTCTACGTTATGGATTTTACCGATGGTTGAACGGTTCAGCTCACCTCCGGTCAGGAGGCGCAGACAGAGAAAAAACTTGCTGCAAAGGTACTTGGCGTCAGTACGAACCATAAAGCATCACAGAAGGTCTTCGCGCAACAGCTCAAGCTCGATTATCCTTTGCTGAGTGCTTTTGAGACCCCTGAGGTCATTACCAACTACGCTGGTTGGCTTGATAAAGAGAAGCGTCTGAGCAATCGCGCGTATTTCATCATTGACAAAGAAGGTATCGTGCGTTTCAAGCGGATCATGGAAAATCCCCGGGAAATTTTGCCGACCCCTGAGCTGGAACGCGCGTTGGCGGAAGTGAAATGAGCCTGAAGCGGCGAGTCTTGAGTGTTGAGGGTGGTCTGCCTTTTCCTGCAAACTCAGCTTTTTTTCTCAGGCTCCGCTTTTATTGGCTTGCGTTTTTGCTTTTCCTCATCGATAATAAGACCCCCGCACCGTGAAAGCAGGCTCCGTAAAGGAGAAGACAATGCTGCCGATGACCATTCGCAACCGATTGTCCCTCGTGTTGAGTGGCATGTTACTCTTGGGTTCGCCTGCCCTGGGATTGGCGGGAGGGTCTCGTCGTGCCGCTGTCGCGAACACAGATGGGGCGACCAGCCCAAGCCGGCAATCTATTGGCGCCCCGCAAGTGTTAGAGATCCAACCAACGCAAGGGACTACGCCCTCATCCACGGAAGACGTTTCTCTTAGCACTGTCCCTGCACCCATCGAACACTCTGTTGATGCACCTTCGTACGGCAACGGCGCTCCGCGTTCGCTTGGTTCTCAGGAGCTAGGGGGGGAAGAGAGAGGGCGCGTCGGATCGACTCAACTTCCTCCTTCTACCGAGCGGCGAAATTATTTGGGCGTTTTATATGCGACGGCTGAAGATGGGCCGAGCGGCGTCAAAGTGCTCGATGTTATTCCTGGGAGTCCGGCTGCGCGCGCCGGTTTTGAAGGCGCCAATTCTCCTACCACGAAGCAGCCGAACGATTTTGTGAAGATTGCGCTCGTCGCTTTGACGATGTCTCCAGTGGGGGCTTTTGCTATGCCCCTCCTCGTTGCACACCAGATGTACTCGGCGAATCATCAGTCCTCGCCCGGAGATTTGATTGTCGCGATTGGGGATCAACAAGTGCGTGATGCGGTGGAGTTCAGTCGAGAGATGCACCGCTATCAGCCGGGGGACACGGTGACTTTCTCCATCGTCCGTCAAGGGAAACCCTTACAAGTGCCAGTGGTGTTGGAAGAAGAGCCGTCCTAGCTGAGGCGCATGAACGGTGTCTACCCTGCCCCATTAAGGTGATTTTGTCGCGGAACCCGTTTCATGCTTTTGGTGCGGCTTTGCCGCTAAGGTCTCCTACTTGCGCCTTAAACGCCTTTACCGTGTTCTGCATAAGCATGGCGACGGTGACGGGACCGACTCCTCCCGGCACCGGGGTAATAAAGGCCGCTCGCTCCCGGGCTGGCGCAAATTCGACATCCCCGACAATCTGCTTGCCGACCTGATTGATGCCGACATCGATCACCGCAGCATCTGGACGAATCCACTCACCCTTGATGACAGCCGGCGATCCGACCGCGACGATCAAAATCTCTGCGCGCTGCACATGCTCCGCCAGTAGACCACGACGGGCCGTGGCGATGTGACAAATGGTGACAGTCGCTTGACGGTCGAGGAGCATTAAACTGACCGGCTTGCCGACTAGCTCACTGTGTCCAACGATGACGGCCTCTTTTCCCTCCACGGTGAGACCTGTGGCGTCGAGCATGCGCATAGCGGCCAAGGCCGTGCAAGAACCAATGCGCATTTCGCCAATGAGTGCAGCGCCGACATTTTCAGGGTGCGTACCGTCGACATCTTTCAACGGGTTAATGGCGTTTACCAAAATAGAGCGTCGCAGATGGGGGGGAAAGGGTAGTTGGAGAATCACACCGGTCACTTCGGGGTCGTGGTTTAATTGGTCAACACGACGGAGGATTTCCTGCTCTTCGGCTGTGGCAGGCAGTTGATACCAACGGTATTCGATGCCGAGTTCCCGCGCCGCGCGATTTTGTGAGCGAATGTAGACTTCTATGGCCGGATGAGCGCCAACGTAGATACTCACCAGCACAGGACGACGTCCCGCTTGCAGAATGAGCTGAGGAATCTCGGTTCGCAGTTCGTCATAGACAGCCTGAGCGATGACTTTTCCTTCGACGATGTGTGCTCCCATGCCACAAAGCTACCACTCCACCCAAGGAGAGCAAAAGGGGGCTATCAAAGTGTCTTATTCTAGACACTGACCGTCAATTTTCTCACATTTCTTGACCCTCTACGCGCTTCTCAATGACAGGAAGAGAGAAGGTTTTTCATGTACTTGGTGAAAATATAAGCAAAATCGCCTGGGATTTTGCTTTGGCAAGCCATTTGCTCACTTCGTGCCTGTGCTCCAGCTACGACCGTTGTCTCCAATGGCGTGGACCACGGAGCAAATGGAAGAACGACCAAATGACTATGAACGCAGGAAGCGAAGCCCAAGGATGGGTACAGTGAGGAGCATGTCATGATCGAGCATGAAGAAGTGCAAGAAAGTATATCGCTGGCGGAAATCATTCCCGTGCAATACAGCGATCCCGTGGCTGTGCGTATTCAATCGAGCGGAGAATATCGATTGCTCTGGGCCATTCTCGAAGACGCCATTGATTGTTACCTACGCTACGCCGATCTGCCCTCAGAGAACGCGCAAGAACAATTCCGCGAAGCCGAGGAGTGGATTGAATCGGCGGAAGAGGAATGGCCATGCAGTTTCAACAATATTTGTCGTCATTTTCAAATTGAGCCCGGCTATCTTCGCCGTGGCCTGCGGGAACGGCTCGCCGCCAAGCGTGCGGGGCGCACTGCTGCGGCGATCAAACAGGCTGCCTAGACTCTCCTGCATTTTGTCGGCATGCTGTCGGCAAAGGAGTAGGGTGGATGAAAACTTTCTTTGAGCGATTTCTTGATGAAGTGACCCGCAAGCTTGAAACTGGGGAGATTGACGAAGAAAAAGCGCAGCGCTGGATTATGGAACTTCAATCCCAGCTCCAAGATTATGCTCAACAGCATCCACAAGCTCCAATCGTGCAAATGCCGATAAAACACTAAGGTCTTTTGGTCGGACGAGCAAACACGTCTGACCAAAGAGGCTCTGCTCAGGAATCGACGCACCGCGCACGTTCTCTAGGAATCTTTCCCTCGTCTTCTTTCTCACCTTGTTCGTATCGAGGCTGGAGAGGGCTTTCCGCGCTCCTCATCACCACCTCATCTTTCGATGTCCGTGTCTCTGTCTTCACGGTCGGGTGCTTTGACATAGGTCTCTACACTCGGGATAATGCCAGAGTACGCAAAGGAAAGACACGGGTTTGGCGATGACCTTCGACGAGGTTTTCCAACAAGTACGAGAGTTCTTACAGCAGGAAGGCCGGGTGTCCTACCGGGCCTTGAAGCGCCGCTTTGCTTTGGACGACGAGTATCTCGAAGACCTCAAGGTCGAACTCATCAAGGCCAAACGACTTGCGGTCGATGAGGATGGAGAAGTATTAGGACTTTGAGACAAAACCCACGAACGGAAATCAAGGAGCCTGTCATTGCGAGGAGTCGTAGACGACGAAGCAATCTCGCAAGAATCGAAAACCTAAAGCAAAGATTGCTTCGCTCCCCTCGCAATGACACGTTGACGGTTTGCCAGACTGGAGGAGTTTTGTCCCGTAGTCCTTAGTCTGGAAAGCTAGTCTAAAGTCTAGTGTCCCGAGTCCCGAGTCTCCGCCTACAAATCCTCTAGACCCTAGACTGAGTGACTCTAAACCAGACGCCGCCGAAAGGCGGCAACTGACAGTGATGTTCTGCGATATCGTCGACTCGACCGCGCTGTCGGAACGACTGGACCCGGAGGAGTTTCGCGAGCTGATCCGCACCTATCAACACGTTTGTGATGAGGTGATTCACCGGTTCGATGGCTACATCGCACAATATCTCGGCGATGGATTACTCGTTTATTTTGGCTACCCGCAGGCCCATGAAGATGATGCGCAACGGGCCGTGCGCGCGGGACTGGAGATTGCGGAGGCGATACCGGAGGTGGCCCTTCCAGGGATTCCGGTTCCCGGCCCTCCGCCGATGCGCATCGGTATTCACACCGGGCTGGTCGTGATTGGCGGCATAGGGACGCCGACGCGCTCAGAAAAGCTTGCGCTTGGTGAAACTCCCAATGTGGCCGCTCGCTTGCAGGGGCTTGCGGCTCCGAACACCGTGGTGCTCAGCGCCGCTACGGCGCGCCTGGTCCAAGGCTACTTTGCCTTTGGTGAGTTAGGCGCTCAGCAGCTCAAGGGTCTGTCCCATCCGCTGCTGGTGTATCAAGCTTTACGCGAGAGCGGTCTCCGCAGCCGTTTACAAGTGGCGCGTCTCGCGGGGCTCACCCCTCTCGTTGGGAGGGAGCCCGAAGAGCAACTGCTTTTGCAGCGCTGGCGACAAGCCAAAGCGGGAGCCGGGCAGGTGGTGCTCGTCAACGGCGAGGCGGGGATTGGCAAGTCCCGTCTTGTCCACGCGCTTATCGAACACCTTGCTGCCGAACCCTACGCGCGACTCGATTTACGGTGTTCCTCATATTATCAACATAGCGCCCTCTATCCTGTCGGCGACTTACTGCAACGCGCCTGCGGTCTGAAAAGAGAAGATGCTTCCAACGTGAAACTGGAGAAACTCGAAGCAGCGCTCGCCTCCTACCGAATCTCGTTGGAAGAGATTGTGCCGTTGTTTGCTTCGCTCTTGTCTCTCTCACTTGAGAAGACGCGGTTCTCCTTGCCAACCTTAACGCCTCAACAACAGAAACAAAAGACTCTGGAAGCGTCGCTGGCCGTGCTCTTGGCAGTGGCCGAGCAGCAGCCGCTGTTAATCGTCGTGGAGGATTTGCATTGGATTGATCCCTCCACGCTTGAGTTGCTGAATCTTCTCTTCGCGCGTACGCCCGCGTCTCGCATTCTCGTCGTGGCCACTTTCCGCCCTGACTTTTCTCCACCGTGGCGTGAGCACTCACACCTCACCGTGATCTCACTGACCCGTTTGGAGCAGCGGAACGTGGAGGAAATGATCCGGCAAGTCACGCGTGGGAAAACCCTTCCTCCCGAAGTATTCCAACAAATCGTGACGACGACTGACGGGGTGCCGCTTTTTGTGGAAGAGCTGACGAAGATGGTGCTTGAATCAGAGCTGGTGAAGGAGCAGGCGGACTTCTCTTCTCCTGCAGGGCCTCTGCCGCCTTTAGCCATTCCCGCTACGCTCTACGATTCCTTGATGGCGCGGCTCGACCGGCTTTCCACCGCCAAGGAAGTGGCGCAACTCGGCGCGGTAATTGGCCGAGAGTTTACCTATGAAGCCTTGCGAGCAGTGTCGTCCCTTGAAGAAGATATCCTCCAGCGAGAATTATTGCGACTTGTCGAGGCGGAATTACTGTACCAAAGTGGCGCCCCGCCGCAAGCAATCTACATGTTTAAGCATGCGCTCATCCGCGAAGCCGCCTATCAATCCCTACTGAAAAGCGCGCGCCAGCAGCACCATCGCAATATCGCCCAAACTTTTGTCGAGCAGTTTCCTGAAGTGCGCTCTCTTCATCCGGAGATTCTTGCACATCACTATACCGAAGCCGCCTTGTTGGAGGAGGCCGTACTGTATTGGCAACATGCTGGGCAGCGTGCGGTCGAGCGATCCGCGAATGAAGAGGCGATTACACATTTTTCCCGGGCGCTGGCGCTTGTGGAGACATTGCCGGATACGCGCGATCGCTGCCAACAAGAGCTCGCTTTGCATATCGCGCTAGGGGCTCCATTACTGATGGCCAGAGGCTATAAGACTGCGGAGGTGGTGCAGACCTATACTCGCGCGTGGGAACTCTGCCGCCAAATCGGCAAGAGTCCGCAGGTGATGCCGGTGCTGGCGGGACTCTTCCGATATTATTTTGCCTGTGCTGAGCTTGATGTCGCCCAGGCTTTAGGCGAGCAGACCTTACGGTTGGCGGAGCGAGGGTCAGATTCGTTTCTCTTTCTTGCCGCGCACGTCATGGTGGGAAGTGTGTTGTGTACGCGCGGAGAATTTCCTGCGGCGCGCGAACATTTCGAACGGGGCGCGGCCCTGTATACCGCGCAACCAGATCCTTCCGCTGTGTTTCTCTATGGTGACGATCCGGGAATGCTTTGCCTGACGCAACTTGGGACTGTGCTATGGTTTCTGGGCTACCCGGAGCAGGCATTGCAAAAGACCCAGCACGCGTTCGCCTTAGCGCAAAAGCTGGAGATTCCTTATATCCTCGCTGGGGCTTGGGGTTCCGCTTCTCAGCTCCATAGCTATCGCAGAGAAGGGCAAGCTGCTCTCAAGAGTGCAGAGGAGCTTTTGACGTTGGCTCTAAAGCATGGTTTTCAATATTGGACCGTGGAAGGGCAGGTCCTGAAGGGGCTCGCTCTCGCTCTACAAAATCAAGAAGAAGAGCGGTGGTTCGCCCGTGACAATCTGCTTGAACGCGACGAAACTACCGCGATGATGGGACGCGCGCGGCTGACGTGCGCGATCGCTGAAACCTGTGGTAATAGAGGACAGCCGCACGAGGGCCTGCGACTGCTCGATGAAGAGCTCGCGCTCGTCCGCCGCGATGGGACTTGCATGCATGAGGCGGAGCTGTATCGCATCAAAGGGGAGCTGCTCCTGCAGCTTGTTTAACAAGAGCATCAGCGCCTTAGCACAGGCAGCCCTCCAGCCTCTCTACACCCAAGGCCTTGTCTCACAACCGTCAGGCGGTTGCAGCCCTACTAGTCCTTCGTTAGGTTGACAGCAGAGATTCCTACATGAAGGAGCATATACGTATGGAGAGGAAGCCCACTCGGGCAGTGCGCATCGGCAAAGTGCAAGTTGGCGGCGGCGCTCCTATTGCCGTGCAAAGCATGTGCGCCACGAAAACGGTTGATATTGACGCCACCGTGGCTCAGGTGCACCAACTCGACAAAGCCGGGGCCGGCATTGTGCGCATCGCGGTGGACAACCCGAAAGAAGCAGCGGCGCTAAAAGACATTCGTGCGCAAACGACCGCGACGCTTTCTGTGGACCTGCAAGAAAACTACAAGATGGCGGAACTGGTGGCGCCGTATGTGGACAAGATTCGCTACAATCCCGGCCATTTGCACCATATTGAAAAAAGCAAAACGATTCCCCAAAAAGTCCAGTGGCTGGTGAATGTCGCCCGTGACCACGACATCGCGGTTCGTATCGGCGTGAATTGCGGCTCGGTGGCGCCCGCGTTCCTTGACAAATATCCGGGCGATCAAATGGAAGCGCTCATCCAGTCCACTTTGTATCACTGCCAGTTGATGGAAGAACTGGGTTATGATCGGTTCGTCGTGTCGATGAAAGACTCCGATCCCGATAAGGTGGTCGAAGCGAACGCCCGTTTCGCCAAAGCGCGCCCTGACGTGCCAATACACCTGGGAGTGACCGAAGCGGGACTGCCGCCTGACGGCATCATCAAGAGCCGCCTGGCGTTTGAGAAGCTGCTAGCTGATGGCATCGGCGATACCTTGCGTGTGTCGCTGACCTTGCCGAACGACCGGAAGCATGAAGAGGTGACGGCGGGGTTTCAAATTATTGAAGACGTCAAAGCCGGACGGTTCGTGTCCGTGCCGAACTTCGGCAAGGGTATGAATATTATCTCGTGTCCGAGTTGCTCGCGGGTAGAGAATGAAAAGTTCGTCGAGCTGGCGCAGCAAGTCAAAGAGATGACGACCTACGCCAAGGACCACAAGATCACCATTGCCGTGATGGGCTGCCGCGTAAATGGTCCCGGTGAGACTGATGATGCGGACCTTGGGCTGTGGTGCGGCCCGACGACTGTGAACCTCAAGCGCAAAAGCGTGAAAGTGGGGAATTTTGGTTACGATGTCGTGTTACATAAGCTCCGCGAGGAGTTGGATCGCTTGATCGCCGAGCGGACTGCATGAACGACAAACAAAGAGAGAATACGGCGAAGTATCTCTATCTTGCTGCGGCACCGCCGCGGATATTGCGTCGTTTGCTCGCCGCACGGTGATTATCATGATGCACGAGAAGCGACGTTTTCAAGCACGTGTATCGTACCGTACTTCTCCTGGCTACGGTGAGATGGAGCTTGGCGTCAAACTGTCGGTTTGCCTGGCGGAGGACCCAGTAGAGTCGTCACGTCGCTTGGTGTGTTCGGTTTTGCTGAAGACGGCGAGATGCAGTTGGAGTGGCTGCATCCGGAAATCAAGACAGAAGAAGTCTTGGCCAATACGGCTGGGCTCTCCGCGTGATGCCTGAAATACAGGCCACGCCGGTTCCTACGCCAAGCGAACTCGCCTTGATTCGGCAGTTTGATACTCTGGGCTAATGCGACCTAGGCCGCATGCTGGATGGGAGGGGCCAACCAGTTCGAGAGGACGGTTTTCAAGGTATCGGGCTTGATGGGCTTGGAAACATAATCATCCATGCCCGCCTCTAAGCAGCGCTCTTTGTCGCCCTGCATGGCGTTGGCGGTCATAGCGATAATCGGGAGATGGGCAGATGTGCCGTGCTCTCGGTCGCGAATGGCCCGGGTGGCCTCAAAGCCATCCATCTCTGGCATTTGACAGTCCATGAGGAGGGCGGCGTAGGTGATACGCTGCACGGCGGCCA
>CAYTVL010000011.1:0-146485 GCA_964441775.1 uncultured Enterobacteriaceae bacterium
CGAATTGGCCGCATGTATTATCCTACTCCGTTCTGGTTTTGTCTCATGATCCTTATAATGAAGAGAGAAAGAGGATAGGCCAGGATAAGGCCGTAAGCCGTTGCCAGCATAGACAAGCATGCCGGCGACGGCTTATTATTGAGTAAACAGTATGTTTCCTCGCTCAAATGAAAACCGCTGTAGTAAACTGCCTATGCGTGCCTAAATGTACAATACCAAAGCTGGACTTTATCCAATCAGGCCGCGTAACAAACCGTCTCGGTTATGCGTTCGAAGAGCGAGCATGGGATTTCTATTACTTCGGGATTAGCTTCCGACCTTGAAAAAGAACACGCACTCCATACCTCGCGTCTGACCACGGCAATCGCGTCCGCGAAGGTTGGCCACGCTTTGGCATACCAGGCAGCGGTGCGCACGACGCGTGCCCCAGAGTGCCGCAAGGCATTGATCATCGGCGTCACCACCGAATATAACCCGAAGAGGGCTGAGGGTGGTCCGGCTGATGGCCAAGTCATTCCACTGTCGCTGGGTTTCAATGCCCAAATGGGCGCGGGCCTCTTCTAAGGTCACCTCCATCGTCCACCGGCGCACGACCCACTGCACGATCTGGGCAGTGGAGTATTCCGAGGTGGGTCGAGAGCAACGCTTAGGGCACGAACGCTCCCTGGGGATCACGAATCAGCACCCAACGGCAGTGTTGGTCCTGACCTCCACCTCGCGCCTTCCGCCCCCATACCAATTGGTCACGGTTAGCGTGCTCCACTGCGTCTGGGGATCGGTCAGGACGTGCTGCAGGGTGGGGCGGTGGGCTCCTTTCTTGCTCGGGCGTCCGTTTTGCCGGAGAGCGCGGAGAGGAGCTACATCATAGAGGACCGCATCCAGCTGCAACCAAGTAATGAAGTTGACGCCGGGCAGGTCACAGACCTGCTTGAGCAACACGAGCACTGCATAGGAGCTATCGGCCACTACGACCACCTCCCGCTGCAGCAGCCAGCGATGCAGCAGCCCAATGAGTTGCCCGGCCATTCCGGCAGTGCCTTATGCCGTTGGCCCCGCTGCTGACGATAGCATTCCGAGGGACACAGCACAGTCAAAAACGGCAAGGCCCAGATCTGGCCTGCCCCGGGGATCTCGGCCAGGAGCATTGCGCAGAGCCAGCGCAGCCCACTGGCCTTCGCCACATGGGAGCGCAAGGACCGTACCGGGTCGCGATAGATCCCTTTGGCCGTGATCTTCTCCCCGCGTCGCTCCAGAGTGTCGTCGATGCCAATCACGACCGGACGCAGTAGGAAGCACTCCTCGCCACTCGTCAGCCCCAAGCGAGTGACACCGGACAGCCGCGCTATAGGCGGCGCATTGGGATTGAAGGGACGCTCTCCCACAGCGTCCAGAGCTTCGGCTTACGCCGCAGCCGGTACCGAGGGCTGAAAAAGACCCATCTGCAACATGTAATGATGGCCGTCGCTATGAATGTAGGGCGGATTGTGGCGTGGTTGATCGCACTCCCAGAGCCCAAACTCGTACGTTCTGCTTTGCGGCCTTGGCTGCGTAATGAATAGACCAACAGCATCTCAAGTCATTCAAGACACCAATCACCTAGCAGTGCTGCAGCCAATGGTCGGCTCTACCAAGCTACTTCCGTTTTTATAAAATACTCGTATATTATTGTTCTTAGGAATTCCTATATCTTCTTGACAACTTGGTCTTTAAAAAACGGGGTGCTAGTTTGAAGTGACGAGGCCGTAGGTATAAGACTCTCGAAAATATATCTTGAAATCGAATCTTTTGCAGATTTAAAATCTCACATTGCTTCGCCAAATCATCCATTTCGTCCCAGACTGGATCATCCGGGTCCGAGAATTTATCCGATAGGACCTTCACTCTATTCAAAAATATCTCGGCCTCTTGCTCATCCATCAGAAGCGCTTGGTAATCTTGCCCGCTTTTTACTGGAGTGAGCGTGTAGTCAGAAAGCCCGTTACGATGCAGCGTACAGGTCAGAATAAATGTTTCGGTTGTTCGTAAATCATTTATATCAGGGGGGTGTGCCGTGAAATACGTCAGCGCCGTCCGTCGGTAAGATTCCCTTCGAACGTCTTTATCTGAGTAATCGGAGATGAAATTCCCCAAGCTATAAACTATCAAGGTGTTCTTATAAACTTCTAACCCTTGGACTACGTGGGGATGGTGCCCTAACACAACGTTCGCGCCAGCATCCGCCGCGCCACGAAACAGTGACATGATATATCTGTTAGGATAGTCGACATACTCTATACCATGATGAATCGAAACAATAACTAAATGACCTGACTCCTTGACCGCCCGGATTTGCTTCTGCATAAACACTAGATTGCAAGGACAGCAACCAGGAGCATTTTTCTTTGCTGGAAACGCATAGGTAAACGCCAGAAAGGCAATTTTGAGCCCTTTCGCTTCACATATCAATGGTCGACTGGCCTCTGCTAAGTCTCTCCCCGCTCCCGTATAAAGAACCCCATGACTTTGAAGAGTTTGCATTGTATCGCTTAAAGCTGGAAGGCCATAATCCATCATGTGATTATTAGCAAGAGAGACGATGTTAACGCCCCCAAAGCGTAAGGACCGCGCAAATTCCTGCGGAGCGCAGAACACAAATGCTTTCCCCGGGTGGGCAACGAGAGCGCTCCTATTACTTAAGGGCGTTTCTAGGTTGCCAATCGTAAAGTCTGACTTCAGCAGGATAGAGCGCGTATGCTGAAAGAGATCATCCGCGCCACCGGTGCCGCATGAACTAATCACCTTATCCGTAAACATAATATCGCCGATCGCACTGAGGGTGAACATTCGATATTCCTCGATTTATAGCTCACTCTCGACCAGCTATGGAGCAACTAGCCATGACGTCTTTACCTTCTTGGACAGTTAGGCACCTACAGCGATTAGTTTACGTAAATCCTTTCAAGGACTAAACCAAGCGGCATAAGAATGGGACACTCATGCCGCCTGCCGCAATGGCTCGTCTGTTGTGAGGCGCTCTACTGCGGCGGTAACTTCCGGGGTGTAGTACAGCTGCGAGAGTTTGTAGGGCCACGGCCCATTGGTCCATAAATGGCGCTCGACGTCCCAAACTAAACCGAAGTGCATGACATTGGTACACTTCAGCACGGACTGTGTGCTCGCTTCCACCCAGCTATGAATCGGCCGGGTTACCTCCTAACACGGGCTGAAGCCCGTTTTTGGCCCTCTCCAGGAGTGTTGTCTCATAGCCCAGCACTTGACCACCAGGCAGAGAACCAAGCACACGGAGTTACGCAGTGTACCAATCTCTTGCAGTCTGGTTTAGATCCTCTATTCGTCTGCGCTGGTGATTGCGCGTGCATTTGTCATGGACATCCGCAAAGGCCCGCTCAATGGGGTTCGCCTGCGGGCAGTAAGTCGGCAGGAACAGCAACTTGAAGCGAGGGTGCGCCGCGAGCCAGCGCTCGACGGCCTTGGCCTTGTGAATGCCATAGTTGTCCACAACCACGTACGCTGTGGCGAACTGGGTCTTGGGGTAGAGCCACTCCACGTGGTCCAGCAACGCCCGGAACAGCATATTTGTCTTACGACTGCCCACACAATGCACGAGCCGCCCCGTCTTGGGCTCCAGCGCTCCGGCCAGGTAGTGTTTCTGATTCTGCCCGGGCGTCAGGAGCTTGACCGTCTCCCCCTGGGGCATCCATTGAGAGCCGACCTTGGGCAGCAGATGAATGTCAAGTTCATCGGCAAAGAGCACCACCGCCCGTTTTCCCAGGGTTTCCAGCGTCTGGCGGATGCGAGCGAGCTTCTCGACTCGCTGGGGATCGTCGTCACGTGCCACCAACTGCGCCCGCTTCCACACCCAGCCCAACACGTGCAGCCAACGGCGCATCGTCGAGGCCGAGACTACGATCCCACGCTGGAGGGTGAGTTGAGTGGCGAGCGTCGCACAACTCCACCGCGTACGACACCATCCGTAGGCCGAGGGGGCCTTCTTGAGCATGGCTAGCAAGCTGCGGCGCAGTGAGAGGGACAACCATGCTCTCTTGGCGGAGGGCGGCGGGGCGAGCAGTGCGTCGAGCCGCTGCGTGTGGTAGGCGCGCACAATGCGGTAGATGCTTGAGCGCGAGCAGAACAAAAACGTCTCAATCTCGCTTGGCGTACGCCCGGCGGCGCACAACAGTAGGACGTGTAAAGTCAACAAGTAGCCGTGCCGCGCACGGCGTACCTCGGCCAGCATCCATTCTTGCTCAGGCTGCGGAATATCCAGTATGGTCAAACCGGGCACAGTGCATCCTCTACGGTATCTCGATAGTGTTGCAACTCTCGAAATACCAACAGGCCCTCACTGTGCCAATCTCATGCCTCTTGGTTTAGCAAGCTCATCTCTCATTTCTTTGTACTTTTTGAAATACTTTGGGCCCAGCAGAGAAAGGCAAAAATAAAAATAGTGCCTAATCTCAAAGGGGTATAGATTGATAGCCTTGAAGAATGCTTTTCTCCCTTTAGTGACATCTCCATTGTAGCAATAGAGTGCTCCGAGCGCAAAATATCGAAAACTATACGATTTGCTATCTGAGGCGAAGAGTTGCCCATATTTTTCTATTAGGGATTCGCTGCCACGAATCATGATTTCGTAATTGGTGGAAAGTCTATTATCATGGACATAGTATTTAGTTAATGGATCTCTGATGTATTCAAAATGAAATTCTTTTGAGATGCGAAGCCACATATCATAATCTGGCCCGAATAATATACTCTCATCGAATAATCCCACCTTCTCGAAACATTCTTTTTTTAGAAGAACGACAGATGGCGTGCCGATATAATTTCGGGAGAGCATATCTCGAAAAATATCACCCCGTTTTGTAGGAATTATTTGAGTTAAGGTCTTTCCACTCGCTCTATCTATTTGAAAAGAACCTGTATATATACCGCCGACCAGTGATGGCCCATGCTCTAATAGATAGACTTGTTTTTCAAGCTTTTCTGATAGCCATTCATCATCATCGTCTAGAAAAGCAATATATCGTCCATTCGAATTTCTAACTCCAGTATTTCTGGTTCCCGCCTCCTTTTTGTTCGTCTCGTGACGAATATACTTTATTCTTTTGTCCTTAAAGCGGCTTACGGCTTCTTTGGTGTGATCTTTAGAGGCATCATCCACCACGAGAATTTCAAAGTCTTGAAATGTTTGATTGAGAACGCTCTTAATCGCCAAACAGAGAGTTTCTGCTCGATTATATGTGGGAATGATAACGGTGACTTCAGGCATAACGTGGCTCCAGCCGGATTTACGCCAAGCGCAGTCGGCGTCTGCAGGAGAGGATGAACTTCTCTTTGTTGTCTTTGACAAATTTGAACGCGGGCGCTCCAAGGATAGAAAGACAAAAATTGAAATAGGAGCGAAACTCAAGTGGATATAGCCGAACAGCCGTCAGGTATGCCCGTCTTCCATTGCGCAGGTCACCCTTATAGCAGTACGCGACTCCAAGCGAGAGATAATAAGAACTATAGTATTTTCTCTGTGCAGCGGATTGAGCGGCGTATTTGTTCAACATGATCTCTAATCCTTTTGTAAGCGCGGCAAAGTTTGTCCAAATTTGTTTGTCGTGGACATAATATTTCAGCAGAGGACGATTGATAAAGTCAAAATAAAACTTTTGAGAAAGACGAATCCACACATCATAGTCCTGAAAGCTTGGTAACGTTTCATCAAAGAGACCGACTTTGTCAAAACATTCCTTTCGCACAAGCACAGAGGATGTTCCGCCCAGACAGTTGCCGCTCAGCAATGCTGTGGAAAGGTCGCCTCTCTCGGCGACGATTTTTTGGCCTAAGATATTCCCGCTGGACCTATCGACTACCAGGTAGCTTGTGTATATGCAGCCAACTTCAGGCGGGCTGTTCTCTAGCAGGGCCACTTGCATCTCGAGCTTCTCAGGCAGCCATTCATCATCGTCATCAAGGAATGCGATATATTTGCCAGAAGAGTTCACAATACCAGTGTTTCTGGCAGCCGCGCCACCTTTATTAGTTGCGTGACAGAGATATTTAATCCGTCCGTCGTGAAAGCACTGTACTACCTGAGCGGTGTGGTCTGGAGAATGGTCGTCCACCACAATCATCTCAAAGTCCTGGAAACTCTGCTCCAGGACGCTGGTAATTGCCACGCCTAGTAACTCGGCGCGATTGTGTGTGGGAATAACAACGCTGACCTTCGGCATCGTAGGTCTATCCTCTCGATATGGTAAGCTGGCCCCAACTGAGCGAGAACCCGATTCACTGGGAGACAAAAGATGAGGTTGAGAACATTGAGGCTCCGAGCCGAGCAGATGCGCCCATAGTATAAATTTTACAATGTAAAGAAAGACTTGATGTGTTCGGTGACGAAACGTTGTTGGTCCTCAGTCAATTCCGGATAGATTGGCAAAGCAAGAGATTCGTGAGCGGCGACCTCGGCATGGGGAAAGTCTCCTTTCTGATATCCAAGGTACTGGAAATATTCCTGCCGATGCAGGGGAAGGGGATAATACACCTCAGTCTCCACGCCCTTCTCCCGCAGGAACTGCTGGAGCTGGTCCCTCTGTGGAACCCGGACGACAAATTGATTATAGATATGGCCCGGCGCGTCCTCGGGTAATGAGCTCCATTGGAGTAAGCCCAGCTCTCTAAACAGCTGCCGGTAGCGCTGAGCATTACGGCGACGGGCGTCGGTCCAGTCCGTCAGATATTTTAACTTTACGACGAGGATGGCGGCCTGTAAGGCGTCTAAGCGGAAGTTGCCGCCGACAATCCGATGGTGATACTTCGGCTTGCCCCCATGCACCCGTAAGGTGCGCAGAGTCTCGGCCAATTCCGCGTCATTGGTGACCACCATGCCGCCGTCACCAAAAGCTCCAAGATTTTTGCTGGGAAAAAAGGAGAAACATCCTATGTGACCGATCGTTCCAGCTTGTCTGCCTTTCCGATCATAGGCTCCGATGGCCTGAGCCGCATCCTCAATCACGTAGAGATTATATCCGTCAATAGCTTCGAGCATCGCATCCATGTCGACGAATCGCCCAAAGAGGTGGACTGGCATAATCGCCTTGGTCCGGGCTGTAATCTTTACCCTTACTGCACGGGCATCAAGATTAAAGGTCTGTGGATCAATGTCGACAAAGACAGGACGGGGGCCAAGTCGGGCGATGACGCCTGCCGTGGCGAAGAAAGAATAGGGGGTCGTGATAATCTCGTCCCCTGGTCCCGCTCCAATCGCCATTAATGCCATGAGGAGCGCGTCCGTTCCGGAAGACACGCCTATTGCAAATCGCACCCCGCAAAATTTCTCTATCGCTGCTTCCAGCGCAGCCACTTCGGGCCCAAGGATGAAATGCTGAGATTCGCAGACACGGTCCATTGCCTCACGGATCTATGACCGGATTGTCGCGTACTGCGCCTTGAGATCAAGCAAAGGTACGTGCATCATGCGAGTGATACTTCTTGTCCTACCTTCCAATAGGTCTGCCGACACACCCGGCACACGCCGGATCCATTTTCGTGCGCGAAATCGATGCGGTTCCCGCACTTGCACATCCAACCACTAATCCTGCCGGGATTGCCTATGACCAAGGCAAAATCAGGAACGTCTTTAACGACGACAGCTCCGGCGCCGATAAAAGCATACTGGCCGATGGTCACGCCACACACGATGGTGCAGTTCGCCCCGAGCGTTGCGCCCCGTCGCACCAGGGTGGGACGCAGCTCATCCATACGTTTGATCTCACTGCGGGGATTAAACACATTGGTAAACACCATGGACGGTCCGCAGAATACGTCATCTTCGAGCGTCACGCCTTCATACACACAGACGTTGTTCTGGATCTTTACCTCGTTACCGACAGTCACATGCGGGCCAATCACCACATTCTGTCCAATCCGACAATTCTTTCCGATCCGTGAATCGCTCAACACGTGGGACACATGCCAGATGGTGGTGCCTTCCCCAATTTCCACATTGTCGTCAATAAAAGCCGACTCATGGGTGAAATACGCAGACTGTGGCTGGCTCACGACAGACTGCGGCGGTGAGACTTTTTGCTGCAAGGCTGTTTGACATTGTTGCAACACAGTCAAGACACGCAGCCCTTCCTCACCGTCGGTCCGTGGGGTCCGCCGGGTTTGTATACATTCTAAAAAGTGCAGGCATTCCGCCCGCAACGGCTCTTGCCACTCGAACGGAACAGGTTGGGACTCAGCCTTGCTAGGGATCGGGTAATGGTTCCTCCAGTGAATAACATGAGGATAAAGCTGTAACTTGTTTTCTTTCTCTATATCGTCGAAGACGGCCATCTGGCGATCCCCAACAACGACCAATTTTTGTTCTTTAAAAGGGTGGAGCCAGGAAACAAAAACATGGGCCTTCACGCCGCTCGGAAAGGACAACAGACTGACAGTGACGTCTGCGATTCGGTCGTGGAGGTAATTGCCTCCTTGCGCCTCTATAGCATCAGGCATCTCGCCGACGAGGCCGAGAATGACGGAGATATCGTGCGGAGCAAAAGACCAGAGGATATTCTCTTCACGGCGAATTTTGCCGAGATTGAGACGATTCGAATAGATATACTCGATGCGGCCAAGCTCGCCTTTCTCAACTAATTCTCTGAGCTTCAGGACAGCAGGATGGTACCAGAGCAGGTGCCCTACCATCAGCACTTGCTTTCTCTCAGCAGCCAAAGTGATCAGCGCCTGCCCATCCTGGACGGACAGACACAAGGGCTTTTCGACCAGCACATCTTTACCGACCAACAACGCGCGTCGTACTAACTCGCTGTGAGTTTCAGCTGGAGTCGCAATAGCTACACCTTGTACTGCTGGATCGGTGAGCACTTGATCCAACGAGTCAGTGAATCTTACTCGCGGATGCATGCTCGCTAATTGAGCACGCCTCTGCGGATCTAGCTCGCAGACCCACGAAAGGACACCGAGTTCAGAAAAGTTACGAATGAGGTTCTGCCCCCAATATCCGCCGCCAATACAGGCGATTTGGCAAGTCCCTGTCATTACCTTAGGTTCCTTTCTGCTAAGCTGGCCTCTCTAATGAGCGCTTTCCTCTTCGACCTCTTTCGGTACTGTGGCGTAGTATGATGCGTAGTAGCGGCGATAATCGACATAATCTGGATTCCGGAGGTCGATGCCATTGAGGACCACGCCGAGAATCCGAGCATGCATTGCCTCGAAGCGATCCACCAACCGACGCGTCGTTTCTGCGGTCGTTTTTTGCCCGCGGATGACCAACACCACCCCGTCACTTAACTGAGAGAGTACAGCAGCATCGCTCACCGCGATCGCCGGCGCGGAATCGATGAGCACGAATCCAAACCGACTGCGGAGGGTTGCTACCACTTCCCGCATCCTTTGCGACTGCAAAAGGCCGGAGGGATTTGACACCATCGGGCCCCGAGAAAGGAATGACAGACCTGGCACTGGAGTGGCTTGTAATCCTTCTTCCAAGGATAAGCCCTTAGTGAGAATCTGACTGAGCCCTTGGTGATTAGACTGACCTAAGAGCGTATGGCAAGAGCCTTTGCGTAGATCGGCGTCTATAACTACTACCGTATTTCCGCTCTGCGCGAGCGTAATGGCGAGGTTCACCGTGGAGACCGTCTTTCCCTCACCCGGGTGCGCACTGGTGAGGAGGATGACTTGCAGAGACTGTTCTGAAAATGCGGGCAACAGCATCGTATGGATGATTCGATAGGACTCGGAAAAGATAGAATACGGATCGTGTGCACTGATCAGTCGCTGGTTGAAGAAGTGAGCCTGCGTAGCCCGGGAGTGTGTGAGGAGCCCGGTCGATAAGCGCCCGGGCAAGGCGCCATACAGGTTGGGGCGCCAGCGTAGAGATTTGACATGTGGCACCACACCCAAGGTAGGCACACCGGTAGCCCGCCACACGTCCTCGGGAGTATTCACTTTCTGGTCTACATATTCCATAAAAAGGGCGAGCCCCACCCCTAAAAATAAGCCGCCAGCCGTCGTTACCAACAAGCGCATCATCGTCTGTGGGGAAGACGGAATACGAGGCGCGTCCGCTCGGTCGCTAATCTGAATATTCGAAACTGGGGCTTCGTTAGACACATTCGTCTCATTTAAGCGCTTCAGTACATTCTCGTGCAGAGTCCGGCTGGAATCGACTTGTTCCTTCAGGACCGTGTACTCCACTCCGATCTCTTTTAGACCGAGAGCCGCCTGTTGTTGGCTAGTAGCCTCATTCTGGAGCCCCTCTTCTTTAGCGCGGGCAGCATTATAGTCCGCTTCGATCTTATGTACGATATTTGCGGTCTCGCGGTCCAAGCGTCGATGGGCTTCACTGATTTGTTCTTTGAGCTCTGTAAGACGAGGATGGGCTGGGCTGAAAATAGCAGAGAGCCGTGCTTGCTCAGCTTCCAGAGCGAGAAGACTATTTTTGAGTTGCTGAATGACCGCATTATCAATGATCTCGGAGAGCGAGCGAGAGTTCTGATACGCTACTGTTCGATATAAAGATTCCAGCTCGATACGTTTAGCTTTGGCCTCGGTCAGTCGCTTGTTTAAGTCCACCATCCGTTCGACCACAATGTTTTCATTGCCCTCCAAAGAGACGACATGGTGCGTCTGGCGAAAACGCTGGAGCGCTTCTTCTGCCTGCTGATTTTTCGCTTGCAGTTCGGCCAGTTTCTTCTCGAGAAATTCCCGGGTCTCTTTGGTCAACTCGAATCGGGTCTCGAGAGTGGTGCGGATAAAAGCAGCGGCATGGGTGTTGGCCAACTGCTGTGATAGGCGCGGACTGATGGTGCTGAACGATATCCTGACGAGGCGAGTATTACGCACGGGCTCGACGCTGAGGAGCCCCAGATAGCGACCGATGAGACCAGGTGAAACCCCAAATTCGAACTCATCTTTTGCTTCTTTTGCCGAGTGCTCTTCTGTCTGAGGCGAGGAAGGCGTGAAGAATCCAGAAACAGACTCGATGAGATCGGAGAGCCAGGACTGTATCCGGTCCAACAGACTTGACTCCTCGTGCATAAAAGCCGGGTTCGACGCCAATTTCAGCTCGGTGATGACTTTAGCCGCTAACGGACGGCTTTTCAGGAGGGCGAATTGCGTTTGATAATAATCATAGGGGCCGCCGCCGTCTTCAGCCCGCGCCATCAAATCTCCGATCTGTATGGCGGTGACTTGCGGCTCTATTTTGAGCGTGGTGACTGCGGTGTATAAGGGTGTCGCCGAGAACGTCCAATAGGCCCCACATCCTACTACTCCGAAGAAGACGAGCATGAGCACACGGCGACGTTTGACTAACATTCTCCAGTAGTCACGGAATTGGGCTTCTTCAGGTTCAGAGTGAGAGAAATACTCGGGTTCTACAATCTCTGCGGGGCTATGACTGCGCCACGGAGTAATCTGTTTCATACGTACTGCTCTTTTCCCCTCATGAGGATCGCCTGCTAAAATCCGCTGAGTGAGACTCCTGAGATGACTGTGCCGACAAAACGCTTGACAAAGAATTTTAGTGCACTCGTTGGCACGATGATCACGTCTTCAGCTTTTATTTCCGGGTCTGGGATCGTTCCAGCTTGGACCTCATTCAGATTGACAGGAATGGTTTTCTCCTCTGCTGAATCCGAGCGACGAATGATGTGAATGTTGCTGGTCTGCGCCAACTCGAAATCTGCTCCTCCAGCACTAGCGACAGCTTGAGTCAGTGTATAGTGACGGTTCAGAGGGAACGATCCAGGCTTTTTCACTGCGCCATCGACAAAAAACATCGCGGCTTCTGGCACATTAATCACATCTCCAGATTGAACAGGGAGGTTGACGGCTTCAACATCGTGAGTCAAAGCGTAAAGGTCGATGATCGAAGTTTCACGGTTTTTGGGTCCCTGGCGGTAGAGATGGATCTGTTTGCCTGCCTTATCGCTAACCCCGCCCGCTTGGGCAAGTAAATCGATAAGCGTCTTCGGACCTGAAAGTTCAAACACCCCAGGTTTCTTGACCTCGCCGATGACTGAGATCCGCTGGCTATGATACTCCTTGACAAAAACACCGACTTGAGGATGACGGAGATATTTTGCGTAGAGTTCTTGCAGCCTTTGTTCCAGAACAGAAGTGGTCGCTCCCGCCGCTTGAATGTCTCCTAGCAAGGGTAAGGTAATCGTGCCTTGTTGGCCGACCCTTGCTTCGAGTTTACGCGGGGTCGCTCCAACTTCTGTCTCGGGGACGTTAAAAAGAGTAATTTGTAAGAGGTCTTCAGGGCCGAGGCGATATTCCATAGGGGAGGCGGCAGTCTGGAGCGCCATAGAGGCGAGCTTGTTATTGATATCGCTCGAGGCAGAAGAGGAGGAAACGCCTTGGGACGCTGACAAAAGAGGCGAGGGCGGTGGGGCCTGTCCACAGCTAGCTTCGAGAAGCATCATCAACAGAAAGAGCCTCGAGAGCACTCTCTGCAATATGTCCGAGGGGCGGAGAGAGAGCATCTCTTGCATAGTTTTTCCTTTTCTCGTTGCCCCCGCGAGCTTGCACGGGAAAACAATCATGGGGGCTTCTCACTTAGTTGTAGTTGTAGTGATTCGATTCAATGCCGTTTGCGGTTGGTCGGAAAGTCGGCACCACCTCTCGCAACACTTCTATGAGTGCTTCGGATTTCCCCTCGACGGCCAGTTGTTCCAGCTCCATGATTTTTTGTCGCAGGAAAGCCGATTCTGGGCGCCAGGCTGGCCGCACCCGCAGGATCTTCTCCGTTCCCGAGGACTCAAGCGTTTCGTCGGCGCCAACCAGCTCTTCGTACAATTTTTCCCCAGGACGAAGACCGACAAAAGTGATAGGAATGTCCTCCTCAGGCACAAAGCCGGACAGCCGGATCAATGTCCGGGCTAAGTCCACAAGCTTTACCTGTTCACCCATGTCAAGAACAAAAATCTCGCCCCCCCTAGCAAGGGTCGCCGCCTGGAGCACGAGTTGAGCCGCCTCAGGGATGGTCATGAAATAACGGGTCACCTCTGGATGGGTGACAGTGACTGGCCCCCCTTGATCGATTTGATGGCGAAATAACGGCACAACGCTACCGCTGCTGCCCAATACATTGCCAAAACGGACGGCGGAAAAGACAGTCCCGGCGTACGCCTTGTTGTGGGCAAGCGTTTGAGTGTAGAGTTCCCCCACCCTTTTGGTCGCTCCCATGACGTTCGTAGGATTGACTGCCTTATCGGTGGAGATGAGCATAAAAGTCTCTACCCCGTACCGCGCTGCTACTCCGCTCAGCCGGCAGGTGCCGATGATATTATTCAGCACGGCCTCTTTGGGATGGGACTCCATCATGGGCACATGCTTGTAGGCGGCGGCATGAAAGACGATGTGCGGGGCATATTGAGCGAACACTTCCTGCAACGGGCCCACCTGCTTGATGTCCGCTAAGACTGCGACCCGCCTGATCTTGGGAAACTTCTGGCTGAGTTCCATATCAATGCTGTACAGAGCGCTCTCGCTCATGTCGAGTAAAACTAAAATCTCAGGATTGCAAACGCTAATTTGTCGACAGAGTTCTGAGCCAATGGACCCTCCAGCGCCAGTCACTAAGACACGCTTGCCCTTGAGCATTCGGCGCGCCGGTTCGAGATCCAAGCGTGCCGGCGCCCGAGCGAGTAAATCTTCTACCGACATGTTGCGAACGTCACTGATAGTTACTTTGCCGTTCCCGAACTCTGTGGCGTGAGGAAGCGTTTTAATTGACACTTTGAACGGCTCAAGGGCTTTGACGATCCCACGGATCACAGGTGGTTCTGCTTGGGTGATCGCCACCAGGACGTCATGCGGTTTTTTCGCGGTACAAATCCTTGCCAGATCCTCCCGCCGCCCCAGCACCTGCACGCCATGAATCCGCTGGCCGATTTTGCTCGGGTCGTCGTCGATGAAACCGATCGGCTCGTAACGATAGAAGGCGCCATTGTCTTTCATGTCGCGTACGACCATTTCTCCCGCGTCTCCGGCTCCGTAGATGAGTACCCGCTTCCGTTGTCCCTGTTTCCCGAGCCCATGATAGAGCCGCCGCATCAGGCGCGCCCCGCCCATGAAAAAAATCAAGACAATCGCGTCAATGATAAAAACGGAGTAGGGGTAATCTACATACCCAAAACCCCACCGCACCAGCAAGTAGAACAGGAACGAACTTGTGCTCACTCCTACGACGATATCGCAAAGGTCCCGGATGCTCGTGTAACGCCAGAGGCCCTCATAGAGCCGAAAGGGGATAAAGGTCATACCCCTGAGGGTTACGAGCCAGGGAAGCAACCGCATCAACTCTGCCGCCTCCTGCTCAGGTATAGCTCCGTCAAACCTGAGCCAAAAGGCGAGATAGTTGGACAGCACGATAAAGATCGCATGTAGAAGGATAACGAGAGGACGGCGGTATTTGAGGAGAAGAAGTGTCACCGTCGACCTTCGTTGTTTAACCGGCTTGAGCAGTGTTTTTGATACCCAGTTGAGGTCCAAGAAATGTAAAGGCCACCTACCATGTTTTTCGGGCGATGTGAGCTTTTCCAAAAAAGAAAGCTCTCCCCCATAGGTAGTCTCAGTTGCCCGAGTTGTTTTTCTCATAATTCGGCGCTCCAGAGGTTATCAGCGGCGTGCTATGTAGCACGACCGCTCGGTGGTGCTCCCCCGAGCCAGTTTAAAGCTAACCTAATAAAACTCGTTAACCAGGAAATTGAGCAGAGCGCAGTCGATATGGAGAAAGGCCGAGTATATATCCGTCTGGAGTCATAGCGAACGCGCAGAGGGTTGAGTTAGCGGAAAAATCCCGCTCTGTGGCAAAGCTCGTCAACGAGCCGACGAATCAGAGACATTTTTCTTGATGTTGGTTGTACAGCCAATGCCGGGTCTGTGTAGGGGTCCGGCTCTATGGATTATAGAGCCGCCAGGTTTTCTCTTGAAAAATCCATTGTGGCATGAACGTAATGTCCAGCCAGTAATTGCTGGTAAATCTCAACCAGTCGATCATTGAGTTTATCGATGTCGTAATGCTGCTCTACATACTTTCGCCCTTTGCGGCCCATCTCCAACCAAAGCTCTGGATGTTTAATAAGGTACTCCAGTTTTTCCGCTAGCGCATCCGCATCTCGTTCGGGGACCAGGAATCCAGATTCCCCCTCCTGAACTACTTCAGGTATTCCACTATGTCTGGTGCTCAGTACGGGTAACCCCCATGCTAGCGCTTCCATTATCACTCCTGGTATTCCTTCACAGTCACCATTTTGACTCGTCACACTCGGGGCTAATAATACATCAGCTTCCTGTAACAATTCTGTAATCTGTTCCTGCCGCTGCCATCCCAGTAGCTTAACATTATCGCCAACGTTTAGTTCTGCTATCAGGCCCTGAAGAGTATCTTTTAAATAGCCGTCGCCAGCTATTTTGTACTCTATCTCTATATCAGGATACTTTTTTAAAACTTTGGCGACGGATTGAATTCCATATTGCACGCCTTTCTTTTCAACGAGGCGAGCGACCGTCAGCAATTGTATTTTGCCATGCTTTTTTGATTTACGAAAGCAAAAACGGGATTCTTGTAGATGCACGCCGGATCTGTGAACAATAACCTTTTGCTCCTCACAACCGAGCTTGACTAATGTGCTTTTGATCTGTTCACTGACGCACAGAAATAGGCTTCCTTCCTTGAAGAGAGCATCGTATACATGTTCGCCCTCTTCCTCCAAATACGCGGAAATATCGTAACCACGAAAGGTTGTCACAATGTGTCCTTGCACAGCTCCCACGGCTTTTAACATGATTCCGAGATTCCCGAGGGGTCCAAAATGGCAATGAATAATGTCGTATGGTCCTTTCTCTAAAAAGGGAATGACTTGATATAGCATTCTCAGTGATGCTGCATTCTTGCCAAACTTTGAGAGATTTAAAGAATTTAGTACAGCGATAGGATTTTTATGAAAATTCATCGCCAAATAAAGCACTCCTTTTATAAAACGGTAGGCTTTATTTGTTGGCATGGATGTATAGGCGGTCATGTAGAAGGTATGCTTTAGTAGATTATATTTCTCTACGTTTTGATGAATCCTCTGCTCACCTCTCGGACTATATGCGAAAATGTCAATCTGATGTCCCCGATCTAGCAGGCCCGTGGCCTGGTTCAAGATAAAGGTCTCAGATAACGCCGGGAATTGATTGACGATAAAGGCGACTCTCATGGCTCTTTGACTAAACAAGATTTAATTGGGCTTCTCCGCGACTAAGAAATAGCCAAAAGGAAATTCTTTACTAGTTATTTTCGATATTTTCGCTCCCAACTTTGTTTTTACAAAGGCGAGCGTAAACTGCTGCGCTAAAATCGCGGGAAGCCTCCCTAATTTTGGAAGAAGGAGCATATTCTTCGCGAGAATATCAGCCAAAATTTCTGGGGCACCGCCTATAGGTTTTAACAGGATTATCTTGAAATTTGCACACTCGACAAAGCGTTGCAATGCAAATTCTGTATATCTATAGTAGTCGTTTGGCTTTTCATGAAGACAATAATAGAATGGGATATTCATTAAGAGTTTCCCATGGATCGATAATATTCTGAACATTTCTCTCCAAAGGAACTCAGGCTGAGGAATGTGCTCAAGCACGTCGGAAGAAATTATTGTGTCAAATTCTTCATCATCGAAAGGAAGGCTCTTTGTCAAATTACATTCAAAGTCCAGATATTCATTTTTGTGCAATGTATTTTCCCAATCTACACATATATTATCAGTGATATAATTCTTATATGCTTCAAAGAGAGGCACCTTACCACAGCCTAAGTCTATCAATTTTCCTCTAGCGTATTTTTTAATATAGGTATCGTAAAAGCTCGCTACGAGGTCAGCGAACAACCTAGAGCCAAATCCTAGTTCTTTGGGGTCCCTGGAGGCCACCAGTTTCCCTTTCCTATAAACGAATTTACTCGGTGCCCATTTGTCTTTGTTTTTCACTTCGTAAACTCCTTTTCGCGGTTTTGTCGCACTCCGCCTCAGGCCATTGGCTATCAATGGGAGGCGGTCCCTCGCGTTTTAGGAGTCCATTGAGGAGTTGTTTCATCTTCACTTTTATTCCTCGAAGTCTTCGCGGATGAAGTCTTTGAGGATAAAGAGGAGGTAGATATCGGTAATGATACTTTTTGAAAACTATCATGTATGCAGTGAAACGCCCCAGAGGTGATTTAACCGAACTTGCTCGAAAATAATTCCCTCGCGAAAAAAAGCGCATTCCCTCGTTGCGAATCAGCACTTTATTCTCAGAAACCAATTCGCACATTAAGTTCAGTAAGAGAAGCGAATCTTCGCACCATTTATCAAGGCTTTCAGCAAAACTTAGTTCAGCTTCGTGCACCCGGGCGCTCGCTTTGATATCCCGAATATCGATCCTTCTATGTTTAGCCGCTAAGTGCACCATTGTCACACCATCATCAAAAAGATTGTGTTTGGACCTAAATCCGCCGATTTCTCTCAATCTTTCGGTGTGGTAGAGCGTGCTGCAAAGATACATCGCCGTCTTACCGGCAAACCATCCCCTAAAAAAATCACTAGTGGAATATCCACCGACCATATTAGGACTTTCACGTAATATCTGATCGTTTGCGTCAATCACGCGGGTCCCAGTTCGTATGATGCCAATATCAGAATCGCACTGCACACTGTTCATACAGGTTTCAACAAAATCATCATCAATCAAGTCATCATCAGAAAGTAATAAAAAATAGTCGCCTTTTGCTTCCTGCAGACAAAAATTGAAATTGTTAGTGGCTCCAATATTTACGGGGTGCCTAATGTATCGTATGCGCGAATCAGTAATGCTGGAGACAAATGTCGCAGTCGCATCAACCGAACAATTGTCGGCTACTATGATATCGAGATTCGAGTACGTCTGATTCCGCGCACTCTTTAGAGCCTGACCTAGATAATGATCGGCTCGATTATATGTCGGGATAGCGATTGTGACTAACGGTAAAATTTTATTAACGGAGCTGGCTTGTTCTGCCATAGAAAGGTTCCTACCCTGACGAATGATGTTACAATGTAGCTTTATAATATTTATTTTCCCATAAAGCTAAACTCAGTAGGGTCCACAAGCCTCTGGCATAGTCGTCCTGCTTAGCAATATGCTGCTGAAACATCTTCCGTAATTTCCTCTGATTGAGAGGTGTTCCTAGGATCTCTTTTCGTCCCAGCACGACTTCTTCAAAGGTCTCTTTCAAAGGCCCCCGCAACCATGCGTTCATAGGCACTTCAAACCCACGCTTCGTTGCAGTTTGGTGATGCACGTGGCGGGCTAAAGCAGTTCGCAGGGGTATTTTGCCAACCTTCCGTTTGATATCTAAACAAGAACTCCAATCGACTCGGACTGCCACATCTATGACTTCCCGATCTAGAAGAGGAACCCGCACTTCGAGGGAGTGGTGCATACTTGCTCTATCCACTTTCAAAAGCACCATGGTGAGATGGCCCACAAATTCGTTCCACCGCAACCATTGCGCTGTCCGCTTCTGTTCCCAGCCGGTGTAAGTGAAAAGTCTAAAATCCTGCCCCAATTCCGGAAGTTCTGGGAAAATACTTTGCAGATCATCTTCGCGGATTCGGGTATGCATAGTTAAGTACCAATCCCCAATGGAATGATAGGGAAGATTGGAGTGACCATTCTCAAGATGGAACAAGCTCTTGATTCCCCTACGCAGAATTCGCAACCAATAGGGCTGTGAGTAGAAATCACTCGATTTATTGAGCACTGGAGCAAAACGGCTCGTATACCCCCAAAAGAGTTCGTCTCCACCGTCACCCGAAAGCATGACTTTTACCTGTTGACGAGCTAGACGGGCCACAAGCATCGTAGGAAAAACTGAATAGTCAGCGAAGGGTTCCCCACAGGAAGCGACGACATCTTCTAACATTGTCAAGACTGTTTCCGGCGCCACATGTTCTATCGTGTGCTCGACTCCGATTTCTTGCGCATAAGCGATCGCATCAGGCGATTCATCTAAATGATCTCCGAGAGTGCCGATGGTAAACGCACGTACCGGACCATCACTTGCTGTGATCATTTTGGCAGTCACCAACGGTGAGTCGATCCCTCCGGAAAGAAACACACCTAACGGGACATCACTCACAAGGTGACGCTGTACAGCTTTCGTCACCGCTTCATCCACCGCCTCACAAGCTTCCTCACCCCTCAAGTCTGATTCCCTGAAAAGCGGAAACTCGAAGAACTTTCCCTGTCTGACCTGACCCTCAGCATTGACTTCGAGCCACGAGCCAGGTTCCAACATGAACGTATTCTTCAACAAAGCGTCAGGAGCAGGGATATAGCCAAGCCGCAGGTATACCGCTAATGCTTCCATTGACACTGGTAATCGTTTCGCCCATGGATGCCCTATGATCTGGTCATACTGCGAGCCAAACACAAGGCCTTCAGTGCTCAATAGATAGTAGAGGGGTTTGATGCCCGCGTGGTCTCGGGCAAGGAGGAGGCGTTTTTGGGCGGTATCGTAGAACGCAAGAGCAAACATTCCATTCAAACGATTCAGTCCCTCTTTCCCGTATTGAGCAAGGAGGTTGAGGACAACTTCGGTATCTCCGGTTGAACGAAAATGAGTTCCTTTATGGTCGAGTTCTTTGCGCAACTCACGAAAGTTGTACACTTCTCCATTGTAAACCAGAATATAACGTCCATCCTGTGTCAGCATCGGCTGATGCCCAGCTGGGGATAAATCCAGAATAGCCAACCGCCGGAAGCCAAATGCACAGTGTGCCCCGTCCGTCCAAAAACCTTGATCATCAGGCCCCCGGCGTTCCATCAATTTGACCATTTGCCTGGTAGCCTCGATATCCGGCTCTGATAATCCACGAAAACTAACACATCCGCAAATGCCGCACATAGGGAAGATTGCAAACCGTTGGGCAGCCATATATAAGACTGCCTCTACAGAATTAACATTAAGTGATAGATCAATTGGGAAATTATCGCGATGGTCAGATACGGCCGCAGATCGCCTATAAGAAGAGCTCCGGTATACCGATCACGATACACTGCGCAATCAATCTTTCAATCTCTCTCGTCCGCTTTCCTTGCGTCAAAGCCGCCAGCACCTCAGAACTGATAGAAACTGTTTCCGGCTCGTACTGTCGACATTCTTCGTCTTCTTTCTCGTACCACGAGGAAGGGAACACATGCCGCAGCCGGACACTTCCCACGTCGTCCTGCTCCTCTTGCTTATAGAGCGGGTTTAAAACCAGCCGTCCTTCTGCATGGGGCCAATCCTCGAGGGAACCATAATCCACGAACAACTCTTGGCGGTGGGACGCCACCAGGGATATCCACTTTTCGGAAGCCAGGGACTCCACGTCGCTCGAGCAAGCCAAAGCTGGGCCCTGTTTCTGTAAATAGCGAGCTAACAGGCGACTATTGCCCAAAAAGCGCTGCGGCCAATCAGTCATCAGCGCCTGGTAGCCTTCAGGGGGTAGCGTACCCGGATACAAGTGGTGCTCACTTAGGGCATTCCGAAGGGTTGCTAAGATGATCACACCGTCGTGATGGGTCACCCGTTTTAATTCGCGGGCGCAAATCGCTTTATTAGGAAACAAATGGAGTGCATCTGAAGAGAGCACCGTCGAGAAAGCCTTATCTGGAAAAGGAAGACCGAAGTCAACCTCAGCACAGACGTAGAAGGCGGACGAGGCAAACCAATTTTTAGCGACATAAAGACTAAAGAAAACGTGATCTACCCCAATGACTAGTTGGTCCTTCACCTTCGTGGCCAAATTGCGGGTGACGTGGCCGAAGCCGCAGCCAAGATCCAAGACTGGCTTAGTGGGATTCTGGACAATGTTGATAAGAGAGAGCGCTACTAAGTGGCGCGGTTGTCCGAAACGAAAGGCGAAATAGTTGTACAGCTCTCTCCCTGCTCCCGTCGAATGATAGAAGTAGAAGTCAAAAAGATCACAAGCAGTTACATTCTCTCCGAGATTCATGAGGAAAGCCCTGGCCTGCTTTTTCCACGCCCGCACGGCCGGCCGCCCGAGCAAACTCTTGAGCCGACCGATTCCCCGGATCGAGGGCAAGGCCTGAAGCCTGGTCGATATCAGTTTGTCGCCAGCGGGTGTAGGGGGCATGAGCATAGTGAGCAAGGCGGCTTGGTGCTGTCCAGTCTCAATCAGACCGATCACCTGGGCGGCCGTGTGGCCCTCAGCGCTAATCTTTCCTTTTTTGAGGATCGGAATCCCTGCGACGACCGGGTAACGGTCGCAATAGCAGGAGAGGACGCCGAAGCCAGCCTTGTCTCCAAGGCAACTTTTTCCACTCCCAGTGAGACTCCCGCTACAGAATGGGCAACATAGCAATTGTGACAATGAATAGTTCACTATTCTCTTCTCCTCTTTGAGTATGAGAGCAGCGCCCTATATCTCTTGCTCTTTATCGATGCGGTATTTACTGAACGCTCCCGGCGAACAGTTAACGATATTCCGTACAGTAACTTTTTATACTACGTCAGCAAATGTTTTTTCCATGCGGCGAAAATAGAACATTCCCCCTATTAACAAGGCGAGTGACATTAGCGTCGACACCGCAATGATCGGACCGGGTGCAGTGTCGGTTCCCAATAGCGCCCAGCGAAAACCTTCTACTACCCCGACCATCGGATTCACTCCGTACAGCGTCCGCCAGGGCTCCTGCAGCAAGCTGCTGGGGTAAGCGATGGGCGTAGTAAATAGCCAGAATTGGGTGAGAAATGGCACAACATAGCGCACATCACGAAATTCTACGTTCAGCGCCGATAACCATAATCCTACACCCAGCGAGGTGACCAGCGCCAGCAGGAATAGCAGCGGGAGCACTAATACGTTGAGCGTCGGCACTATACCATAATAAAACATCATCCCTAATAACACTGTAAAAGCTAGGACAAAATCCACTACGCCTGACAATACACTAGAGAGGGGCACGACCAGGCGAGGAAAGTAGACCTTCGTGATCAAATTTGCACTTCCCACTAAGCTGTTGGAGGATTGAGCCAGGCCATTTGCAAAAAACGTCCAAGGCACGAGAGCCGCGTAGCTAAAGATCGGGTAAGGTATCCCATCCGAGGGAATTTTACCTAGCTGTCCAAAGAACAGGCTAAAGACCACCATCGTAAAAAAAGGCTGAATGATGGCCCAAGCGGCGCCCAGCATAGTTTGCTTGTAGCGCACCTTGACGTCGCGCCACGTGAGAAAGTAGAAGAGTTCCCTATACTCCCACAGCTCGCTGAGGTTAAGCGGCACCCACCCTCGGGAAGGCTGGATACGGAGCACAGGGACAGTACCCGCGTCAAAAGACGCCGGAGCAGCGGCTATGGGTTGTTGTTCAAGAGATTCTAAAATCTCCATGTATTCTCCAGAGTCCCACAACTGGTCCATTACATAATCGTCTTGCTTATAGGGTTCCACGCAGCCAAAAGTTCCTCGCCCTAACTGAACAATTGGAAATGGAAACGCTCGGTTACTTAACGTAAAAATCAAAAATATGCCGATCGGGTGATTCTACAAGATAACGCCATGACGAGAAGGGGGAAGGTGCCTGACGACGAAATTTGGCTATGCTCTCTATATTTTTCAGAGGGACTAAGCTGAGTTCTGGAAGATCATTCCACCCAAGCATGAACTCACCCCCTTCGCGGAGACAATCGTAACAATTTTGGAAGCTAATCTCGCACTGTTCTTTACTATTGATCCCCCAGCCATAAACACCATTACAAATAATCAAGTCAAAATAACCTGGTTGAAAATAGTGATGAAGGTTTTCAAGCTTATCAACTATATGACGTTTGGCGCCAAATATTTTTTTCTCGCGACTAGGCTCAATCGTCCAGAATTCTTTATCTCTGAAAAACTTCCAATAATGACTCGTATAGTAATCGCATCCTACAAACAATATTTTCTTTATATCGGGTCGATTGACATAGAAAGGGATGATGGTCCGCTCGAGAAGCATGCGTTGCAGACTTTTCAAGCGCATTTCAATTCCCAGTCTTGCACCGACACGATGCAGCAGGGGTGTAATCTTTCTCCGTCCAGTCTTCAGTCTTGTCTCGATACGATAGAGCAAAGGTGTGATCCGCCTCTGCAATTGTTCAGATGTGTCCATGTCTCATTACCTGCTATAGTTTCCGTGCTCGCGCTGATAATCCAACAGCAAAGGCTGGATCATGATGGTGATCTAATTCGGCGGTGGTGAAGTCTTCCGCAGCTAACCCCCGGATAAACCCTGCTGCGGTTAGGGAGTTGCCATAAGCACACACCTGCACCTGCTCCGCGCTAAAGGCCTGAGCCAACAGCCGATGCAAGCCCATAGGGGTAAAGCGCCAGAGTTCATGGTGCTGTGGATAATCCCGCGCAATATGGGGCACTGTTACCAAGAGCACCCCACCCGGTTTAAGGAGGCGGTAGAGTTCGGACACGAAGGTGTCCACTTCAAAAATCACATGCAAGACGTATGTGCATATGATGCAATTATAAATATTACTTGGAATAGCGTTAGGTTTCGTTAAGTCCGCCACAAGAGTGGCTTTCTGATTGCCTTCCTCCTTGTGAAGGATATCTAAATGAGCAACCTTCTCCGCGCCAAAGCGGGTAGTATACAAATCTTCTTCAAACTCCAAACAAGACCCAGAAATATCTGATGAATATGTCTGCAGAAACTGCTCTAAATAATAACGATTAATTGCCTTGCCACGGTCCCAACCCCCGACTAGACTGATAGGTTGTACTCCCATTGAGAATCGCATGCGGACTCTGGTGACTCGAAAACTTTTCACAGTTTGTCTCGCCCAGATCTTGAGCGGGCTAGGCAGCACGCTTCGCAACCTTTCGAAGCGCGGAAACGAGAGCAGCGTCATCAATTAGCTCCGTTGTGAGATTCTAATGCAATAATTTTTTCTATTGTGTTTTTGTATTCTGTAGCGAATTTTTTTCTTGTATGATTAGCTCTGGCGTATTCCCAAGCTTTCCGTGCTCTCAACTCCAGCTCCTCTTTCGGCAGGCTAGAAACCGTTCGTACTGCATCTTTAATTGTGTTGATGGAGCAATCTTTCAGAACTACTCCAAAATCAGCCGTCTCAGCGCTAGATTCATAATTTGTCACAGGTATCAAGCCCGCATGCATACAAACAATGACGCTCGCTCCCCCACTTTCTGAACAAGATGCATAGACGACTGCAATACAGCTATTAACAATTTTGACAAATTCTGGAGATGAAACATCCACCCATCCGACATAATTTATATTCGGAGTTTCAAAAAGTTCTTTATGGTAAATACGTTCAAAATCCAATTCTTTGCCTTTAGGACCACACACAGTTAAGTGATAATCTGACAATTCTCGGAACGCTTCCAAAACTAAATCCAAGCCTTTGTGCAATACTCCCTCGCCACCAAACCATAAAAAACGATCTCGACAGGCATCGAAATTTTTGCCGTCCGGCCACGCATACAGAGTATTGATCGAACTGGGAATGGGAAATATCGGCTTCTTTGCATAGCTATAGGTGCTGCGGGAATACTCGTTCCCCTTTACTATCGCGTAGTCAGCATATTCGATCGCTAGAGTGGGTGTCTGTAGCCTTCTAGGTTTAAGCATTACACCCTTTCTTTTTTTTAACGCTAAAAGACGTTCATATTGATAGGTATTATGAGCAGACCAATGAGCCCACACTATATGTAGAACCTTTATGCATTCAGCATTACACAGTTCACTAATTCTGTCGAAATTTCTTCCTAATCCTGTAAAAAGAAAATATTTTTTGGCGGGCACAAAATGATCGTTGTTATAATGAATGACATCAACACAGTATCCAAGGTTTAAAAAAGTTCTGGTCATCTGCTTACAGTCCCAGTAACCAGTATGAGAATTTAGAACAGGATCGTTTTCTTCCAATAAGAATGGCTCAACATCGTAGGAAAGAAGTACATTCCCTTTGCTCGCCCCTTGTGGCCGGAGTGATACCACATGCCTCTCGGGTGAACGCGGTTGATATCGTATAATCTCCACACCAAATTGAGACAAAACGCTTTTGATAAGAATTTTCATAGGGACTAGATTGTTCACGGAAATTTCGGGATCGACCAGCCCCACCCATCTACACAGGCTATCCACCGCCTATCTTCCAGGAGATGAGGATCGATGTGGTGCATCCCCTCTCCATTCCACCCCGTACCGCTGGCGGCCAATATCGGACTTTCATTCACCTCGTGTTCGCTATAATTACTGGTTGTCAATTCGACAATTTCGGAGGCTCGCACTTGCTTGCCGTAGGCGAGATGACAATCCTGTCCGTAGCGAATGACTCTATTATTCAGGACCAAGAATCTGCCACCTGGTTTAGTGTTCGTTGAGTCGCCTTGTATGACAGGGCTCTTTGGATGTTCGAGCCAAGGGCCCATCAGGTCATCAGCATAATAAAGGCTAAGAGTGTCAAATTTCATTTTCAGGTCGGTTTCGCTAAATAACCACCATTTATCTGCATGACGAACAATTGAGGAATCTGAAAAACGCGCCCCACTCAGTAGTAGTTTCACTAGCGACCACTCAACGGGGAATTTTTTTGCTTTGTATAAGCGAATGGAGCCTGCTTCATTAGTTTCCGGGATCATATAATAGTCGTTCATCCATTCGAATACGTAGGGATAAGAAAGGTGGAACGGTTCAGTAAGTACGATCTGCCGATACTTCCATTGCATCCCGTCCTCACTGATCGCGAGTCCTATTTCTCCCTTGCCGGTCTGGTGGTTCATGACTTCGAAGAACATATGCCATGCGCTATGCACTCTGACCATGAAAGGATCGGCTACGAAGCTCGCAGGCACATCCGAAACATCTTCACGAGTGAGGACCGGGTTGGCGACGTTCTCGGGAGGCAGCAGATGCAATGGAGAATCACCCATATAGATCCCAATCGCCCACTCTCGCTCCTTCCTTGGTGCGATGGCGACCGACGTCCCGGTCATCGGAACAAGCAATCTTTTGAGGATTTGTTTGAGGCGACTCTTCCCTATGTTTATCAAGACTATCCTCTATGCGCTGTCGCGTTCTGAGCATAAGTCCCCATGTCGTGAGGACGCGCGTGGGACGAGACCAGTCTACGGGACGGTGCCGACCATTAAGCCCCAGCCGAGAGTAAGCACCCCTTGCACCACAATGCCCTCTCGCGCCCATAAAGCGCCCGACACGAGTTCTTTCTCTCTGAGCGCGTCATCCATGACAAACCGCGCCCCGGGGGCCAGCTGGGCGCGCACTTTTGGCAGAGTCCCGTAACGACATGGACCATCCGCGAAAGGTCCATCTATTAAAGCAAATTCAGCCTTTCCAAGCCAAGTGAAATGTTCATGAGCCAAGTGATCGATATCGTAGAAAAAAGTGGACCTGCCATCGACAACTGCAGGGATAAGGGGCGTATGCAAAACACGCCAAGAGGAACTGCAATCCAGCCTATGCAGTCGTTCTCGCGTTTGTTCTATGCATTGTACATCTTGGTCCAAGGAGAGCAGTCGAAAGCCGTCTGCACCATGGATGCGACGTAGGATCACGCACATGCACGCTGTACTTATGCCGCTGCCAAACTCCAAAACCACGCGCGGCCGCTCCCGATACAGAAAGTCTACGAGCCAGTCAATGATATGAAGGCTAAGCGACCACTCACCTATTTCAACTCCATGAAATATACTGGCAAGTTCTCTATCACGAAGGCATTCTCCTTTGCCCATCAGTTGCTTGTTAGGGGGCAGAAGAAGTGTTGTGTTCTGGAAGAACTGCGTGACGCGCTTTTGCAACTGAATACATTGAGACAAAGGGGCAGGTCGCTGCTGATGCCGCGCTCGGAATCTTTCAACTTTTTTCCTCAAGCTGTAGCTCTGGATTTTTCGGGGGATAGATAAAATCCGACGGAAAACCATGAGTGCACCCCTCTCATTGCATCTCATTGAACTGGGATGCACCCTTCTGGCAAACGTTCCAATTGTGAGATACGAGCACCTTGCCCTGATCAGGAAGCTTGCCAGTACCGTAGAAGTCTCCGTCTACGACGTCGATACAGAATGCGCTTCGCACCCAATCGGCTTCGTAACCATTAACTTCCGAGTAGACATTCCCTGTGTAGCGAGAGGGGCAAAGAGGAAACTTTTTTACTTCGCAGATGAAAACTCCTGATTCAGGTACTATTGCGAAGTCACGCCCTACATCAACCGTATTACAATTGACAATTGGATCGCCAATGTACTCCTGTAGATTGAACGAGACATTTACATTTCGCAGCGGCTTTACGGCGCTATACGCAAAACAGAAGCGGATATCCTGTCCAACAATCGCTTCACCTATGCGGGTGCCCTCGTTATTCTCCATCCAGAACTCTGTAAACCGTAACTGGCCATCTCCCTCTCGGTCCGTACGCTCAGCAAGCGACTGTGCTGCTGTTTCGAAGGAGTCCGCAATATAAGATTTAATAGCCTCGGTTGCTGAAGTATCTAGAGCGATACGGCCTTCTGACAAAAGAATCACACGCTGGCAGAGCGCTTGTACGGCAGCCATGTTGTGACTCACAAACAATATCGTCCGTCCTAATGCAGTTACATCTTGCATTTTCCCCAGGCACTTCTTCTGAAACACGCTGTCTCCTACCGCCAACACTTCATCTACTAGCAAAATGTCCGGCTCTAGGTGAGCAGCCACGGAAAAAGCCAAACGCAAGTACATACCGCTAGAATAGCGCTTGACCGGCGTATCGAGGAATTTTTCTATTTCAGCAAAGGCAACGATTTCATCAAACTTCCGCTCGATGTCCACCCGCTTCATCCCCAGAATGGCTCCATTGAGATAGACGTTCTCCCGCCCCGTCAGCTCAGGGTGAAAGCCCGTGCCCACCTCTAATAGTGAGCCGACCCGCCCGTGAATTTCCGCAAAACCGTTGGTAGGCTCAGTGACACGGGAAAGGATCTTGAGAAGAGTGCTTTTACCGGCCCCGTTACGACCAATGACGCCCACTACCTCGCCCCGCTTAATTTCAAAAGAGACGTCCGTCAGAGCCCAGATTGTTTCATCCGGTTTGGCTGTGTCGGCGACCTGACCATGGAACAGCCTACCTATTCGGCGCAAAGGCGTTGCTAAGGCGTCACTTAAACTTTCGCGTAGAGTCTTATAGCCATTCTGCTTCCCCCCAATGCGGTATTGTTTTCTGAGCGCGTCGACTCGGATCGTCACATCACCCATCTGGTACCCCTCTATGCGTCTATCTAATTGAAACTGCGAAAGACGGGTTTGACCGAACGGCCTGTGAGGTATTTCTCAATACTCTCGCTGAGAGCCTTTCTGTACACAAATAGAGCTTCGCTGATTCCTTCTACTGTCCTATCGATATCTTCCTTCATATGAGAAAAACTCACTACCAGAGACGGCATCAGCAGGCCCCGCTTGATGGTTTCTTGCAAAAAGAGGGTGCGAAAAGGCTGCGAGCGATTTTTCTCTTGATCACGAGTCACATAAATGAGATTGCAGGGCTTCCCGACAACTTGGAAGTAATCCTGTAGCCCATGTTCCAAGATAGCGCTTCTGATGCCTTTAGCCAGTCGTTCCCCTTGTTGGTACAGGTATTCAACGACATGCTCTTGTTTATAGATTCTCATTGTTTCGATCGCCGCCGCTAATGAGTGGCCTTCCGCCCCGTGGGTTGTGGAAAGTAAAAACACGCGTTCTCTGTCATGGTGAAGACCACCGGAGTCCATGAGTTCTCTTTTCCCCAGCAGCGCCGCAACGGAAAACCCGTTTCCCATAGCTTTTCCAAAAGTTGAGAGATCAGGGACGATATCATAGTATTTTTGCGCTCCGCCAAGATGCCAGCGAAATCCGGTAATCATTTCGTCCAGGATGAATACCGTTCCATTTTTTTGACATAACTGCTGCACTTCGTGAAGAAAATTATTGACGGGTGGTTCAGTCGTTTCAGATTCCAATATAAGACACGCAATCTTTCCAGGGTGCTCTGCAAATAACGATTTGACACTGGAAAGATCATTGTAGTGAAATTTCACCGTGAGATCGCGAATAGCTTGTGGAATTCCGCTAGCCATTGCCGTGCTGCCAATAAACCAATCGTCGATAGAAAAGAAGGGATGATCAGCACACACTGCCACGAGCTCTCTTCCTGTGTACGCGCGAGCAAGTTTCACCGCCGCAGTAGTAACGTCAGAGCCATTTTTGGCGAACTTCACCATCTCCGCCCCATTAATCAAGCTGAGCATTTCTTCAGCGCATTCGATTTCGATAGTCGACGGTCTAGTGAAGTTATTTCCCAAAAGCATTTGCCTGTAAGCGGCTTCAATCACTGGTTGATACGCATGCCCCAGGGTCACTGCACGAAGCCCCATGCCATATTCGATGAATTCGTTCCCATCAACATCCCAGACATGGCACCCCTCGCCATGGGTAATAAAGCCTGGCGCAAGTTCTGGATATTGATCGTCTCCCTTGGCGTATGTATGACAGCCTCCTGGAATGAGAGCGTGAGCACGCTTCTGCAATGCTTTGGATTTGCTAAAATTTGTCACCATGTTGTTTTCTCTTTCTCTCGCCCCTTTTTCAGCAAATCCTCTCCAACCGAGTTGGCGCCGAGGCAACCATCAGGCTCGTCCCTTGGAGGCTACTCAGGGCAGTGATCTTGGTCCGTGGGAATACGAAGTCGTCTTATTGCTCGACGGCAAAACGTTTGACAGCTCTGACCAAGTCCTCGGGCGTGCCAATATCCAAATACGGGGCGTCAGAAACGGAAAGCGCATCTATGCGCAGATCAGCGTCAAGCGCGGCCTGGAAAACTTCACCAACTGATAACTCCAGCGTTGAGTTGTCCGAAGCCTGGAGCGTCGGTAAATACGAGTGCAAAAAACTGGTGAATCGCGGAGTCCACACCGCAATACACCAGGAGTATTGTAAATGCGTTTGGCGAGGTTTGAAGACGAGGCGTCGTACCCGTCCTTCTTTATTCAGATCAACCATGTCTACTTTTTGAGGCTGTTCAGCCGGGAATAACCCAAGCGCCACGTCTGCATCGTTCGACGCCAGCCAAGTCAAGAGCTGAATAAAAGCATCGTCAGGTTGAAAAAGGATATCGGGAAAGCCGAACGCAACTACCGCATCCCTCACAAAAGGATAGGCTTGATCTAGCGTGTAGGGCGCACCAAATGGTAACCCGCGCATGAGATAAGCGAAGTGCATATCCACGATGCTGCCATCGCCTAAGTAGACCGGAATATCCCACTTTCCTTCCCGTAGAACAATATAGGCTTTGGTAATGCCTGCTAGCCGCATCTTTTCCAACAAGTAATGACAAACCACCTTGGGGCGGACGCTGGCGTCTTCATTAACGAGCCTGAAGCCGACAGGATATAATTCTTTGCTACATGGTAAAGGAGCGATCCGCGTTGCGTGTCCCCCTGCGGGTAGGAGCCCAACAATTTCTTTGGGCAACGGTCGCTCTTGATCAATCTTCGTCATGTTTACTGCGCGAGGGATTTTGCGGGTCGATAGACCAGGTCTCCGATTGCTTCGGTTCCGTCACTGTAAGTTGAGGCGATGTCGTCAGAGATAGGAGAAAAGTCGCTTGCGCGTAAAAAGTCTCTGAGCGAAGTTCCCGTACAGGCTGAATCGATATTTGGCGCCCCCTGTTTGGTCAGAACATCATCAAGGTGTACGGTTTTGAAGTCGGTGCTGAACCGAGTCTTTCCCGAAGTATTGGGCACGCTCGAATGCATCTGCGCGGCGGAAAACATGAGAACGCTGCCCACTGGACACACGAGTCGAATTTCCGGCTCACGTTCAAGCAGTTCTGTCGGACGGGGAAGCGGGCGAGGATCTTCTTTCAGGAGCTGCGCGACATGGGTTCCTCGGTGCAGCTTATTCCACTGATAATAGTTGTACCCATTTGAGTTATTTTGCACTGGCTGGCTCCAGTAGCGAGGATGAAAGGCCATAGCGTTCTCTGATTCTAGCGGGAAGATGGGGATCCACCAGTTAATCTGGCAAGCTGGCGCAGAGTACCAAGTATCCCGATGCAGATGCCAGGCATACGCAATTCCCGTGGTCAGGTAGCCTCCGCTGGTCGAACTCCTCATTTTCGGTACGTCGAAGTATACTTTGTTTAAATCACATCCTAGCTCCTCCAAAACACCCTGGAGATGCTTCTTTGACTGAGGATGATGGATAAATTTCGGTTTGAGTTCGCCGAGGATTGAGGCATACTTCTCAACTGGCAGACTATGCTGTGCTTCTTGTGGGTCCAAGGGGCCGAATGCCTCTTGAATCAGGTGCTGAGCGAATTCACAAAACGCGAGCGAACTCGGGCAAGGTGAGAAGATAAAGATCTGCCCCTTATAGAGCTGGGTGCGTCTCCTCGCATCGCTCATTGTAGAATCAAAGTAAATCGTGTTCATTTGCATTACCTCCTGCGCTAGCTATCCTTGCGTCAGCCTGTATTCAAATAGGTCTACATTATCTTCACTGATTGGCAGTTGCCGTCTGGGCAGACTCTTTCTCATTTCGCGAGAGAGCCCGAAGCACCTCTTCTGCAACCAATCGATGGCCCGCCTCCGTATAATGGCCGTCTTGGCGGAACGGAAAGAGACCCACAGGATCAGCTTGAGCTTGAAAGACCGGATAGAGGTCGATCACAGGCAGACCAATATTTCTTGCGACTTCCAAGACCCGCTCTCGATCTTTGTTGGCAAGCTGCGGCATAGCGTAACGCTGCCATTCTGGCAAGAAAACGAAGTACAGTGTCCCCCCCCACGTATTGACAGACGCTTGCGCTTTCAATAGCACTGCACGAAACAATTCTATCTCTGCCACGGATGCCTTAGTGGGGTCGTCTTCTCCCGAGCATAAGGTCCCAGAAATGAGATTCAAATGGTTCCGTATGCGGCTCAGCTTAATGGTTTCTTTCGTCCAGTTTAGTAGCCACTTGATATCTTTTGGTTTTCTCTCGACTTCAGACGTGCTAGGCAGATCACCCCTTCTCTTAACCTTCTCGACGTAGGTCACCAATGCTTGGTCAATCTGAGTCTGTCGAGAAAATAGCCCTTGGGTAAAATCCTCCTCTAAATAACGCATTAATAAAGGGCTGTCTTTCTCTCTTCTCAAATCCAGAAGGTCGTTTTCAAAATAAAACCACAGCACCACCTTTGGTGTGAGCGGTTGGACATACTCCGTAAGCGTAGCAAGCATGGTTAAAGGACCGTCACCATGATTCCCTAGGTTCAGCGTCGCCGGCCACTGCTGACGAATCAAAGCGACAAAATTCTTGTCCGAAGGCACACAAAAACCCTGCGTGAAAGAATCACCGAGGGCGGCAACTTCAATGTGATTATTATTCCAACTGCCCGAGGGATTACGAAAACCATGTTGGTCGCTCTTATACGTCTGGTATGTCCCACTCTCGTTACAAAGGACTGTGAATTTGTTGGCAATCCCACCCAGCGGCACAATTTCACTTCCGCCGATAGTGATATCTGATCTCATGACATTGTCTCTGGAGCGTCTTAACAATATGGCAGAGGGAATAGCAGGGACGGTGTCTATATCTTTTTGTTGGAAATCGCTAACAACCTCAAGCTTGCTACGACGGTCAAAATTTACGTTTTGTTCTTTTGCTATTTGTACGATTTTCTGGAGCTGATTTTCGGAGAACGTAGGTTCCAGTAAAGCAAATGCTAGTTCTCCAAAAAGGAACGAGCCGCCAATGGAGACTATCATCAGAGCGATATCGAGTTGATAGGAAAGTCGTAACCGCAGGGAAGCAAATAACAGACTCGCCAAGCTCAATGGTAGGATAGAGTAGAAAATGAAATTTTTTGAACCGATGAAACACCGCTCATGAGTCCACTTGTAATAGTAGAAGTAGTAAACCGATATGAAGAGGAGAAAAGTCGCAGTTCCGATTATGATCATTTTAGCGGTGCCAGTAGCTGCTTTCGTTAAAGTTCGTTTTTCCACCATAGTTCACTGCACACTCCTTACGAGGTAACGCTACTAACACTCATTATCGTACTAATAGTGAGGTGGTGAGTTCATCTTTTTGGCCAGTCTCAATAGATCATGCTGCAGCAAAACCTCTGCTGCATCTCTAATGAAGCCGAAGCCCAGACCCGCCCTCTCCGCAATATCTAGTAATGCATGGTTTCCATCGGATAAATTCAGAACCCAGAGCATCGCCAGTTCATGAGCCTTTTGGTCTGTCTGGCCGCCTATCGCTCGGTATAATCCCCTTTTCCCCAGTTGGGGCTCACATTTGGGATTTTGGTTGAGATAGGTTTCATTACTTTCGAGAACGTCGAGAATCGATACGCACTTCGCGAATGAATCAGAGAGATAGGCTGGTTGCACGAAATCGAGATTATCTGCAGACGTATGGTATTCAGGGTACTGGCTGTGGGGTGTTCTCATGACGCAGCCAATTGGTAAATTAAAAGCCGGTGAACAAAATTGTCGTTCGTCGTAGCCATACGGAGAAAATTCTACAATGGTAAAATTGTTTCCAGCATGCTTGAGGATATGCTCAGCCGCTTGATCGACCTCCGCATTCCCCCGGCGACTTTTTTTATAGGTCAAGTCGCCTGGATTCCCGACTCCCGCCACCACGAAGCCGTGCTTGATGTTCGTCACTTGCGGCTCATTGAGACAGAGCCAAGTGATTGACCCAATGGTGCCGGGGATAAAAAGAAACCGGTAGGAGTAGCGATGTGAAATTGTGCTGAGGTATTTCGCGAGCAACGATACGAGCGCAATCCCAGAGAGATTGTCATTGCAGAGAGAAGGATGGCAAACATGGCATGAGATCAAGATTTCGTCTGCAATCTCTCCAGGCAAGTAATATTCACCATAAGTTAAGTGCCCCTTTTCAAGAGATGTGTCGATGCAGACTTCATACTCCTCATCTGCTAACGTAAGGAACTGTTTGTGACTGAGGCAGAAGCCCCAATTTTCCTGATAATAAGAAGTGCGATAGGGAATCCACTCCGGGTATTGAGGAAGCGTAAAGAGATGGGGTTTTAACTCTTCTAGACGGAGTTTCTTTTTCGTCGGGACACTGTAACTCATCACATGGAGATTCGATTGATTGAAATCGACAATTCGTTCTCCGCTCGCATTTTTTATGTATGCATCTCTAATGTTCCATTCCAATGGCACCGTCCAGTCAAAGACTGGGGTTCCGCTGGGCGTCTCGTGCATCACTAAGGGAACGTGCTGCTGCAGCAGGCGTAAAGTCTGGCGCACGCCGTCACCGGTAATGCTCCGGCAAAAAGGATACAAAGCGGCAATGAGTTCGTACATCTCCTGACCAAGGTCATTGCTGTTTGTCGCTCTGTGAAAATCGCTGGAGACCATTAGTGTCGCCTTCTCCGCAAAAGTCCGGGTAGCTGCGATCACGCTGCGAGATAATCCGGTCGCCGGGAGGCCACTGAATGCCAAATGCCGGATCATCCCATCGCACCCCTCTCGCATGATGAGGAGTATAAAACTCGGACATTTGATAAAAGACTTCCGTGTCGTCTACGAGTGTCTGAAATCCGTGCGCGTATCCTTCGGGCACGTACAGGAGGCAATGATTGTCCGCTGTTAAGTCGACCGCCGCCCATTGCCTAAAGGTGGGCGAATCAGCACGAAGGTCGATAATGACATCATACATCGCTCCTCGGGTGCAGCGGACCAGCTTGGCTTCTGCGTGGGGCTGAGCCTGATAGTGCATCCCTCGCAGCGTGCCCTTTTTCTTATTGAAGGAAATGCTGCACTGGACGAGGCAGGGATTCAGGCCATGCACCGCAAACTCATGCTGACACCAGGTGCGGGCAAAGAAGCCGCGTTCGTCCTCAAGCCGCTCAGGTGTGATGATGAACGCCCCTTGGAGCGCCATTGCAGTGAAAATCATTAGTAGACTTCAACCGTAGGGATAGGAACGACAAACCGACCGCCCCACTGGCGGATATAGGAAAGCTGCGCCGTGATTTCATCCTTCAGATTCCAAGGCAGAATGAGCACATAGTCTGGCGTCGTTTTACGAATGTAGTCCGGATGGTAGATCGGGATATGAGTCCCTGGCAAAAAATGACCCTGCTTATGGGGATTCAAGTCCACCGTATAGTCAATAAAATCGCAGCCGACGCCACAGTAATTCAAAAGCGTATTCCCTTTCGCCGGGGCGCCATAGCTAGCAATTGATTTGCCCGCTTGCTTGGCGGAGATAACAAAACCAAGTAGTTCATGCTTAATGGCTTCGGCCTTTTCCGCAAACGAGAGATACGGCTCCAAGCAGGTCAAGCCAGCAGCTCTCTCTTTGGCGAGCACCTCTGCAACGCGGCTGCTCACAGGCAGTGAAGCATGGTCGCGGTGGCGGACATAGAGTCGGAGCGACCCGCCATGAGTCGAGAGTTCCTCTACGTCAAAGACCGTCAGTCCCTGCGCTGCAAAGATTGTTTTCACTGTTGTCAACGAGAAATAGGAAAAATGCTCATGGTAGATGGTGTCAAACTGATTCTCCGCCATGAGCTTCAGCAAATGGGGAAACTCTAAAGTGGCGACTCCGTGGGGATGCAGCAGAATTTTTATGCCCTGAATGAAGTCGTTCACGTTAGGCACATGCGCCAACACATTGTTGCCCACCACCAGATCGGCTTTCATTTTATTGACAGCCAGAGCCCGAGCCATTTCTGCCCCGAAGAACTGCACGAGTGTGGGAATACCTTTTTCCCTGGCGGCTTCGGCCACGTTCGCTGCCGGCTCTATCCCCAACACAGGAATGCCTTTCGCGGCGAAATATTGCAGCAGATATCCGTCATTGCTGGCGATTTCCACCACTTGGTTTTTCTTATCCAAACCAAAACGCTGCATCGCCATATCGGCATACGCCCGTGCATGAGCGAGCCACGTGCTCGAATAGGACGAGAAGTAGGCGTACTCGCTAAAGATGGAATCAGGACTCTCAAATTCTTCTAGTTGCACCAAAAAACACTGTTCACACACATAGACATGCAGGGGATAGAATGGTTCTCTTTGACAAAGTTGATCTGGAGTCAGGTATGAATTCGCAAGCGGCGACATGCCGAGATCGACAAAGGTGTGACGGAGAAACGCGCCGCAGAATCGACAAGCTCTCTCACTCATATATTATGACCTATCGCCAGAAAAATCGTTCATCGATCTGTTGCGTTTTGATCAGATGTTCGAGCTGACGCAGACGCGTGTAGGCTCTGAAAGCAAAGTCTTCGCGCGTCAGAGTAATCCGTTCAAACAACTCGCGGAGTTGCGAGGCGCCCTGGATGGCGTCGTATTCGCAGTGAAATCCCGGTAGTTGCGCGCTGATTTTCTCGAAGGAGACTCGGTAGCTCCGTTGGTCCCCATCGGGCGCCCCTAGAGTAAGCGTACATCCAGGAAATATCTGCGAGACAATTTGGGCGATCTCTCTCACTCGATAGTTTTCCTTGGTGTTCCCAACATTGAAAATTTGTTTGTGGACGCTTTCTCGGGGAGCTTCGAGCGCGCAGGCGATCGCGTGACAAATGTCAAGCACATGAACGAGCGGGCGCCACGGTGTCCCGTCGCTCGTCAGCCTGATTTCCTTGGCGGTCCAAGCCAGACCAGCAAGATTGTTTAACACGAGATCAAATCGCATTCTCGGTGAAGGACCATACGCGGTGGCGTTGCGGAGGAACGTTGGTGAAAAATCGTCGCCCGCCAGCGCCGACAGATCTTGTTCTACAAGTACTTTACAGATCGCATACACCGTCTGAGGATTGGGCTCAGATTCTTCTGTCTTCAGATCCCCATTCCCGATACCGTACACACTGCATGAAGATGTGTAGATAAATCTGACAATACCTGCCTTTTTACACTTTTTGGCTAACGCCACCGTGCCGAGATGATTGATTTCGTAGGTGACCTCAGGATTGTGCTGCCCCAGAGGATCATTCGAAAGCTCGGCCAGATGCACGACGGCATCAAAATTGTGCAGGTCGGCTTCCGTAATATTGCGGATATCTTTGTTAATACAGAGAGGAAGTCTCGTCGTCCTAGTGTTATACAGCCAGCCGTCTCGATAAAATCCGGTATCGAGGCCGACAATCTCGTGACCTCGGTCGGATAAGACCGGAGCGAGCACCGCGCCAATGTAGCCCTCCGTGCCCGTAATAAGGACTCTCATGGCCACTGACCTCCTCTAGCGATTCTTCTGAGTCCAAGTATGATCACCCCAAATTTTCCAAGGTGCTCTCCCGGAGTTCCACAAGTCTTCAAGAAAATGCTTTTCCTTGAGCGTATCCATGCAGGACCAAAAACTGCCGTGTCGATAGCCCATCATTTGTCCTTCTTGAGCAAGACGTTCTACTGGTTCACGTTCCCAAACTGTGTCATCATCTTCTATATAATCAACAACTTTGGCGTTAAGCACGAAGAACCCCCCACTTATCCAGCCCTCGCCCTGTTCTGGTTTCTCGCAGAATTCAACGATACGGTCCTTCTCAAACCCAAGCTTGCCAAAACGTGCTGGGTAACGTACCGCCGTCACCGTAGCAAGTTTGCCGTGGGCAAAATGAAACCTTAGAAGAGCCCTTACGTCGAGGTCCGCAACTCCGTCACCGTAGGTAAATAAGAATGTCTCATCTGCTTTGAGCCATTTTTTGAGGCGTTTCAGACGCCCTCCAGTTTGGGTATGGATTCCAGTATCAACGAGATGGATTTTCCAACTCGGCTGGTTTCCATCATGAATACAGGTTTTACCAGAGGTGAGGTCAATAGAGATATCATTATTGAGTGCGTAGAAATTAAGGAAGTATTCTTTGATTATCTCCGCCTTGTAGCCTAAGGCAATAATGAACTCCGTGACACCGTGCGCAGCGTAAATATTCATGATGTGCCAAAGGATGGGCTTCCCACCAACTTCCACCATGGGTTTTGGGCGAACAATGGTCTCTTCCGCAAGTCGGGAACCAACGCCGCCAGCCAAAATAATTGCTTTCATGACCGCTATTCCTTCTCTGGTTACGGAGGAGAGTTGATGGATGTCAGCTCGGGACGGTATTCACGGCAGGATAGTGTTTTAGGTTCTGGACTTCTTATCGTTGATCAGCGTAGTCCCGTGCAATCTGAATCTAAAACACCGCCTAGAATAATGTATATATGAACGGCGCCACGGCGGAGCCCGAAGTGAAGAAGACGAGACCGCCAAGTATCAGAAGGGAGAAGATGATTGGTAGCAGCCAGAATTTTTTACGTTCTTTCATAAAACTCCAGAGTTCTGCTATAAATTCACCCATTGTTGTATTCACCTCCATGAGCGCTTTAAAACTGCTGTTTCATGTGTGAGGTTGATCGGACCCTACTTTTTACACGATACGTCTCCGTGTCTGAACTGAATCTACGAGCCATGGGGTCTCCATGCCAGAAGCGCCTCAGGAAACCGAGAGGAGTAAGAAGCCCAAAGAAGATGAGCGTCAAAATGAGCTTGGTATTGATCCAGCCCAAGACGTGGCCAGCCGCCATCCAGCCCCGGTAGATCAACGCGAGACTCTTCGGATAAGCCAAAGCTGGAATGATGAGGAGCCCAGCCGCCAGGATTGCCCACAAGCGAGGGTCCCGACCATGAAGAAACATAGGCGACAGGCCAATGGTCGCGAAGATACCTCCAATCATCAGTCCAAAAGAGCGTAATTGCTTAGGTGCGATTTTCCCCTGAAGAGGACTGTCCCATGTTGCATCAATCAAGTTCAAACTCTTTTCTCCAATCCGAGTCCTCCACCAACGATTTCTGGGCGGCCTTAGGGAGGAGAAAATTTTCCAGGACAAGGGTGTCCATCTCCGTACGCATAAAGCAGCGATAGGCGTCGTGGGGCGAGCAGACTATCGGTTCCCCGCGCACATTGAACGAGGTGTTCACCAGCACCCCACACCCCGTTCGGGCTTCAAAGGCTTTGAGGAGCTGATAGTACTGCGGATTTGTTTGTTCATGGACTGTCTGGATGCGGGCTGAGTAATCTATATGAGTGACAGCAGGAATGTCTGACCGTGGCACGTTGAGGAGATCAATGCCCCATAAATGCTCTTGTTCGTGGGTCAGTGCGGTGCGGCGCTTCTTCAGCACCGGAGCAACCAAGAGCATATACGGGCTGTCTATATTAAGCTCGAAGTAATCGGACACTCTTTCGTACAGCACCGAGGGCGCAAACGGTCGAAAAGATTCTCGATACTTAATCTTTAGGTTCATGATTGACTGCATTTTGGGATTTCGCGGGTCTCCGATGATGCTGCGAGCCCCGAGAGCGCGTGGCCCGAACTCCATGCGCCCTCGAAACCACCCGATGACCCGGCCCGACGCTAGTTCATCCGCTACACGCTCAACCAACGCTTGATCACTCAGGCGCTCATACGAGGCACCTATTTTTCTGAGAAACCACTCTACTTGCTCATTACTATAGGACGGACCTAAAAAGCTTCCTTGCATTGCGTCAGCGCGTCCATTGCGGTGCCGCGGCTGTTCTTCAACCTTGTGCCACGCGGCTAAGGCAGCCCCCACGGCTCCCCCTGCATCGCCAGCCGCCGGCTGAATCCACAATTCCTTGAATGATCCTTCCCGGAGAATTCTGCCATTTCCGACACAGTTCAGCGCGACTCCGCCCGCTAAACAAAGATTTGCCGCGCCAGTTTCGTGTTGCAGAGTCTTTGTAAGACGCAGCATGATTTCTTCAGTCACCTCTTGAATTGACCGAGCCAGATCCATCTCTCTTTGCGTAAGAGACGTCTCTGGCTGGCGCGGGGGACCACCGAACAAGGCGTCAAATTTCCCGTTTGTCATGGTCAGCCCAGTGCAATAGCTGAAATACTCTAGGTTGAGTCGAAAGGTGCCATCCGCTTTGAGGTCTATGAGATGATCGTAAATCACCTGCACATATTTGGGTTGCCCATAGGGGGCGAGGCCCATGACTTTGTACTCGCCTGAGTTGACCTTGAACCCGGTGTAATAGGTAAAAGCAGAATAGAGCAAGCCTAAAGAATGAGGAAACGAAATCTCCCATAGTGGGGTTAGACGGTTCTCCTCACCAAGCCAGGCTGAGGTGGTGGCCCACTCTCCAACTCCATCCATGCAAAGAACCGCCGCTGTCGCGAACGGAGAAGGATAGAACGCCGACGCCGCATGAGCTTCATGGTGTTCAGTAAAGAGGAGAGGAGGAAGTGCAGACTTTTCATAGATTTCAAAAAGAGCAATGAGTTCCTTTCGCAGGTAATTTTTCAGGAACAGCTTCTCCTTGAGCCACACTGGCATAGCGACTAGGAAGGACCGCAGGCCTCGCGGAGAGAAGGACAGATATGTCTCCAAGAGTCGCTCAAATTTAAGAAGAGGCTTATCGTAAAACACGATATACTGCAGATCCGCTAACGAAATACCGCCCTCTTGGAGGCAATACTGCACCGCCCTGCTCGGAAATCTCGCGTCACCCTTGCGACGAGTGAAACGTTCTTCCTGAGCTGCCGCAATGATTTTCCCGTTCTGCACGAGGGCAGCCGCAGAGTCATGATAGAATGCAGAAATGCCAAGGATATTCGTCCCTGCAAGGACTTGATTAGCCATAATTATTATCGCTGCGATTCACCGACGAAAGAATTTTCACCCGAGCGCCTTTGTTTTTAGGCGCCATATCGAACATAATTGTGAGCTTGACATATGTCCTTGGTTCTTGGCTAAGAGGGTGACCCTCTCAAGGATTAATGATAAAGCGCGCACTCAGGAAAATTTGTAAGGAGTAAGAATCAGGGCAGTTTTTTGTATCGCGGACATAGCTCCGCCATACTGATATAGTCAGTTCATTTTTTCTACTCAACGCTTCTGTCCCGCGAGTAAAGAACGCGTCGAGTTCCTAGTTTGTATCCTCCTCACCGCACGGTCTAGGAAATCAGTTTACTATTTTGAAGGTGAGAATTTTTATGTTGCGGACAATAGGCTCATTCCACAATATTTCTTTTATAACCTAACTCCAGGTTATCTTGTCGCAGAGGAGGTTCACGCCTTCAAGTCGCTCTTTGATACAGCCAGCGAAAAGACTTCTTCATGCCCCGCAGAGGCGCGGAAGAATGGACCATGCGCATAAATCAATTCCTCCTTAGCGCGTTCTTACCGCCAGTGATTATGCTTGGTTAGGATTATTGACTTTCATTGTGGCGTGTGAGCGGGGCTTAGCGTCTTTTTGAGCATTCCCGGTGATATGCTTAAGCTCTTACTCGGCCAAGTTGAGGTAGTGCACATCCGGTCTTCTCCTATTTCACTTGTAGTGAAAGTTCTTCTCTGCAGACACGTTCATTTAACTACAATGTGCTCATAAGAGAAGTCTTATGATCCTTCAATTATCTAGTTCAAAATGGACTGATTTTATTCACTGGGAGTGAGCCTTGCTTTTTCCTGCCGAACCTTCTCTTTCCCACTGTCCAGGTCGGCGCGTCGCCTGTGTTTTCTGAGGGGGGTGCAGTCCCGAGAGAAACCTCGCCGACCGACGAAACGTTCGTTGAAGCGGTTCATCGCCGACCAAGCGCGCGCCTTCAGCATGATACTCCAGCACCAGCTTACGGGTATGAAAGGCTTCAAGCTCAGTGCGGTGTCCGACGCTAATAACGCTGGCTTCGGGCAGCCGCTCTAGGACCAGTTGCATTAACCGTTCTTGACTCAGAGGGTCGAGGGCAGCAGTGGCCTCGTCCATCACGATCAAGTGCGGGCGATGAATAAGCACCCGAGCAAATGCGAGCCGTTGCTTTTCTCCGCCGGAGAGAATGTGTTCCCAACGCGTGTCTTCTTCGTCCAGCCGGTCGAGAAAATGACCGAGTCCTACGTCCTCAACGATCGCGCGGAGGGCATCGTCGTCTACCGTCTCCGACGCGAGCGGATAGGTCACAGCGTGGCGCAGGGTTCCAAGGGGTACGTAAGGCTGTTGCGGCAGCAAGGACATCCCTTCGAAGTGCACCAGGATCTCTCCTTCACCCCAGGGCCAGAGACCAGCAATGGCCCGCACTAGAGTGCTTTTGCCCGTCCCCGATTCCCCGACGACTAATACTTTCTCACCAGGAGTGACGTTGACATCGGCGTCGTTTACCACGGCGCTGCCATCGTGCAAGGTCACGGACAGATTCCGTAAACGAAGTACGCCATCCTCGGCTGGCTTTCGTACTATACGGCCGGTCGTTTCTTCACGCTCGGCGCGCTCCAAATGGTCCAAGGATACCAGCAATGAGGCGAGTCGACGCGCCGAGGCGGTCCAATCGGCGAGGTGAGGATAGTTTTCCACTAACCAACTAAATGCCGTCTGTACAATGACGAATGCGGAAGCGGCCTGCATCACTTCTCCAAGGGTCATGGTCCCGCTAACGTACTTCGGGGCGCAGAGCAAAATAGGAATAATAGGGGCCACGCCGTTGCTGCTCTGCGATACCACCGTGGTGCGCAGATACTGCATCATCAACTCCCGCCAACGCTCGCGGACAGTTGCAAATGCCGCATCAAGGCCCGCGCGTTCCTCCGTATCGCCCCCGAGCATAGCGATGCTCTCTCCATATTCACGGAGGCGCGTGAGCACGTACCGATACTCCGCCTCCGCTTGGTTTTTCTGTTCAGCCACGACTACAAAGCCGCGAGCAATAAAGACCATTGATCCGCTGGCGAGCACTGCGTAGAGAAAAGCGGCAATCACCAAAAACCCGGGAATGTGAAGTGTGAGGTTGCCCACTGTAAAGTGCAGCTCGCCGCCGATAAACCACAGCACGCCAATAAAAAGAAGCGCGGAAAGGACCGCTGAAAAGACGCCAACGGCAAACTCAACCGGGGCATCGACGCTCAGGCGTAAATCCTCGCCCACACGATACTCCGGGTTGCTATGATCACCCGGGACCAAGTTTAGTTGATAATACCGGCCATTGCTAAGCCAGTGATCGAGTACGTGCCCGTTCAGCCAGGCTCGCCACCCGCGCTGAAGCGTCATTTTCGCGGCAGTCGCCGAAACCCCTACGCCCACGCTTGCGAGGATCAGTGGAAAGAAGATCAGTGATTGATGTAACACCCGGTCGCCAGCGCGTTGGTCGAGCGCATCGAACATAGCACGATGCCACACATTTAGGCGGTACTGCACGCCGAGCCCTATAAAGGTAATCATAATAACGATCAACGTCAGCAACCAAGCTGTACGCTTTTCATCGGTGCGCCAGAAGCCTAACGCCGATTCCCAGAAACGCGCGAGGAGATATTGTCTTACGTGTTGGTTGTCATCTTCATCCATCGCTCGTCTTTTCAGCCTCTCGTGTACGAACGTTCCCTAAGCGCCGGCACCGCACACTGGCGCGTTGCCGGATTGGCGGTTGAATTTCAGGGAGACGAAATGCTGTACACGGGCCAGAGAGTAAGCTAGCAAGACAAAGGCCAGTTAGAGAACAATCCGAAGGAACACGAAAAGCCAAAGACATGCGAAAGAATACTGCTGAGAGCGCTTCTTCTCATGCCGACTAAGGGGAGTTTCTCTACACAAGTTCTTGATGGGTGTGTTGGGGAAAGAACCACTAGCAGAACTCCTCCCAATCCGTTTGTGGAGTTGCGCCTGTCTCCTACTCTACACCGATGCCTACATTCCACTGCTCGCGGATAAACATCCTGCCACTGGGGCAACCACTCCGCGAAGTGTGGCCGGAAATCTGGTCCGCCCTTGATCCCATGTTGGAGCACGTACTCACAACTGGTGAAGCCACGTGGTCCGAGGATCTCTTGTTGCTGGTCATTCATGGCAGTGGCGGTGCGACAGCCTTGGCGCGTCAACTGTTGACAGTGCAAGAAACCAAGTGTCGAGGAGCCACTGCTTGGACTGCTCGAAAGCGCCTCGCGCGTGTTGATGCATCTCGACAGTCTGTGAAGGAGCTTCGGACAGGCGATGGCGTTCGGGCGCCACGAAGACCTGTATGCGGATCTCAACCCCTGGCTCCATCTGACATCTCTCAGCCTCGCCAGCACGGACGACTAGCGATACTCATCTCCACAGTCGCCAATTGACTTGAACAAGTCGTTCGACTTCGCCAGCACGGTCTCGATGCGCTGATGGTCCGCTGAGGTTAAGGCGAGAGCAAAGACCCGCGCGGTATCTGCTCGGTTGTCCGAAAGGCCGAGCCTTGTGCCGATGATCACGCCAGCGACCTGTGGTTTGTCTAAAATGTACCGCGTGGCGACGTTGGCGATGCTCACGTGATGTTCGTCGGCAATGTGTTTGAGTGTTTGGAGTAACTCCTGAAAGAGCACCCAGCCGCCCCAGGAGTCGATCATATCTTTATACTTTTGTAGACTGACCGTGTTGAGTCGGTAATAACTGGGCTCGGGTTGGCCGAGATAACGTTCGGAAAGAAGCCCGCCGCAGACCGTGCCGTACGGCAGTAGCCAAATGTTTTGCTCTTGACAAAATTGAGCCATTTGCACTTCCGGACGGCGGTCGATCAGCGAATACTGCACCTGGTTTGAGACCACGCGGATGCCTTTGTCTGTCATGGTGCGCAGCCGCTCGGTGTCAAAGTTAGTCAATGCGACGTGGCGAATTTTTCCTTCGTCTCGCAGTTCTGAGAGTACGAACAGCGCATCGAGATAACGCGCGTCACTGTAGTCCCACCAATGAAACTGTAACAGATCGAGCGCCGACACGTTCATGCGCCGCAAAGAGGTGTTAATATTGGCTTCGACAATCTTCCGCGTCATAGGGCCGGGGCGCGGCACCCATTTGGTGAAGGCTTGCATCTCGGCACGGGCGGCCTCGCCGCGCGCCGCGACAAGCTGGCGACGAAATTCACCGATAAAGTCTTCCGCCGGGCCGTAGTGATCTGCGAGATCCCAGGTCGTAAACCCCTGATCATGGTACTCAAACATGTTCTGGAGAGCAGTTTTGGGATCGATACGACCGTGCCCGCCGGAGACCTGCCACATGCCGTTAAGGACACGGCAGATGCGCAGATCAGGGGTGAATTGGAGGGTAGCATTTGGTGGGAGAGGCATAGTTTCCTCCTACGTGAGCGATTGCGCTCCTTGTAGCGATCGGCCTCGTGCTTGTCCAGGCTCGTCTACCTTTGACAATCTGGACTTGAGCAGGTACGTAAGCCACAGTCAGACGCTATGGAGCCTTTTTCTACGCAGGGTCTGACATACAGTAAGGAGCTAATAATGAGTGATACATTCAATGCGTTCATCGCCGAAGATGTCGGTGGAAAGACGCAGGCGTCGTTGAAGCAACTCAAGACTGCTGACTTGCCGGAAGGCGATGTCACCATTCGTGTCGCGTATTCAACGATCAATTATAAAGATGGGCTGGCCATCACCGGCAAGGCGAAAATTGCCCGCCGTCTGCCGATGGTGTGTGGCATTGATCTCGCTGGGACAGTCGAAGAATCGACGTTGTCTTCCTACAAACCTGGTGACCAAGTATTAATTAATGGCTGGGGGCTCAGCGAATCGCACTGGGGCGGCTTCAGTCAGAAAGCCCGAGTGAAATCTGACTGGCTCGTGCCCGTGCCAGCGCCGTTCTCGCTCAAGCAAGCGATGGCGATCGGGACCGCAGGCTATACCGCCATGTTGTGTGTGATGGGTATCGAACAGGCAGGGGTAAAAGCGGGCGAACACGAAGTTATTGTCACCGGCGCTGCTGGCGGTGTGGGTAGCGTGGCCATCGCTATTTTGGCGAAACTGGGCTACAAAGTTGCGGCTTCGACCGGTCGCCCCGAGCTGAAGGATTACCTAACTTCACTAGGAGCTTCGACCATCGTCGAGCGGGCTGCGTTAGCAACGCCGTCTGGTCGGCCTCTGGATGCGGAACGTTGGTCGGCTGGCGTGGATTCGGTGGGCGGGGAGACGCTTGCTTCAGTATTGCGCGGGACACGTTATGGCGGAGCGGTTGCGGCTTGTGGGCTCGCTGGCGGCTCCAATCTTCCCACGACTGTGCTGCCCTTTATCTTGCGTGGCGTCAGCCTCATCGGCATTGATTCCGTCATGTGCCCCAAGGCGAAACGGTTGGAAGCATGGCGACGGTTGGCCCGTGATTTACCACTTGACAAACTTGACTCCATGACCACAGTTGAGCCGATGTCCAAATTGCCTGAACTAGCCCCAGCTATTCTAGATGGGAAGGTGCGTGGCCGAGTGGTGATCGATGTGAATGCGTGAAGCGGAAGGTGTGAGGGGCGAGGAGGAAGAGGGAAAACGGGAAACGTGAGACGGAAGAGTGGAGAGGCGTCGCGTTTCTGAATAATTTCTTTTTTGTTAAGGAGTAGAAAAATGAACATCAAGAGTCTGGGTGTGGTTGTGACTGGAGGGGGTTCTGGTCTCGGTGAGGCGACGGCCCGCGCGTTTGCCGCGAAAGGGGCGCAGATTGCGATTCTGGATCTCGCCAGATCTCGCGGGGCGGAGATTGCCAAGGAACTTGGCGGCAAATCGTTTTTTGTCGAGTGTGATGTGACCAGCGGGGAGCAAGCATCCGCCGCCATTGATAAGGCCGTGGCGGCATTTGGTGGAATTCATGTTTTGGTCAACTGTGCTGGCATCGGCACCCCAGGGAAGGTGCTTGGGAAAAATAATGTTCCCCTAGAGTTAGAGAATTTTCGCCGAGTGGTGGAAATCAACCTGATTGGCACGTTCAACGTGACGCGCCTGGCGGCGGCGAAGATGGTAACGAACGAGCCCAACAGCGAAGGTGAACGTGGAGTCATCATTAACACGGCTTCGGTGGCGGCGTTTGATGGCCAGATCGGGCAGCCCGCCTATTCAGCGTCCAAAGGCGGTGTGGTCGGCATGACCCTCCCCATCGCCCGAGAACTGGCGCAGGCTGGGGTCCGCTGCGTTACCATTGCCCCAGGTATTTTCGAGACGCCTATGCTCGTGGGGCTCCCCGAGTCCGCACGCAAGTCACTGGGCGCGAGCGTGCCATTCCCGGCGCGGCTTGGTCGCCCGGACGAGTACGCCTCGTTGGCGAGTTATATCGTCGAGATGCCGATGCTCAACGGCGAGACTATTCGCCTCGACGGCGCGATTCGTATGGCGCCGCGGTAGAGAAAAAAGAGGAGAAGACGGGGACGTCGCGCGAAAGTTGTCGTATTGCCGTTCTCTTTGCCCGGTTTGCCCTCTTGCCTGGCTTTCAGTATAGTGTCTGACTCAAATTGACACCCCGGCAAAGGAGAAATGATATGGCTGATGATGAACTCAAAGAGAAAGTGAAAGAAATTCTATCCGAACTCGGCGTGTGGTCCGGCCATCGTGAAATGACTGTCGATGAAATTGCAACCATTCAACCCGGTCTGGCCCGCATCATGCCGGAGATTGGCCAGCGCACTTGGAAGCTCTATTATGCGGCCAAAGAAGGGCACTGGGAACTCGCCAATTTTCAGTGGAAAGAAATCAAAGAACTAATGGACTTGGGCGCCTTTACTCGCCCGAAACATGAAGACGCGCTCAACCAGTTCATGGCCGAAGACTGGCCCCCGATTGGTCAGGCGATTAAAGACAAGGATTTTGACGCATTTCAAAAAGCCTTCGACCACGCTATCTCGCAAGCAAACGCTTACCACGAATTAAAAGACAAACCCTACATTCGTTGGCAGTTGCCGAGTCACCCGCCCGAGGACCTCGATTTGAAGCCGCGCGGCGCTGCGAAGAAATAGTGCTGGGTGGAAAATCCTGAGTGCTGAGTCAAAAAACTCAGCACTCATTGCTCAGGACTCAGGACTTTCATGCCTGCCACGGCAACGGCATGTGTTGATTCTCCGCCGTGCACACGCGCACCGGCGCTTGTCCAAGCGCCGCCACGATAAACATATCTTCCGCGCCAGTATTGAGAATTTGGTGAATCGCATTACGTGGAATCTGCAAGGTGCTGTTCGGACCAAAATTGGTGGTGACGCCCTCAATCGTGCATTGACCTGAACCACGCAGCACCACAATTGCTTCTTCGCAGTCATGCCGATGTACGGGCGTACCACTGCCTGGGGCTATGGTTTGCATCCACATTTCCAAGGACTTGAACCCGTGCTCGGGACCAGCAAGCGTTTGATGATCAAGGCCAGGCAGTTGAAAGCGTGGCACTGTAGTGTTGTCAACGATAGGCATGACGTCCTCCTTCTCTTGCTGTGACGTTACACTGCTAAATTGTAGAATCGTATTGCATTCTCACCCAGGACTTTTTGTTGCGCTTCCGGCGACAAGGGGGCGAGTCGTTCCTGAATTTCTTTCACGACGCCGAACGAAGCGTCAACATGCGGATAATCCGACGCCCACACGAAGTAGTCCGCACCGACGCGGTCGACCACGGCTGCGGTGATGGATTCATCGGGATCAGCCGAAACTAAACACTGCCGATAAAAATAGTCGCTCGGTTTCATCCTAAGCGGAGAGTACGCCGACATCACTTGGAATTTATGATCCATGCGATCGAGCCAAGCGGAAATCCAGTTCGCTCCCGATTCCAGCACAGTGCATTTCAGGCGTGGATACTGCTCGAAAATGCCCCACGAGATCATCTGCGTAAACGCCGCCATCACGTCGATGGCGAGGAACGCAAAGCCGAAGAGTCGGTCGCGACGATCGTTGTGGAACCAGCCACGAAAGGCCGGCTCATCTCGTACTACGACGTGAAAGCCTACAGGGATCTCCAAATCTTGTACCGTTTCCCAAAACCGCGCGAACGACGAATCATCAAAATGTTTGCCGCCGCGCGCCGCCATATCCGGTGAAAGATACACACCCACACAGCCATCTTTCCTGGCGCGAGTCGCTTCCTCCACCGCGCCTTCCGGGTCGAGCAGGGAGATATGCGCGATCGGAAACAGCCGTTTGGGATTGGTGCGGCAGAAATCCACAATCCAACGGTTGTAAGCTTTGGTGTATGCCGTCGCCAGTTGCGGGTCAGTAACCGCGCCTTCCCAACAGATGCCAATCGTAGGGTAGAGCAGCGCCACGTCGATGCCTTCTTCGTCCATCACTTTGAGGCGCGCGGTGGGATCGTACCCGCCAGCCGGGCAGCCATCAGCGTAGGTCATTTTTCCATTGGTATGCAGCGCTACCGGGTCCATACCGATGCCGCCGAGGACGCCGAGATGCCCACGCACCAAGTTCAGTGGCTTGTTATCGATCAGCAAGTTTTCATAGCCGTCACTGTCATGGGCGATACGAATCGCGCGATCACGATACTGGGGGTCGATATAGCGCAGCCACGTCTCGGCAGGCTCCATCACATGCCCATCGGCATCGACCACGCGCCCTTTTTTTTCTTGGGACATACAGGTACGCTCCTTTATATTTGTTGACACTACAGAACGTGTCATATTTAGTAGCAAGGGGGCCGTGAGAACTCTAGCACGTCTTGCCGCTATTCTGACGACAGCGTCGCCGCAGGAGGAGATTCTGCTAATTGCCAACGAGGGCAGGAGAAGGAACTGAATATGAAAGGTCACGCTCGTCAGTTCATGACTACAAAAGTGGTGGTCACTACCCCGCAGACTACCCTGGCCGAAGCCGCGCGTGAGCTGGCGCGGTTGGAAGTCAGCGGTTTGCCCGTCTTGGATGAGGACGGGCGTGTACTTGGCATCGTGACTGAGAGTGATCTCCTCAATGCGCTGTTGGAGGAAACACCAGTGGAATCTCCGGTGAAGGTGGTCATGAAATCGCCAGTAGTGACGGTGGATGAATTTGCCCCGGCAGACACGGTCATCCGCTTGCTGCGGACCTATCGCGTGCATCATTTACCTGTAACTCGCCAAGGGACGGTGGTGGGGCTCATCACGCCACAAGAGGTCATTCGCTATTTTGTGGAGAACGAGTTGCCGCTCCCGCCGGAAGTCGCGTAATGCTCATGATCCGCTGCCCATTATCGAAACGGGATTCTGGACACTCCTTGGACGAAGAGCCTCCATTTGGATGGGCAAGATACAATCAGTGATATTTTGAGATGGCGATCCCTGATTTTCAAACTGTCATGCTTCCCCTTCTTGTCCATTTGCGCAACGGTCAGGAACATTCAAATCAAGAGACCCTCGAAGTTCTGGCTGGACAGTTTCACCTGGCAGAAGAAGAGGGTGCCCAACTGCTCCCAAGCGGCCAACAGCCTATCTTTACCAATCGTGTAGCGTGGGCGAAGACTCACTTGAAGGCTGCCGGTTTGATAGAGTCTCCGCGACGAGGCTACTACAAGATTTGCCAGCGGGGTATTGAGGTTCTGCAGGAAAATCCCACCCGAGTTGATTTACGGCTCCTGAGCCAGTTTCCTGAGTACCTGGAGTTCCGGACACCCAAACGAGAAACAGGTTCAGATGGGGCGGGGCCTGCTCTTGTTCCCGAAGGGAAGAGCGACGAGTTGACGCCTGAGGAGCATTTGGAATACGGACACCAACGAATTCGCGAGCAGCTTGCCGCTGACCTCCTGCAAAAAGTCAAAGATGCCTCTCCTGCTTTCTTTGAAAAGCTTGTGGTCGAGCTGCTTCTCTCTATGGGCTACGGAGGTTCACGTCAGGACGCTGGCAAGACAGTAGGGCGAGCAGGTGATGGCGGAATTGACGGAGTGATCAGTGAAGATCGTCTTGGTTTAGATGTCATCTATATTCAAGCTAAACGTTGGGAAGGCATGGTTGGGCGTCCGGAAATTCAGAAATTCGCTGGTGCCTTGCAAGGTCAACGGGCGAAGAAAGGAATTTTCATAACTACCTCAGACTTCACGAAAGAAGCGGAGGCCTATGTAGCGATGATTGACAGCCGCATCGTACTTGTGAATGGGGTGCGCTTAGCCAATCTGATGATGGACCATGGGATTGGCGTAACGAAAGTCGCCACCTATGAGGTAAAACGTATAGACTCTGATTACTTTGAGGAGTCATAAAACCATTGCCTTGACCCCGTGACCACGGTCCTCAAGACTATAATTCTAAAAGGGGAAATATGACTTCGCTACAACTCTTGCAAGACAGGAAAGAGGACATCCAGCGGATCGCGGCGAAACACGGGGCTTATAACGTCCGTGTCTTCGGTTCGGTTGCCCGGGGAGAAGCTGGACCCGAAAGCGATATTGATTTGCTTATTGAGAGAGGTGCGACCACAAGCTCTTGGTTCCCGGCGGGTTTAGTGCTGGATCTCGAAGAATTGTTAGGGCGGAGAGTTGAGGTGGTTACCGAAAAAGCTCTTAATCCTTATCTTCGTGATCATGTACTCCGCGAAGCAGTTCCTCTATGAACAAAGATGACACCGTCTATTTGCGCCATATTCTAGAGTGTATTCGGCGCATTGCTGAAGATATAGCGGAAGGGCGCGAGCGCTTTATGGAGTCGCACACTCTGCAAGATGCGGTACTGCGTAATTTACAGGTCATGGCTGAATCGACCCAACGCTTATCCGATACGACAAAAGCAATGCAACCCGACGTAGAATGGCGGAAGATTGCGACGTTTCGGAACATTTTGGTCCATGATTACCTTGGGATCGATTTGGACACCGTTTGGGATATTACGCAACGCGATGTCCCAGAACTTAAGCAGGCAATTGAGGAGATATTGAGCGCCTATCAAGGAGAAGAAAGTGAACCGTAACGGTGCGCTGGAGCGTTGGACGGTTACACAACTGTGAAGGAGAATTCGTATGCGTGCTGCTATCATGCGTAATCATCAACTTGTTGTTGACGACCTGCCGATCCCGCAGCCTGGAGCAGGCGAGGTATTAGTCAAAACTCTGGCCTGCGGCATTTGTGGGTCTGATCTGCATACGCTCAAACATGCGGAGAAATTGGTAGAAGCCTCGCGTCGTTCCGGCGGCGCTTTTACGATGGATCTCACCCGCGACATCGTCATGGGCCATGAGTTCTGCGCGGAAATTGTAGACCACGGACCTGCGACAAAGAAAACGCTGAAAGCCGGAACGCGTGTGTGTTCGATGCCGGTGTTGATCCGTTCCAGTGGCGTGCAAACGGTCGGGTACTCGAATGACAATCCCGGCGGTTATGGGGAATTGATGCGCTTAACTGAGGGCTTGCTCTTGGAAGTCCCGAATGGGCTTTCCACTGAGCGTGCGGCGTTGACCGAACCGATGGCGGTTGGTCTGCATGCCGTGCAGATGGCGCGCTTGGATAAGGACGATGCGCCATTGGTCATCGGCTGTGGCCCGGTGGGGCTCTCCGTCATTGCCGCGCTGCGCATGAAAGGAATTCGCCCGATTGTGGCGGCGGATTTTTCTCCGAGACGGCGTCAACTGGCTGAAGCGATGGGCGCTGACGTAGTGGTGGACCCAAAAGAGTGTTCGCCGCACGCGAGCTGGCGAGAAGTGGCCGCCTGGGCGGATCAGAGCCGTGCACCGCAGCAGATGCCGTGGGCGGTTGGACCTGCGTTGCGCCCCGCTGTGATTTTCGAGTGTGTGGGTGTTCCGGGCGTGATTGATCAAATCATGGCGGCGGCCCCGCAAGCCGCTCGCATCGTCGTCGTGGGCGTCTGCATGGAGAAAGATGCGATCGAACCGATGTTGGGAATCAATAAGGAGCTGAATCTTCAATTCGTGCTGGGCTACACCCGCGAAGAGTTTACCCAAACGTTGCACAACACTGCCGAAGGCGTGATTCCCACGGACCCGCTGATTACCGGGAAAGTCGGGATTGAAGGCGTTGCCCAAGCATTTGCAGACTTGGCCTCGCCGGAGATCCATGCCAAGATTCTGGTCGAGCCGTGGCGCAGCTAGCCCGCGAGCCATTAAAGGCAGCGGAAAAAAGAGAAGAGGGGACCGTCGTGCGATGGATGGCGATGTGGGTGGTAACGATAGCACTGGGACTGACCTCCTGTGCGTACTCGAAAGAGAAATTTCTTGAGTACCAGAAGGAAACCGCCCGGCAACTCGCCGAACCAAAAACGCCAGACGAACGTTGCCAACGGCGCGGCGGTGTCATGCGTGGAGAACAATGCTATGTGCCGAGTACCTCCACCCTTGATGAGCGTTCGTGCCGTTTGCGCGGCGGTCTTTATCTTGACGATCAATGTCTCGTGCTTGATCAAGGCCGAGGCCAGGCAGTAATGATGCAGTAGATCTGCCGCTGTGAACATCCTTCTCATCATTCTCGATGGTCTGGCTGACCGGCCGCAAGCAGTGCTCGGCGGCAAGACTCCACTTGAAGCTGCGCACTCACCGCATCTCGATCGACTCGCGGAACTGGGAGCGAATGGCCTACTCGTGCCGTTCGCGCCAGGAATTCCCGTCGAAAGTGAATTTTCACATTTTCTCCTGTTCGGCTATCCACCCGAACAATTTCCCGGTCGCGCTGCGTTTGAGGCCATTGGTCGCGGATTTGAAATCCTGCCGGACACTGTTGTGCTGCTCGCCAGCTTCGCTACGGTGACGATTGTTGACGGGAAAGTACGGCGAGAGTCTATTCTATGGGAAGAACGACGCGCCCAAGATGAAGAGGATTGCCAAGAACTGAGTGAGGCGATTGCTTCGTATGAGTCACACGGCATCCACTTCTCTTTGCAATCATGTGGACGGTGTGAAGCCATTTTGACGCTTACCGGCTCCCCCAGTCGCTATGTGTCAGATGTAGATCCCTTTTACAATGGTGCGCTCGTTGCGCGGACTGTGCCGTTGGCTGAAGATCCCGACCAAGAGAATGCCGAACGAACGGCGACGGCGTTGAATGTGTATCTGAGGTGGGCGCACGCGCGTCTGTACGCGCATGGCGTGAACGCAAGAAGGCAAGAGCAAGGGCTTCCGCCGATCAATTTCTTGCTGACCAAGTGGGCGGCGGTGCGGCCCGATGTCCCACCGTTCCTTGAACAAAACGGGCTACGGGCCGCCAGTGTGGAGACCTATCCGCTCTATATTGGGATCGCGCGGATTTGCGGGCTGACCTCAGTAACCGTGCCGCGACGTGAGTCGACCGCCGAGGATTTTCGCGAAAAACTTGTTGCTGTGGGGCAACTCTTTCGCCAAGGCTACGAGTTTGTCCACCTTCACGCCAAAGGGCCGGATGTCGCCGCCCATCGGAAAGATCCGCTTGGCAAGAAGGCTGCGATTGAAGCGATTGATAGCACGCTCGGGCCGCTGGTGCGTCAAGTCGAGCAGGGGGCAGACGTGCTGGTTGTTGTGACTGGAGATCACGCTACCCCAAGTAGTGGTCCTTTGATTCATTCCGGTGAAGCCGTGCCGCTACTGATCGCCGGAGGGACAAACATTCTTATAGATGATGTCTCAGAGTTTCATGAGCGCGCCGTGGTTCGCGGCGGCTTGGGGCGCGTCTATGGAACTGAGCTGATGCCGTTGCTGCTGAACCTGACCGACCGTATTCGGTTGCACGGCGTGCGTCATCAACGGCAAGCGCGTCTCTATTGGCAACAACAAGCTGAGCCATTTACGTTGTTTGCCAGGATCAATTCCAGGCGGCGTTAACCAACCGCAGTCCCCTTTTTTAACGAGGCGTGTTTGGATTACATGCCGAAATGTAAAGAACCCTCAGTGTCACTCTGAGTGAACAACCAGCGTCGACACGCGAGAACGGCGCCGACTAGACATAGCGGTAACAGCACCGTTCCTTCAATAGCCATGCGATGCATACGTTGAGCAAAGGCATAGGTTGTCGTTGCCTGAGTCGTGAGGGACTGCCGCTCCGTGCCTTCGATTTCTTCCACGATCCCCCGCATCTGTGCCACGAGTCTCCTCCGCTCTCGTCGGCGGCAATGGCCGTCAATGCGGCTTCCCCGCCTTCGTCGCGGCGTATTTGCACGATCTGTTGGAGATGTTGTAGACGCTCTTGAACAAGGGCGCGCAAAGACTCGATCCGCTGCTTTTGCTCGGGACTGTTGGCGACCAGGGTCTGTAGCTCTCCTAGTCGTTGTTGTACGGAAGCTGTGGCCGTCTCATACAAGGCTAAGGTCGGCTCTTCACCGGTAAAAATGAAATCGTGGTACGCCTTTGCCGCGTTTGCTAATCGGAAAGGAAATTCGTCGAGTTCGGTCAAGACTTTATCACTCTGAGTGATTTCTTCCGTCGCGCTGAGTACCTGTTGTGTTGACCACAGAACGGTAAGACCTGCGACAGTCGCCACAAGAGCGATAATTGCGCAGCCCAAGACTAACTGCTTTGTCCGATACGTCGACATCTTCCTCTCCGGTTCTTCATATCAGGAGAAGGAACCGCCTGAATATGAATTGATTAAATTTTGACTTTGGCAAGCGACTGCCTGAAGACTTCTTATCGCTTGAGCGGAGCTTTGCGCCAGGGATGTTCCGCTTGCGCTTATCCTGACATAAATGAAGACGGTTTCCCTCCGTTTCGGTTGAAGATTCGCCATTGTTGTTGAGGCTTGCCGCGTCTCAGATCACGTTTCTTCTCTCTAGTGTGTTTTGTCTAAACCTGCGGCCTCATGGATTTGCGCAATTCTCGTGCCGCGCATTTGAGAGAAAAGCTCTATGAAAATACCATCTCCACAGCCGGGAAGGTGCATTGATGCGCAGAGTTTGTCGACGAGCATAGCGTGGTGCTGATGTACTGCCACTAGGCGGTGAATATAAAGACCTTTGCAGTCGTCTCAGGATAACAAAGGTCTTTCTGCGCCTTGTGGGGCAAGCTAGATGTCTTATTGGAGAAGAATAGTGACCAGCGGATGGGTGTTGACGCGGCGGCGGGCCTCAGGTCGCTTCGTACGAAAAGTTGGCGTATGGAGCCTCATTGCGATCATTCTTCTCCTCACCTGCTCTATCGCCGATGACGTACGCACCTGTTCGCTCCACCGGGTTCCTTTCGCTCAGCGTCCCCTCCAAATTTCTCTTCCGACTACAGACGATCAGGTAGAGCAAACCGCATATTTAACGTGCCAACGGCAGGTGGTTTCTGGGGCCATAGTTGACGCTCGACCGCTCCTCATCAAGATGCAGATGTCGCGTGTAGGTGTGAGAGCGCCGGCAGAGCCCACTCTTGTTCACCCCTACTTCCCACAGCAGGACCGTGCCCCGCCCTTCCGCTCCCGCTCTCTTCAGATGGTGTAAGTCCTTCGTTTTTTTATCTCAATTCGGTGAGAGTGCAACCCTACGCGCCTGGCAGCTGGTGGGTTCAGTCTCAAGGCGCCACAGGAACTTGCTTTGCTCATCGTGCGCTCGGAAATTGCTGAAGGCCCAACGCCTTTGCAACAGAGCCACGCATGGGAAAAACATGGTTAACCTTACAAGGAAGGAATAGCGCAATGGCGAATAAAGCAGAACAACCCATGGATGATTTGTTCACTTTGACAAAATCAGTCTTTATTGAATTTCCCTCTGCCGGGATACGCTGGGGGTGGGGGGTCGGTACGGAGGAGGATATGACAGAGACAGCCTGGAAAGGCTACGATGCTGGAGTGCGTTTGGCCGCGAACGCACTCGATAATCTGTATCGCTCGCCTCTTTACAACACCGTACTGCGTAGCGCGGCGCCGATGTTTCTCCGTTGGCAACAAGTGAGCAAGGCGATGATTGGAGCGGCGGGGGCAGGGCTCTGGCAGGCTGTTGGGCTTCCGACGAGAACAGAGATGCGAGCGCTCCATGACGCAGTCCTTCATCTAGGGACCGAACTGCGCACTCAGCGTCAAGAGAACGAGGCGCTGATCAGTTTGGCAACTCGTATTGTACAAGCGCTTGAGGAAGAAACTCCCGTGACGCCGCCGTCTGTGTTCAATGGGTTCGTGTTGAATGAACAAATGTCGCAACAGCCCGTAACGTCTCCCTCTGACGCAAAAGGCAACTGACGCACGATTTGAAGAGGACTATTATGCGGAATCTTATACAACACCTTTCAGATTCTTGGTTGGACGGCGCTATTCGCGCGTGTGACGGTTTACGCAGAGGTTGGAGCGATGTCTTTCCAGTCCAGGATGATCCATCGCCCACGACGCCCTTTGAGGTGGTCGCTGAATATGGAAAACTGCGCTTGCGCTACTACCGAGCGCAAGGGAAACCCCAGCCTACGCCGTTGTTTCTGCTGTACGCCCTCGTGAAGAGGCCGTTCATTCTGGACCTTCAGCCCGAACGTAGTGTGGTTGAAACGTTGACGCGCCAAGGCTTCAATGTCTATCTCACCGATTGGATTCCACCAACACCTGACGACGCGTGGCGAGGTTTTGATGCGTATGTCAATACTGATCTTGTCCACACTGTACAGTTTATACGTAGAAGAGAGAGTGTGAAACAAATATCCCTGCTCGGTTACTGCCTTGGCGGTCTGCTTGGCGCCATGTATACGGCGCTCTACCCAGACACGGTCAAAAACTATATCGCCCTCGCTCTACCGCTGGACATGAGTGTCCGTGAGATTGGCTTGTCTACTTTGACTAGCACCTTCAATCCAGAAACGTCGACGCTTGTCGCCAAAACGTATGGGAATTGTCCGGCTTGGATGATCCATGCCAGCTTCACGGCGATGGCTCCGGTCCACCATGCAATGGGGAAGTATGTTGATCTCTATCGGCATAAGGCAAGGGAAGGCTACGTGGACACTTTCGCCCTCTTCGAGCGGTGGATGCATAGCGATGTGCCGCTGGCCGGTCAATTGTTCCAGGAGTTGAGTCTCGACCTCTTTCGTTACAATCGTCTGATGCGAGGTCAGTTCTATGTCGGCGGGCTCCTCGTCAGTCTGCATCACATCACGTGTCCGGTATTGAACATTATTGGCTCCTACGATGACGTTGTGCATCCAAAATCAAGCTTGCCGTTACTGGGATTAACGGGAAGTCGCGACGCGCAGAATCTGCTCTTTCCCGCCGGCCACATGGGATTAGCCGTGAGCAGCGCGGCTCACAAAAAACTGTGGCCACAAGTTGGAAGTTGGCTTATGGAACACGAACATGCTGGAGCCCTCCGGCGCCAGTGACTGGTTCCTCGCCGAAGAAAACCCTTTTAGAAAAGTAATATTTGACGCTTGAGGTTGCGCTTCATCGCACTTCGAAAAGGACGGGCGCCTTCACGTTTTATTGTGTCCGCCAGGAGTGGATCACTTTTTGTGAAGGAGTCAACGCTCAATGACTTCTTCACTTTTTGTCACATTCAACCAAATGGGGAGCTCATACGTCGAGAGTAACAAAGACAAGTCCGAAAGCAAGGAATCTTTGGAAAGGAAGTTGTGTATGACGCCATTGCTGTAAATGGAGGAGGGAAAACGCGCTCGCTGGTCGCACAAGTGTTGTGAACGATGAAGACATGCAAGAATGGAGGGCTATGTGAAGCAGGTGCTTATTCGTAAGATTCTTATTGCGACTATTCTCTTCATGATCCCAAGTCCCACGTTAGCTGACGATATTTTCAACCGACCTGGAGCATATATAGGGTTGGGAATGTCGGGAGGACTCTCTGAGTTTGATGGTGGTGCGCGAAGCGCGGGAGATAGTCCCGGGTTTAGCATCCGTGGCGGTTACCGACTCAATGACTATTTTGCCACCGAAATCCTGTATGAATACATGGACGATTTTGAGCAGGAGAGGCGAGACCTTCTTGGAAATCGCGCGGGGGCGCATCTGACTACGAATAATTTTAGTTGGATGGGAAAGCTGCTTGCCCCCACTGCCGGTCTCACAAACCTGCAACCCTACGTGAGTGGAGGACTTGGCTTCCTCAATGTCGACGGGATGACGAGGGTCCGCGAGTTTGATGGAACCATTCATCGTACCGGCTCTGGGACAGAATTTGCCGGGCGCGTGGATGGCGGAGTGGATTATTTTTTTACGCCCGAGATTGCGACGTTCTTCGATGTCGGGTACGTGATGCCAACTGAACAACTTGAGCATCTTCGTTATCTCTCATTGGGCCTGGGTGTAAAATATAATTTCTAAATTCCCTGCGGGGCCAGCGACTCCGCCCCTTTCTTCCTTACTCGCTTCGGCTCTTCCCGAAACGAGCACATTCCCAGAGAGAATCCGGGCCCCAAGGCGGTATGGGTGTGCAACTCAAACAAAGAGTGCGGCCTGCCGGTGGCAGAAGCCTGGATGACCTCTCTGCGTATTATGGGCTTGTGAGAGCAGCATTCCCTCTGTAACACTATCCCGGTAACAGTCTACAGTTTTTCCCTGCCCGTGCTCTCCCAATTTTCAAAGCGACGAGATGTATTTCAATCCATGAAGAGAACGAGTAGGAGTAAAGGGAGGTATGAAGACAACTGAAGAGGCGCGGATCACGCCGGAGCCAACGACGATCGAACTGCGAAGGGGATTAAAACGGCCTCTTCAGAGAACGGAGACGAAGCGCTGGTGGTGGCTGTGGCTGCTTGTGCTGATCGTCTTAGGTTATGGCGGCTATCGGCTCTTTCAACGAGTCGAACCGCAATCATCGCCTGCTACGCAAGCGATGATGAAACCGACCGTCCCCAGTGTTCCGGTGGTGGCAGTGGCCGTGCGGCAAGGAGACTTGCCCGTGTATCTCACTGGGTTGGGCTCGGTCACTCCGCTTAATACCGTGACAGTGCGGAGTCGCGTCGATGGGCAATTGATGAGCGTACGGTTTCAAGAAGGCCAGCTCGTCAATAAAGGAGATCTGCTCGCCGAGATCGACGCACGGCTATACCAGGCGCAATTGCTTCAGGCGCAGGGCCAGTTGGCTCGTGATCAAGCACTGCTGCGACAAGCACGTGTGGATCTGGCGCGTTATAAGCTGCTCTGGAGCCAAAACTCCATCGCCAAACAAACGCTCGATCAGCAAGACGCTTTAGTAAACCAGTATGAGGGAGTGATTAAAGTCGATCAAGGCCAAATCGACGCGGCAACGGTGAATGTTGCCTACTGTCATATTACGGCGCCTATTGCTGGCCGTGTTGGGCTTCGTCTTGTTGATCCGGGGAATATCATTCATACTACCGACACGAATGGGTTGCTGGTGATTACCCAACTTCAGCCCGTCACGGTCATTTTTACGCTCCCCGAGGACAATCTGCCGTTTGTCTACCCTAAATTACGCACGGGCCAACAGTTGCTTGTTGACGCCTACGACCGCGCCAGCCAGCACAAGCTTGCGAGCGGTTCTTTGCTAACGCTTGACAATCAGATCGACCCTACTACGGGAACCGTGCGACTCAAAGCGCAGTTCCCGAACGACGACAACGCGCTCTTCCCGAACCAATTTGTGAACGCTCGCTTGTTAGTGGAGACAAAACATTCCATGATACTCGCGCCCAACGCGGCTCTGCAGCGCACCTCGCAGCAGACGTTTGTGTACGTTGTCAAGCCAGACCAAACCGTGACCGTCCGCCCAGTAACCGCCGGCGCAACCGAAGGGGGCGAGACTGCGATTGAGACTGGGCTCGCTGTTGGTGAACTTGTTGTCATCAATGGTGTGGATAAGCTCCGGGAAGGAAGTGTGGTCACGGTGGAAAAGAATGGTGCTGACGCACAAAAAGGAAAGGGATGAGTCTCTCGCGCGTATTTATTCTGCGACCGGTCGCAACTTCGTTGCTGATGGTCAGCGTTCTCTTGGTGGGTGTCGTTGCCTATTACCAACTGCCGGTGTCAGCGTTGCCGCAGGTTGATTATCCAACTATCCAGGTGGTGACGTTCTACCCCGGAGCCAGCCCAGATGTGATGGCGTCCGCAGTCACTGCGCCGTTGGAACGCCAGTTCGGACAAGTGCCCGGCCTGCAACAAATGACGTCAACCAGTTCCGGTGGGAGCTCCATCATTACCTTACAGTTTGTCCTCACACTGGACATCGATATTGCCGAGCAAGAAGTACAAGCTGCGATTAACGCCGCGCAGACGTATTTGCCGTCCGACCTGCCGACGCCGCCGGTGTATAACAAGACGAATCCAGCGGACGCTCCCATTATGACGCTGGCTTTGACCTCGGATTCGCTTCCACTTTCCAAGGTGGAGGACCTTGCCGATACGCGCCTGGCGCAGAAAATCTCCCAGTTGCCCGGGGTTGGGCAAGTCAGCATGAGCGGGGGGCAAAAGCCGGCGATCCGCATTCAAGCGAATCCCGCAGCGCTCTCTTCCTATGGGCTTAGCCTGGAGGCTCTGCGCACCATTATCACGGCGGCGAATGTTAACTTAGCCAAGGGGAATTTTGACGGCCCGCAGCAAACCCATACGATTGAGGCCAACGATCAGATTCTTGCCGCCAAAGACTATCAACCCTTGATCGTGGCGTACCGTAACGGGGCGCCGGTCGTGCTCTCTGATGTAGCGAGAGTCGTGGACGACGCAGAAAATCTGAAACAGGCGGCCTGGCTGAACGAAACGCCTGCGGTGATTGTCAACATTCGACGGCAACCTGGCGCGAACATTATTCACGTTGTTGACCGTATCAAGACGTTGTTGCCCCAGCTCCAAAGTGCGCTTCCTTCCGCCGTGCATATCGCAGTTGTGACGGATCGCACCACGATGATCCGCGCTTCGGTGGCGGACGTCCAATTTGAGTTGATGTTGACAGTCGCCTTGGTGGTGATGGTGATTTTTCTGTTCCTACGGAGCCTTTCCGCTACCGTCATTCCCAGCGTCGCTGTTCCGCTGTCGATCGTCGGCACGTTCGGCGTGATGTATCTGCTCGGCTACAGTCTCAATAACTTGTCGCTCATGGCCTTAACCATTTCAACCGGTTTTGTTGTGGATGACGCGATCGTCATGATCGAGAATATCACGCGCTACATCGAGGAAGGGCAAGCGCCGCTCGACGCCGCCTTGAAGGGATCAGCGGAAATTGGCTTTACTATTCTCTCGCTGACCATCTCGCTCATTGCCGTGCTGATTCCGCTGCTGTTCATGGGAGATGTTGTTGGTCGCCTTTTTCGCGAGTTTGCGATCACCCTCAGCACAACGATCCTGGTTTCGGCTGTGGTCTCGTTGACGTTGACGCCGATGATGTGCGCGCGGCTGCTCGCGCACAAGCCGAAAGCCGCGCAAGGAAAGGTCTACCGAGCCTCTGAGCGGGTCTTCGAGACGGTGATTGAAGCATACGGGAGAACGCTGCGCTGGGTGCTCGATCATCAGACGGCGACGTTGAGTGTGGCGGGCGTCACCTTGGCGGCGACACTACTCCTGTTTGTCATTATTCCGAAAGGCTTCTTCCCCGTCCAAGATACCGGCGTCATTCTCGGGGTGTCCGAGGCCGAGCAAACCGTTTCGTTTCCCGCAATGGCCCAGCGACAACAGGCCCTGTCCGCCATCATTCTCCAAGATCCTGCGGTTGAGAGTTTGTCGTCGTTTATCGGAGTGGATGGCACGAATACCACGCTCAACAGCGGTCGCATTCAGATCAACCTGAAACCGCTTGACCAACGCAAGATCGACGCCAGCGCTGTCATTCGTCGTCTGCAGCCGCAGCTTGCTCAGGTCGCAGGCATCACCTTGTACATGCAACCGGTTCAGGATCTCACAGTCGAAGATCGCGTGAGCCGCACTCAATATCAATACACTTTGGAAGATGCCGACGCGGAGGAGCTGAATACCTGGGCGCCGAAGATGGTGGCGAAACTCCGAACGTTGCCGGAATTGCGTGACGTGGCGAGCGATCAGCAAAATCTCGGCTTGCTTGCGGCCCTCGTTATTGATCGTGCGACTGCGGCGCGTCTAGGCGTCACTCCTGCGTCGATCGACCAAACGCTGTATGATGCGTTCGGTCAACGACAAGTGTCAACAATGTTTACTCAATTAAGTCAATACCACGTGGTGCTGGAAGTGCTGCCGGAGTTCCAGAACACGCCGGAGCAGCTTCAAGCTCTCTACGTCCCGACGATGGGAGGAGCGCAAGCGCCGTTGGCTGCTTTCACGCACGTGGTCTTGGGAACAACCTCGCTCGCCGTCAATCATCAAGGGCAATTTCCGGCAGTCACGCTCTCGTTCAACGTCGCTCCGGGTGCGGCGCTTGGCGACGCGGTCAAGGCAATGAACGTTGCCGAGCAAGAACTCAAGCTACCCGCCAGCATCCGAGGCGCGTTTCAAGGTACGGCCCAAGCGTTTCAGGCTTCACTCGCCAACGAACCGCTATTAATCCTGGCGGCGCTGATCACTGTGTACATCGTGCTTGGCGTGCTGTACGAAAGTTTCATTCATCCGGTCACTATTCTTTCCACGCTTCCTTCAGCCGGTGTCGGAGCCTTTCTCGCACTCCTAATTTGCCGCACCGAGTTCAGCATTGTCGCGCTGATCGGCATCATTCTGCTGATTGGTATTGTAAAGAAGAATGCCATCATGATGATCGATTTCGCTCTGGATGCACAACGGTACGAGGGACGCGCGCCATTGGACGCTATTTATCAAGCCTGCTTGCTGCGCTTCCGTCCGATCATGATGACCACTATGGCGGCGTTGCTGGGCGGCCTTCCTTTGGCGCTAGGGACAGGGACAGGTTCTGAGCTGCGTCGACCCTTGGGCATCGCTATCGTCGGCGGTCTCCTCTTCAGCCAGCTCTTGACACTGTATACCACGCCGGTCATTTACTTGACGTTTGACCGTCTCGCTCAACGCCTTTCCCAGTGGCGGGCAAAGGGCTTGGACGAACAACCACTTCCGGCTTTGCCGCGTGAGTCATGAATTTTTCGGCGTTCTTCATTCACAGACCTGTGGCCACCACGTTGCTGACGCTCGCGGTAGCCCTCTCCGGGATGGCCGCTTATCGCTTGCTGCCCGTGTCGCCGCTCCCGCAAACGGACTTTCCCGCTATTCAGGTCAATGCGAGTTTGCCTGGAGCGAGTCCTGAAACGATGGCGTCCTCTGTGGCGACGCCGCTCGAACGTCAGCTTGGTCACATTGCCGGTCTTAATGAAATGACTTCATCGAGCTCGCTAGGCTCCACCTCGATCGCGCTACAGTTCGATTTGAGCCGGGATATCGAGGCTGCGGCCCGCGATGTCCAAGCCGCCATCAATGCCGCCCGCAGCTACCTTCCCGCGAATCTACCGAGCAATCCCACGTGGCGCAAATCCAACCCAAGCGATTCTCCGATTATCATTCTGGCGTTGACTTCGGACACCCTTGATACCGGACGCTTGTATGATGCCGCCTCAACGATCCTCCAACAGAAAGTGTCCCAGTTGAGCGGGGTCGGGCAAGTCACCGTCGGCGGCAGCTCACTGCCCGCAGTACGCGTCGAATTGAATCCCTCCGCCTTGTATCGGTACGGCATCAGTCTGGAAAATGTGCGCACCTTTCTTGCCAGCGCTAATGTGAACCGCCCCAAAGGACAGCTCGCGGATGACTCGCGCACGTGGGACATCAGTACGAACGACCAGTTGCTCAAAGCCGATTTATATAAGCCGCTGATTGTAACGTATCGTAACGGGGCTCCCGTGCGATTATCAGATGTCGCCAACGTCCAAGATTCTGTCGAAAACCTTCGTGCTTTCGGTATGGCGAATGGCAAGCCTTCGGTTGTGCTCGTCATCTTTCGGCAGCCCGGCGCTAACATCATTGAGACGGTCGATCGTATTCGTGCAGCCCTGCCGCAACTCCAAGCCGCGATTCCCCAAGCGATGACGCTCAGCGTCGTCTTAGATCGCACGGTGACGATTCGCGCCTCGGTGCGTGATGTCGAGCGCACGTTGGTCTTGTCGATCTTTTTGGTGATTGGGGTCGTATTCCTATTCTTGCGCAATTTGCGGGTGACCCTGATTCCCGGCGTGGCCGTGCCGCTCTCCCTTATTGGCGCGTTCGGCGTGATGTATCTGTTGAACTACAGTATCGATAACCTCTCGCTCATGGCGCTCACGATCGCCACCGGCTTTGTGGTGGACGACGCCATTGTGGTGGTCGAAAACGTTACCCGTTATCTCGAACATGGACTGCGTCCTTTCGAAGCCGCTTTGCGCGGCGCGCGAGAAATAGGGTTTACGGTTGTGGCGATGAGCATATCGCTCGTGGCGGTGTTTATTCCCATTCTTTTGATGGGGGGCATTGTCGGCAGGCTGTTTCGGGAATTCGCTGTGACACTCTCTATCACTATTTTAGTGTCCCTCGTAATTTCCTTGACGCTCACGCCCATGATGTGTGCCATCTTGCTCAAGCCGGAAGGGCAACACGGGCGGCTGTATCGTGCGAGCGAGTCGGTGTTTAACAGGGCGCTGCATCTGTACGATATGAGCCTCGTGTTCATGTTACGCCACTCCTTTTTAACTCTCATGGCGGCGTTACTGACCATAGGCCTCAATGTCTACCTTGTATCGGTGATTCCGAAAGGGTTCTTTCCAGAGCAAGATACCGGGCGCATTGCAGGGGGGATACAGGCCGATCAAAGCATCTCCTTTCAAGCCATGCGTACGCGCCTCGGTGAGATTGTCAAAATCGTGCAGGCTGATCCGGCTGTCGCCTCGGTGGTCGCTTTCACCGGCGGTAATAATGCAACTAATACTGGTCGTCTCTTTGCAGTGTTGAAGCCGCTTGCCGAGCGTCACGAGCCAGCGACACACGTCATCGCCCGCTTGCGTCCACAGCTCGCCAAGGTTCCTGGCGCGACCCTCTATCTGCAGGCTGCCCAGGAGTTGCAAATCGGTGCTCGGCAAGGGAACGCTCTGTATCAGTATACGCTCCAGAGCGAAAGCCTCGCTGAACTTAACACCTGGGCTCCGCGTATGCTGGCGCAGATGCGTCGCTTGCGCCAATTGATGGATGTCAGTAGTGACCAGCAAGATAAGGGTCTCGATCTCACGTTGCAGTACGATCGCCCGACCGCAGCGCGGCTCGGCATCTCCACCCAATTGATCGACAACACCCTCTACGACGCCTTTGGCCAACGCCAGGTTTCCACCATGTATACATCATTGAATCAGTATCACGTCGTCATGGAAGCCGAGCCGCGCTTTTGGCAAGATCCACAGTCGTTACGGGATATCTACGTGGTGACGTCGACTGGGGCCCAAGCGCCGCTGAGCGCCTTTACGCACTATGAGCACACGACAGCGCCGCTCGCGGTCACGCACCAGAGCCAATTCCCCGCCGTGACCATTTCTTTCAATCTGGCTCCAGGTATGGCGTTGAGCGATGCGGTTGCGGCGATCGATGAAACGACACAGCAACTCGGACTTCCTGCCTCTATCCACGCGCAGTTTGCCGGCGCAGCGCAAGCGTTTCAAGCCTCGCTGAAGAATGAACCCTTGCTGATCGCCGCAGCGTTGGTCGCGGTGTATATCGTCTTGGGGATGTTGTACGAGAGTTATATTCATCCTTTGACGATTCTTTCTACGTTGCCGTCGGCTGGGGTTGGCGCTATGCTCGCCTTGATGCTGTGCCGGACCGATCTGAGTTTGATCGCGTTGATCGGGATTATTTTATTGATTGGTATTGTGAAGAAGAATGCTATCCTCATGATCGACTTTGCGTTGGATGGCGAACGCACTCAAGGCAAGTCGAGCCGGGACGCGATCTATGAAGCCTGTCTCTTGCGCTTCCGGCCCATTATGATGACCACGATGGCGGCGCTCTTCGGTGGACTGCCGCTCGCGGTCGGCGTCGGCACGGGCTCTGAGCTACGCCAGCCGCTTGGTATCGCCATCGTCGGCGGGCTGATCGTGAGCCAAGCCTTGACCCTGTACACGACCCCAGTGGTGTATCTATATTTTGACCGTTTGCGCTTGTGGATCGGACGTCTGCGGACGGGCGACCAAGGAGAACAGAGTAGCGCCAATGCAACCTTCGCGCGATAAACCCAGTAGAACATGCTGATCTCTGAAATGCCCCATAAGGAAACCTATTAATACAAGTGATATGAAGCGAGGAAAAATGCGACGCACCGGGCTGTTGTGTATGCTTCTTTCCGGGCTAGGGGCGCTCTTCTCGGGTTGTATGGTCGGTCCGGAATACGTGCGACCGACAGTCGAAGCCCCTGTGGCGTATAAAGAGAGCGATGGTTGGAAAGTGGCGCAGCCGCAAGACGATAGTCTCCGGGGCGCGTGGTGGGAAATCTTCAAGGAGTCACAATTGAATGCGCTTGAGGAGCAGGTCGATATCTCCAACCAGAATATTCTTGCTGCTGAAGCGCAGTTTCGGCAAGCACGCGCGCTGGTGCGTGAGGCGCGCGCCAGTTACTTTCCCACGGTGACCGTGGGAGCTGGCGTCACACATTCACGCACACCGGCGCTGACGACCGGAACTTCAGTGACTGCAAGAACAACGACCCTCTATTCATTGCCCTTCGATGTGTCATGGGAGCTGGACCTATGGGGCCGAATTCGTCGAACAGTCGAATCCAACCAAGCCAACGCTCAGGCGAGCGCTGCTGATCTTGAGGCTGTTCGCTTGAGCGTGCAAGCCGCATTGGCGCAATCCTATTTTCAGTTGCGCACCTCCGATGCCCAGAAGGAGCTGTTAGAAAGGACGGTTGCCGCCTACCGCGAATCAGTTGAATTGACGCAGAATCGTTATGCGGCTGGTGTCGCGTCGCAAGGGGACGTGGTCCAGGCTGAGGCGCAATTAAAAACTGCCCAAGCCCAACTCGTCGATATAGGAGTGCAACGTGCACAAGCCGAACACGCCATTGCGCTGTTGCTGGGCAAGGCCCCACTCGATTTCGGGCTGCCTGCCACGCTATTCATGGCCCCCCCACCGCCCATTCCTGTCGGAGTGCCATCCGACCTCCTCGAACGTCGACCAGACATTGCTGCCACCGAACGGAGCATGGTGGCGGCCAACGCGCAAATCGGTGTTGCTGAAGCGGCGTTCTTTCCCACGCTCACCCTGAGTGGGTCGGGTGGGTTTGAGAGTACGAGCGCAGCTCAATGGCTCACCTGGCCGATGCGCTTTTGGTCTGTTGGCGCGGGAGTCTCGGAAGTCGTTTATGATGGAGGGCTGCGGCGCGCCCAAACCGACTTTGCGCGTGCGGCGTATGAGGCAACAATTGCACACTATCGGCAGACCGTGCTCACTGCATTTCAAGGAGTAGAAGATAACCTGGCCGCCCTTCGTATTCTTGAGCAAGAAGCGCAAGTGCAAGAGGAGGCAGTGACGGCGGCTCAGCGCTCGGAGACGATTACGACTAATCAATACAAGGCGGGGACTGTCACCTATCTGAATGTGATCACGACACAGACGATTGCCCTCACCAACCAGATCACCGCCGTGCAAATTCTTGGACGTCGTATGACCGCCGCTGTGCTATTGATCGAAGCTCTTGGCGGAGGCTGGAATGTCGGGAATCTTCCTTCGGCCCAACAAGTCACTGAGCGATAGAGAACAGATGAGAGATATACGCAGCGATAAGTAAAGATAATCGATCAAGAGATGGACAGGAATAGGAGATCTATGCTGAGAAACGTCGAAGATCCAAGAGACGCCCGTGAACTCTTACTCTCGTTACTACCAACCAGTGGGACGCTCGCCGGGATCAGCTTAGCTCTCGTCGGAATCGTGAATTTGAAGGTAAGTAGCACCAAGATTGAAACCATTGCCGATGATCTGTTTCTTAGCGCCTCCTTGGGATTCGTTGTTGTGTGCTACCTTATATTTTTCGCCGTGCGACATTTGCATACCGAACGCTTACAATATTGGACAAGCCTCATTGATATCTTGTTTCTGGTATCCCTCACCGTATTGATGGCGTCAGGATTTGTCGTCGTCTATGTGTTCGTATAAAGATGGGAATCGCGCGGTATGTTGGGACCACCCGTGCGCCACAGACAACGGCTTCGTCCAGAGGATACCCAGCGCCGCGGGATTATTCACGGCGCCTCGGCCCTTCAATGAAATTTCCTTTTCTCATCCTATAAACCGTGTAAAGAAGCAGGGGCCTTACCTCCCTAAGGCCTCAGTTCTGAAGACCCACGGCTTAGGCTTGCGTGCTGAGGAGGGAAGGGGTTGTCTGCATACTCGTCACGCTGGAATATGCAGCTTGTGCTGCTGAATTGACTAAATTGTTCAGCAGAGTTTGGATGGAGGTGGTGCTATCAGCCGATGCGCCATTACTGCTACTTGACGATGTTAAGGAAGATGTCGGGTTGCCAGAAGACGAACTGACTTGGCTATTCCCTGTGGCATCTCCATTATTGCCGCCATGATGATGATGGTGGTGATGGCCTGCGCCAGAGGCTTTCATGTCCGTTTGCACGGCAGAGAGGCTCTGCTGGGCGCTAGTGAGATCGCCAGACTGCACTGCTTGAAAAAGCGACTGTAAGTCGTTCTTGAAAGTGCCTGGTCCATGTGCGGGACCATTGCCGAAGCGCGATTGTTGATCCTGTTCAAGGGTCTTTAACGCCGTCTGGGCGCCAGTTAGATCCCCTGATTGGATCGCACCGATGACTGCGGAGACGTCATTCTTGAACGGACTATTTTGCTGAGAACTTTGACTTTGTCCTCCTATTGCGCTACGCGCATTTTGAATGTTTTGTTGGTCTTGTTGAAACACGGCAACCGCCTGTTTAGCGCTTGCGAGATCGCCGGACTGGACCGCGTCTTCAATTGCCTTAAAGTCCTGCTTGCGTTGCTTGAATAGACTAGAAAGGCCAGATTGATAGGCCGGACTGGCTCCGGCGTCAATACTAGAGATGGACATAGCGAGCCTCCTCGCTTTGAGATGTTCAGTAGAAAGCCTGATGGTCCTTTCCACGAGTTAGTAAAAAAAGGGAAACTTCTCCAAACATGTCCTCCTTCGTGCTGAAATATGACGCTCAAAGCGTTTGAGAGATTAGAGCAGAAATGGCGCCATCACCTGCTTTTCCACTCTGCCTCGTTTTTCCTGAAGAGAGGCGCGTAATTCCGAGACCTGCGGCTTTTCCTGGTTGACGCGGAGAAGGAGATGCGGAGGATTTTGCCGCTCCTGAATTGTTGAGCAGAGAAAAGAACGGCAAAGTTTTCCCTTCGCGAGGCCGAAAGGCAATCACAAGTCATGCATAAGAAAAGCGCAGCTATCTGAGCCTAGTGTCTAGCTTTCTTTCGCCTCACAATATATAGTGGTCGGCAAGTTTTCCTGGTCCTGTCCCTTGAGATTTTCCGGTTTGGGAACGAGGTGGTGGGGAATTCGGAGGCAGTAGGATGGGGCAGTTGCGTATCAAGCAGTTAGAACTAGTCGGTTTCAAATCTTTCCGGAACAAAACGACTCTCTCCTTTCCTGCTGGTATTACTGCCATCGTAGGGCCGAACGGGTGCGGGAAATCCAACGTCGTTGATGCGCTCCGTTGGGTCTTAGGCGAGCAGAGCGCGAAGCACCTCCGTGGTCAGGAAATGGGCGACGTCGTGTTCTCCGGCAATGAACAGAGCCCTCCCATGGGGATGGCTGAAGTGACATTACTGCTGGAAAACGGCAATAGTGACGCTGCCCCAGAGACAAATGGGGCGCCCAGCTTTGCCCCGCTTCATCAGTGGACCGAGGTGATGATCTCGCGTCGGTATTTTCGCTCCGGCGAGTCCGAATATCTCTTTAACAAAGTCCCCTGTCGGTTGCGTGACATCGTCGAGTTTTTTCTTGGCACCGGCGCCGGCACCAAGGCCTACTCGATGATTGAACAGGGGCGCGTGGACCACCTGATTAACGCGAAGCCGGAAGAAATCCGTCTTTTGGTGGAAGAAGCGGCGGGTGTGAGTCTTTTCCGGAGCCGTCGCATTGCTGCCGAGCGCAAGCTGGAGCGCACTCAGGAAAATCTTTCTCGTGTTGCTGACCTCATGCGCGAATTGGAGCGACAACTCGGTTCACTGCGTCGACAAGCAAAGAAAGCTGAACAGTATCGTGCCTTTCAGGACGAGCTGAAAACTGTTGACTTGACGTTGTTAAGCCAAGCCTTCCGTGCGCTTGTGGGAGAACTCGAAGTGCTGGCGGAGCGTCGCACCGCGCTCATGGAGCAAGAAATCCAACTGACGCAGGAAGAACAGCGTCTATCCGCCGAACGCGAGCAAGCCTTGACTACTCTGACGCAAGAAGAGGAAGCCTTGCACCAAGCCGAAGAGCAGCGGCGAGTCCTGGAGAGCCAAGTGCAGCAAGAAGAACAACGTCAACAGTTTCTGCTGCAACAAGAGCAACAAAACGCGACCCGTGCGGCGGGGGCGCAAGAAGAAGCCGTTGGGATCGAAGAAAAACAAACCTCCGCCCAGACGGAGTTGCAGCAGTTTGAACAGGAAATGCGTGCGACGCTTGAAACGGTTCAAGAAGAGGAACGGTTACTGCGCACGTACGAGCAAGAGGGTGGAGACTTGCAGCAAGCCTTAGCCCAGCGCGAGGCGAACGGAGAAAGTATTAAGACCGAGATTGTGGACTTTCTGACGCAAGAAGCGCAGGTGCAGAACGCGCTGGCGTATGCACGGCGGCGCGCGGCTGAGATCGAGCAGCGACTGGCCACACTGGAGCGTGAGGCGGAGCGCTTGAGGAGCTTGCGCGCGGAAACCGAGCTGGCGTTAGGGACGACGCAGGGTCGCCTCTCGCAGATTCGTGAGCGCCTCCTTGTCGGTCAGCAAAAACGGGAAGCAAAGACGGGGGACTTGCGCGGCATTGCTTCATCGAGTGAACGACTCGAAGGAGAACTGGCGGCGGCCTGGGCCCGTCAGGCGGAACTGCGGGCCCGCTTAGAAACTTTGCAGGAGTTGGAGAAAGGATTTGATCACTATCCCCAAGGGGTGCGCACCATTATGGCGAACCCGGACGCGACGGCCGGCGTGTGCGGCGTGATTGCGCAAGTGGTCGAAGTGCCCCAAGCATACGAACGTGCGGTGGCGGCGGTGCTGCGTGAAAAACTTGAATATATTGTTGTCTCCCAGGTGCAGGATGGTCTGAACGCCGTGACCTACTTGCGCGAGGCTGGCGCTGGCCGCGGAAGTTTCATTCCTCTTCACCCGCGTGCGGGAAACGGGGCGGTGTACACCAATGGCAATGGCAACGGATATACGAAGGACCACGCGCCGGTGGTCGGAGGAGAAGGGGGGCAGTCGCTGCTAGAGGTGCTGAATGTCGATCCTCGCTACCGCACGGTAGCGGAATCCCTACTGGGGGAAGCGGTATTAGTGCCCAACTTGGAGGCCGGTTTTCAATTGTGGCAACAACACGGCGCGCTTCATACGTTCGTGACTCTTGACGGAGATTTGATTTCCTCACAGGGGGTTGTGAGTGGCGGGAATGAAGGATTCGCTGAAGAAGCGCTGCTCGAGCGGCGGCGAGAAATCCGCGCCTTACAGGAAGAAGTCGAGCGTCACGAACTCGTTGTGGCTGAACTGGTGCAGCGTCGCCAGGAAATGAAGACCAAGCAACAAGAGTTGGAAGGCGAGATCCTTTTATTGGAAGCGGAGGCGCGGACCCTGGGGCACGAGCGAGAGGCGCTGCAACGCGAGGAAGGTCGGCTCGACGGCGAGCATCGTCGTTTGCTCGACAAACAGGAAGGGGTTGCCTACGAAAGCCATACTTTGGAGGGCGAGCAACAATCTCTCGCGCAAGAAATTCTGGCCCGGGAATCTCGGGAGGCCGAATTGCGTGTCCGCCGCCAAGAGCGCGAAGCGGCGTTGTCGACATGGCAAGGCGAAGTAGCGCAAGCGAAAGTTGAGCTCGAACAACAACGTGCACGAACGGATGAACTGCGTATACGTGTGGCTGAACGGCGTGAACGGCAACAGAGCGTACGGGCTCAGATTGCTCGCGTGCGGGAGCGTCAGCATGAGCTAGATGAACGATTCGCTGCTTGTCGTACCGAAGTGGATGCGGCGACGAATGAAATTACCAAGATCAAAAATATTCTCGCTGAATTGATGAACGATCTGTCCCAGACCCAGGAAGACTTGACTACAGCCGCGCAGGAGCAGGACGAGCGATCTGCAGTGTGTGAACGCTTACGAACTGTTGGGCGTAGCTATGAAGCTGGATTGGCGCAAGTACGAGAGCAGCACGCAGGTCTCCAAGATGAGAAGACCAAGATTGAAGTGAATGTTGCGCAGAAACAGAGCGGCCAGGAACATATTGAAGAGACTGTAAGAGACCGCTATGCGTTGCTGCTTACTGAGGTTTTGCCACAATATCAAGAGGTTTCTCTCGATGGTGCGACTGGAGAAGCGCGGCGACAAGAACTGCGTGACAAATTGTCCCGCCTCGGCGAGGTGAATCCCGGCGCGGCGACGGAATTGGTCGAGGTGGAAGAGCGCTATACGTTTTTACAAGCGCAAGAGACTGATCTGCGGCGATCTTTGGAGGATTTGCAAACCACGATCGCTAAGCTCAACCGTGAGTCGCGCGAACGATTGCGTGAGACCTTCGCCTTAGTAGCGGAAAAATTCCGCGAGGTATACAGCCGTCTCGTTGAGGGTGGGAAAGCGCAACTCTCCTTGATCAATGAAGCCGACCTTTCAGAAAGCGGCGTGGAGATCGAAGTGCAACCGCCGGGGAAACGGCTGCGCTCGTTACAGCTCTTGTCCGGTGGGGAAAAGGCGCTGGCTGCGCTCAGTTTTACTTTTGCCCTGTTTTTGATTCGTCCGAGTCCGTTTTGTGTGCTGGACGAAGTCGACGCACCGCTTGACGACGCGAATGTGGGCCGGTTTAACCAACTCATTCATGAAATGAGCGAGACGACTCAGATCATTCTCATTACCCATAACAAACGCACCATGGAGGCGGCGAGCACTCTATATGGCGTGACCATGCAAGAGCCTGGGGTGTCCACGATCGTCTCGGTACAGGTTTCCTAATGGCTCAATGGTTGCCTTGGCGGAAGAAAAAACAGACTGAACCGTCTACGTCTCAGGCGGCCGCTCCTGAAGCGAGCGTCGATGCTTCTGAATCCATCCTCAGTCAAGATGATGAACCTGCGTTAACACAAGAGAATTCTTCTCCGGCTACTCTTTCCGAACAATTGCTTACTCCGACGCCTCGACGATCTTTATGGCGTCGCGGACTCTCACGTTTGCGACGGGTTTTCCTTGGACCGATCGACCGTATGTTTCGTGGGCGGCCCTTCAGCGAGGAGATGCTTGCTGAACTTGAAGAAGCGCTTATTACGGCTGATGTCGGGGTGCAAACCTCAACGACTTTAGTCGAGGGGCTACGACAACGCTGCCGTAAAGAACGTCCTGAGAACGCGGAAGCCCTAAAATCTTACTTGAAGGAGACGTTGCTGACGCTCTTGGAGAAAATTCCCTCTCCCCCTCTCATTCTTCCTGAGGGAAAGCCGTGGGTCATCCTGGTGGTTGGTGTAAACGGGGTAGGAAAAACAACCACCATAGCCAAACTGACTGCTCGATTCCTCCAACAGCGGAAGAAGGTGTTGCTGGTGGCGGGCGATACGTTTCGCGCGGCGGCGATTGAGCAATTAGAGGTGTGGGCGAAAAGGCTAGGAGTCGATTGCGTGAAACACGCGAGCGGCGCCTCTCCTTCTGCTGTTGCCTTTGATGGCATTCGAGCCGCGCTCGCTCGAAGCGTTGATATTGTTATCGTTGATACGGCTGGCCGTCTGCACACGAAGACTCCTTTGATGGAGGAATTGAAAAAAGTTCACCGAGTGATCGATAAAGAACTGCCCGGCGCGCCCCATGAAGTGTTGCTGGTGCTGGACGCTTCCACTGGGCAAAATGCGCTGAATCAAGCTCGCGCTTTCCAACAAGCATTCCCATTGACGGGTGTGATCCTCGCGAAAATGGATGGGTCCGCGCGGGGAGGGGTGACGTTTGCCATCATTGATCAACTGGGTATCCCTATTCGGTGTTTGGGCCTTGGTGAGAAAGTTGAAGATTTACAAGATTTTAACGCGCTCGATTTTGTGGATGCGCTCTTCACTCTTGGTGAGGACGAGGTTTCCCTTGACATGGAAGCACGGGGCTCATAGGATGACATTCTGCTTTAGATTTGTTTTGATATGAACCTGGAAAGTTTCAAAGTTCTGGAGGAGAAGATTGGGGTCGTTCTTGCGAGGCATGAGAAAGTTCGTGCGGAAAAGGCGGAACTTTCAGCCCGACTTGAAGCTCAAGAGCGAGCCAATACCATGCTCTTAGAGCGATTGCAGCAATACGAACAAGAACGGAACGAGATGAGAGAACGGTTAGAGAAAATTCTAGACCGCCTAGCAGGATTGACTCTTTAAGAGAGAATATAAGCGAACACGAGCGTAGATGAAGGGATGAGAGGGATGAAACAACGGATAGAAGTCGAAATCTACAATCAGACCTTTATCGTAAATAGTGAAGATGGTGAGCTGTATGTCCAAGAGATCGCCTCTTACGTTGATCGGCAAATACGCCAAGCGGCGGAAAGCGCGAAGAGCGCTATGCCATTGCGAGTAGCGATCATGGCTGCGTTAAGTATTGCTGACGAGTATCACAAAGCACTGCAACGGGAAAACGACACCCACCAGGAAATTGACCGTCTGTCTTCTTTGATGCTTGAACGTATTGCGCAGAGTGAAGCGTTGGATGGTCGTGCGCCGACAGATCATTCGCTGAATGCCTTTGCTCCAGTGGGAACTGCGACTTCTCCCGAAGATAATGCAAAAAAAGACGTCCAGCGACCCTCCTAATTTGTTGCCCTCGCTCGTTTTTCTCTTCGTCTTTGCTCTCTGAAAAGGGAGCGTCCTCTCTATGCGTGTCCATAACCTCCCACCTATCGGATGGGGGGAACTATTTGCTAAGAATAAGAAAGGAAAGAATGCTCGTCGCGTCGTATCAGCAGTAAGACGCGACATTCAGTAAAATAAAAAGAAAGGCGAGAGGGTTTCGATGCTCTCCTACCTTAGTGATGGAAGGAGGTCGGTGACCTATGGACTCAGTACTCTGTATTCCCCTGGGAATTATATTAGGAGCCGTGGGGATGGGGATTGTTGTGTACCTGCGGCAACGGTGGCAACGGCAGACAGTCGCCAGTGCGGAAGAAGCTGCGCAATTGATTATCGAGGAGGCCAAGAAAGAAGCCGGGGTTATTAAGAAAGAAGCCCAAATCCAAGCGAAAGATCTCGTGCTCCAAGCGAAAGGAGAATCGGAAAAAGAAATCAAAGAACGTCGTCGAGAGCTGCAGCAGAGCGAAAGACGTTTGCAAAATCGTGAAGAAACCATAGAAAAACGGGCAGAAACGCTAGAAGCGCGAGAGAACGACCAGACACGTCGGGAACAACAACTCAAAAATAAGGAAGAAACGCTCCAACAAAAAGATCAGCAATTTTCATTGCTCATTGAGGACACACGCAAACAACTTGAAAAAATAGCGAATATGACCCGCGATGAGGCGAAGCAGCGCCTCGTGGAGCAAATGACCGATGAGGCGCGGCATGATGCGGCGCGGCGCATCATGCAGATCGAAGAAGAAGCGCGTGAAGAGGCTGAGCGGCGCGCCAAGAAGATCATTAGTATTGCCGTTGAGCGATTGTCCGGCGAGTTCGTGGCTGAACGCACAGCATCGGTGATCCATTTGCCTAGCGATGATATGAAGGGGCGCATCATTGGGCGGGAAGGGCGCAATATCCGTGCAATTGAAGCGGCGACCGGCGTGGATATCATCATTGACGAAACACCGGAGGCTGTGCTCATTTCCAGCCATAGCCCGATCCGACGGGAAATTGCTCGAGTCGGGTTGGAGCGTCTCATTGCCGATGGTCGGATTCACCCGAGTCGCATCGAAGAGGTGATCAAAAAAGCCGAGCAGGAGGTAGAAGAATCTGTGCGAGAGGCTGGGCAGCGGGCAGTATTGGAATTAGGGGTGCATGGTGTTCATCCTGAGATCGTCAAACTGATTGGCATGATGAAGTACCGCTACAGCTATGGGCAGAACGTGTTGATGCACTCAATTGAAACAGCGTATATCTGCGGCATCATGGCGGCAGAGCTGGGTCTGAACGAAAAGCAAGCGCGTCGCGCGGGCTTACTCCATGATATTGGCAAGGCAGTTTCTCATGAAATCGAGGGGTCGCACGCCATCATCGGCGGAGAAATTGCGCGCAAATATGGCGAGTCGGCAAAAATCGTCAACGCCATTGCCGCGCACCATGAAGAGGTGCGGGCGGAAACGGTCCTCGCCCCGTTAGTCGATGCAGCGGATGCGTTGTCCGGAGCCCGCCCCGGCGCCCGACGTGAGGTGCTGGAAAGCTACGTCCGTCGGCTTGAAGAGTTGGAAGAGATTAGCAATTCGTTTAACGGTGTGGAAAAATCGTTCGCTGTGCAAGCTGGTCGCGAGGTGCGCATCATCGTGAATCCTGGTTCTGTGTCTGACGGCGAAGCGACCATGATCGCTCGCGAGGTCGCGAAGAAGATCGAGAACCAAATGACGTATCCAGGACAGATCAAGGTGACGGTCATCCGCGAAACTCGTGCGACAGAATTTGCGCGATAGCCTTACTAGTCTGTCAATGTGAAATGAATAGACCGCAGCAACATCGTCATTAACGTCATTCCCGCGTAAGCGGGAATCCAGAAGGCTTAACCAGAAGCTAGTGCTTGAAGTTCCTGGATGCCAGCCTGCGCTGGTATGACGATCATGACCCCAGCGAATAGATAACGAGAGCAACTGTTTCCCGATTGGTAGTCGGGGTGGAGAGAAAGGACGCGTAATGGCGCTCCCGGTAGACGAGCAAATCCGCGAAATTCAACGCGGCACGGTGGATATCATCCCGCTGGAAGAATTGAAGAAAAAACTGGAGACGGGGAAGTCCTTGCGCGTCAAACTCGGTGCTGATCCATCAGCGCCTGATCTCCATTTCGGTCACACCGTGGTGCTGAACAAATTACGCCAGTTTCAACAGTTGGGGCACACGGTGATCTTTCTGATCGGCGATTTTACCGGCATGATTGGCGACCCCACTGGCCGCTCGGAAACCCGGAAGCCACTCACGCGTGAACAGATTGAAGCCAATGCGGAGACCTACACAAAACAGGTCTTCAAGATTCTTGACCCTGAAAAAACGGAGATCCGCTTCAACTCCGAATGGATGGAGGTCCTCTCCTCGTCGGATATGATTCGTTTGTGTAGTCAGTACACCGTGGCGCGACTGCTGGAGCGAGACGATTTCGCTAAACGCTTCCGTGAGAGCACCCCCATTCACGTCCATGAGTTGCTCTATCCTCTTGTCCAAGGGTACGACTCCGTGGCTTTGCAAGCGGATGTCGAAGTCGGTGGAACGGATCAACGCTTCAACTTGCTCGTGGGGCGCGAATTACAACGCGCCTATGGGCAGGAGCCACAGGTGATTCTCACCATGCCGCTGCTGGAGGGCACGGACGGCGTGCAGAAGATGAGTAAGTCATTGGGAAACTACATTGGCATCACTGAAGCGCCGAATGAAATTTACGGAAAAGTGATGTCTATCTCCGACCCGATCATGGTCAAATACTATGAGTTGCTTAGTGCCGTTGATGCTGCTCACGTCGAAGCGATCAAACGCGGCGATATCCACCCCATGGATGCGAAGCAGCAGCTTGCTGCTGAGTTGGTGGCGCGGTTTCATGGAGCTGAGGCCGCAAATCGAGCGGCGGCGGACTTCGTCCAACGCTTCCAACGGCGCGAATTGCCCAACGAACTAGAAACCTTTAGGTGGGCTGGGCAAGAGGAACGTGTATGGATCGGTCATCTGATGCGTGAAGCAGGGTTAGCGAAATCCACCAGTGAGGCGCGTCGTCTGATTACGCAAGGCGGGGTGCGGCTCGACGGGGAAAAAATTGACGATGCAGATGTGCAGATTGTGACTCAAGGCGAGAAAATTTTGCAAGTGGGCCGCCGTCGTATTATGAAAGTTGTTTTTCCCCGGTCCACACCGGCTTCCTGAATTCATGGCGCGTCGTAAGACTTTGGTTGCTCCTCCTTCTCCTTCTTTAGAGGCCCCGCTTGCTGTCCAGTTTCGCTGCGGCTTTGTCGCCTTGGTTGGACGTCCCAATGTGGGGAAATCAACACTGTTAAACACGCTCGTCGGCGCCAAGGTCGCCATTGTTTCTCCCAAACCGCAAACGACACGGACGCGTCTGTTGGGTATTAAGACCTTCCCGAACGCGCAGATTGTTTTTGTTGATACTCCTGGCGTTCATCGCCATGCGGGTTCGCTCCTCAACAAACGCATGGTCGAGACGGCGCTCACCGCCGTGCAGGACACTGATGTGATCGTCTTTTTGGTCGACGCGCATCGGGGGGTCACGCCGGAAGATGAGGCCATTGCGCAACGGCTCTCCGGAGTGAAGGCTTCTGTCCTTATTGGTGTCAATAAAATTGACCTGGTCCCTAAGGTCGCTTTGTTACCGTTACTAGAGCGTTTAGCCGCCTTACTGCCAGAGCGAGCGATCATCCCGATCAGTGCACGATCGGGGGAGAACACGCAAGAACTGCTTAACGCCATCAGTGCCGCACTGCCAGTGAGTCCGGCGCTGTATCCGGATGACGAGCTGACCGACCAAAGCGAGCGTGTCATTGCCCAAGAAATAGTGCGAGAACAGCTCTTTCTGCAAACTTATCAAGAAGTGCCCTATGCAACGGCGGTGGTGGTGGAAGAGTTCCACGAGCAAGAAGAGAAACCGTTGCTGGTCATCCGCGCCGTCATCTACGTCGAGCGTTCCTCGCAGCGCGCGATTATCATCGGCGAGCGCGGCCGTCGCTTGAAAGAAGTGGGGCAGCGCGCTCGTGAACAACTGGAGTCATTTTTTGCTTGCAAAGTCTTCTTGGAGCTGTTTGTGAAAGTGGTGAAGGATTGGACGAACAGTCCCAGGATTTTGCATGAATTAGGATTGTAAGTGCGGCGGGAGGCGATCAAGCATTGGTTGATGGTTGCCGGTGCGGCGATGTTCCCGCTGCAATGGCTCATCGTGCATTTCTTAGCGCTGCCTTTGGCCCCGCAGTGGCAAGCCTTATCGTCCGGTTTGTCAATTTTTGGCGCGGCGTTCCTTCTCTCTTGGGCCGCAGAATTAGCCCAGCTCGACATTCCCCAAGCGTTGGCGCTTGCGTTTCTTGCCTTGATCGCCGTGCTGCCTGAATACGCAGTCGACATCTATTTTGCGTGGCAAGCGGGGAAGAATCCTGTCTATACTGCCTACGCAACCGCGAACATGACCGGAGCCAATCGCTTGCTGATCGGCGTAGGGTGGGCCACAGTCATTATCGCTTTTTGGCTCAAGAGCGGGGAGCGGGAAATGTCGCTTGGCAGAGACCGCCGTCTCGAAGTGCTCTCGCTTGTGGTGGCGACGCTGTACTCCTTGGCGCTTCCTCTCAAAGGGACGCTGTCGGTGGTGGACGCTGCAATCTTTCTCTCCATCTTTATCTTTTACATGGTCGCGGCGGCTCAAGCCCATTTCGTCGAGCCGGAATTAGGAGGTCCGCCGGAGACGTTGGCGCAGTACGGCGTCGCCTTCCGGCGGGCCTTTACCCTGCTGTTGTTCGCGTATTCAGGGCTTACTATTTTCACTGCAGCGGAGCCGTTTGCTGAAGGACTGCTGGCTTCAGGTCGCACGCTCGGCATTGAAGAGTTCGTGCTGGTGCAATGGTTGGCTCCGCTCGCGTCCGAGTCCCCGGAATTTATTGTCGCGACGCTCTTCGCGCTACGAGGCAATCCGCAAGCCGGAGTAGGCACGCTGATTTCTTCAACCGTGAATCAGTGGACCTTGCTTGTGGGCATGCTGCCCATTGCTTTCAGCTTATCGTCCGGCCAGCTCGGGCCGATGCACATGGACGCGCGTCAACAAACGGAGATGTTTCTCACGTCAGCGCAGTCGCTCTTTGCCTTGGTGGTGATTGGCAACTTTTCCTTTTCCACAGGTGAGGCGCTCCTGCTTTTGGGGCTGTTCCTGGTGCAGCTCTTTTTCGCCTTACCGGAAGTGCGATTTGCCTACGCGTTTGTCTATCTCGTGCTCGCCGGGGCGTTGGCGTTCGGGCTTCGCCACAATCGCGTGTCTCTCCTGACTCTCTTTCCTCGTGGAGTGCGAAGATCGCTTCGCCCGCGTATCGTCCCTCCGCAGGCTCGTGCAGAGAGACGCCGACGAAAGGGATAGCCGCGAAAGCGACGCGTGGAGTAATCTTCGCACGCGAAGAACTACTTGTTACGTTAAGACCTCCCGCTCTCGCAATTCAGCAATTGCCGTCTCGCTATAGCCTAAAATATCCCGCAGCACGTAGTCAGTATCTTGCCCAAGAATTGGCGCTGCGTGGACGGGAAGGGGAGTTTTCGACAATTGCCAGGGGATGCCGACGTGTTGTTTGACGCCAACTTCCGGGTGGTCGTTGTAGACAAAGATTGGCCGACTGTTGAGGTGCGGATCAGTGGAGAGATCTTTATTGGTCATGGCCGGAGCGGCGGGAATACCGGCTGCTTGGAGTTGCGTTGTCGCTTCTTCCGGCGTGCGAGTTTTTGTCCATTCCGTAAGAATTGATTCGAGAGCATCCTCATTCTGCTTGCGATCAGCAAGGGTCAGGAAACGCACATCGCTCCCGAGCTCCGGCTGACTGATGGCGGTGCAGAATCTCCGCCATTCCTCATCTGTCCGAATAGCTAAACTGACCCAGCGGTCTTGCCCCGCGCTGCGAAAGACGCCGTGGGGCGCCATATGGGGATCCCGATTGCCGTTGCGTTCGGGCTGCGCGCCATTCATGCTGTAGTCGAGCAGCCCCTCCGCCACCATGGCTGTCGAGGTCTCGAATTGGGAGAGATCAATATACTGCCCTTTGCCGGTGCGAGCACGATACATCAGGGCGCATAGCACCGCAAAGGCGCCGTGCAACCCTCCGTTCGGATCGCCGTAGGAAATGCCCACGTGCATTGGCGGCCACCCTTGGTAGCCGGTGAGTGAAGACATGCCGCTCAAGGGCACCTGAGCGGGGCCGTAGGAGATATGTTCCTTCTCTGGTCCAGTCGCTCCGTAGCCCGAGAGGGCAATCATGATGATGTTTGGTTTGATTCGCTTGAGCACCTCGTAGCCCAGCCCCATGCGCTCCATGACGCCGCCCGCGAAGTTCTCGGTGATGATGTCACTTTTGGCTATCAGTTTCTTGGCGATATCTAATGCTTGCGGAGATTTCAGATTAAGAGTCAGCGAGCGCTTGCCTTGGTTGTATTGGTTGAAATAGCCACTGCGGTTGAGACCTGGTTTCCCGTCTGGCCACGGTGGAATCTGCCGAGTGATGCACGGACGGGTGGCGGTTTCGATACGGATTACTTCCGCACCAAGATGCGCTAACTGCAAGGTGCAAAACGGTCCAGCCCACACCCACGTAAAGTCTGCAACGCGTATTCCCTCAAGCGGACGTTTATTACTCATCTTCTTTCCCTCTCGTAACGGTGCCTCATTGGCTTGTAGCAAGAGAATCAGAGAAGCAGCAATGGAGAGAACCGGAGAGAGGAATTTCTTGTCCCCGATTCTCCGGTTCCCCGATTCTTGCTCAGAGGACTCCCCGACTTTTCAACCGCTCAATCTCTGCTTGCGATAATCCGAGCCGCCCAAACACCTCCTCATTATGCTGTCCCAACAGCGGGGCGGGGCGTTGAATCTCCCACGGTGTTTCTGAAAATTTGTACAGCTCACCAGGATATTGCAGCGAACCAGCGGCAGGATGAGCGATCGTTGCGAAGAACCCGCGCGCCTTGAGGTGTTCATTGGCGAACAAATCCCCCATCGTGGAGACTGGCGCGATCGGCACCCGCCGCGCCTGGGCTTTGTGGTAGAGGTCCATCACCGATTGTTCCTGAACCCACTCTTGCAAGAGCGGCTTCAGGGCGTCACCATTGGTCCCACGACTCATGCGGTCCGCAAAAATTTCCTCACCCGCCCACTCTGGGGTACCCATCAAATCGAGAAAACTTTTCCACTGGTGTTCTTCGACGCAGCACAAGAAAATCCAGCCGTCTTTGCATTCAAAAAAATCAAGCGGTTGAATCGGCTTTTGTCCAAGCCGTGAAGCCGTAATGCCCATGTAGGGGTAGAACTCAAAGGTCAGCTCCAAAATGGAGAGCAAACATTCTTGTGCGGACACTTCCACATGCTGCCCTTCGCCGGTAGAGAGACGGGCAAAGAGCGCCCCGAGCGTGGCGATGGCGGCGTTGACGCCAGCTTGATAGCCGGACTGCTGACCGAACGATTTGAGTGGGGGCATGTCGTCTGTTCCCGGACCGCCGCCGTTGAGCCAGGCCACGCCGCCAGCGTTCCATAATGTCAAATCTGTAGACTGGTAATCTTTATGCGGACCACTCAAGCCAAACGGTGTGACCGACGTCATGACCAGCCGCGGATTACTCTGCTCTAGCGCGGCGTAATCGAGACCCAAAGCGGCCATCGCAGTGGGATGATAGTTGTGGAGCAAGACATCTGTGTTTCTCAAGAGTTTGTAGAACAGTTCTTGTCCCTCTGCCTGACGCAGGTCCAAAGTGACGCCGTATTTATTGGTGTTGAGGTAGAGAAACAAGCCGCTCTTTTCCGGGTGGGGCGTCTGCCTAGGATACGGTCCGCGTTGCCGCGCCAAGTCGCCTCGGCCAGGCTCTTCAATTTTAATAACCTCAGCCCCCATGTCGGCCATGAGTTTCGCGGTGTAAGCCGCAGACACAAGGTGGCCACACTCAAGAATGCGTACCCCTTCTAGGGCGCGTTCCGCCATAACCTATTCTCCCTTGAAGCAAGTATAGGGACCCCCTTTAGCAGCCCGACAGGTTGGGGTCTAGAGTCCAGCGAGAGAAAAACGGGCAGACGGAGTAAGACGGACGCGCGTCCTCATAGGGCCGCTGCGACTCTCTCTCCTACCGCGAGGGGGAGCCATACGCGAAAGGTTGAGCCTTGGCCTGGGGTGCTGTCCACACTAATGGAGCCTTCCAGCAAATCCAACATGCGGCTGACGATATATAACCCCAACCCGACGCCTCCATAGCGGCGCGTCATTGGATCTTCCGCTTGGCGAAACGGCTCGAAAATGATGGAGCGTGCTTCTGGCGAAATGCCGATGCCAGTGTCGGCGATACTCAGGTCCACGCCATGTTGTCGGGCGGAGACCGCTACCGTGATGCTGCCCGATTCAGTAAACTTGAAGGCGTTGTTAATGAGATTTTTCAGCACGACTTTCACTTTTACGGGGTCAGTACAAATGGACGGTGTGTCCGCCGAGACGCGCCAATGGCATGTGAGAGGTGAGTTCTCCTGGAGGGCTTTGGTTTCCTGTTGAATTTCTTGCAGCAGTGCTTTGAGATCAGTTTGGACAAGCGCGAGTGGGAAGCGTCCAGCCTCGAGACGACTCACCTCTAGGGTTGCATTGACAATTGCACTCAGTTCATGGGTGTTCCGTTCGATGCGCTGGAGAATATCGACCTGTTCCGGGGCTAATTCTCCGAACTCGCCGGACAGTAAGAGGTCGTTGTAGCCGGTGACGATGTGGAGCGGGGTGCGCAACTCGTGGGAGATAGTGGTAATAAAATCGGACTTGAGTCGGTTGGCGTTTTCTACTTGTTCAAACAGTCGAGCGTTTTCGAGCGCAATAGAAGCCAAGTGGGTAATACCACGGGCGATCCGTTGTTGCACGGAAGGCAAAGGGAGCGTCGACGTTTGGTAGCCGACGCTTTGTAAGCCGATCATCGCGCCGCCGCGGCGCAAAGGGAAGTGCATGCTCTCCAGCGCGCCGAATGTACGGTATAACGCATTGGCCAACAAATGACCATCCTTCGCGTCGGTGGTGATCAGGTCTCCTCGCTCTAAACGAGCAAGTACGGTGGGAATGGTTGAATGCGCGAGATGGAGAACGCGCAAGGCTTCCCATTGCTCTCCAGTCCCACCCCAGTGGGCGACTGGTCTAAATATCCGTTCTTCCGGCTGCCAGAGAAAAGTGAGACTGCATGAGCCGCCAAGCTCGTGCGCGGTGATGCGGCAGAGATGATCCAAGATGGCCGGGGTGTTTAGTAACGCGCTGAGTTCTTCACCAACCCGCACTAACGCACCCGACACTTTCCCCTCTTCTTCTTTGGCGTCCTCTGCTTGTTTGCGCTCCGTGATGTCACGCGAGACGATCATAGCCCGGGGTTCCCCGGTAGCAGTGTGAAAAAGGCGCCCTGTGCTTTCGAACCACCGCCACTCGCCATTTTTATGACGGTAGCGAAAGATAACATGTTCTGAGGTCGGTTCGATGAGCCCACGGCTAAATGCTTCAACCGCAGTCAGCGCATCGTCAGGATGAATGCCGTCAAAGATATTCTTGCCAAGCAGTTCGTCAGGATCGTAGCCTAACGTTTCAGTGTAATCCGAACTGACATACAGGAAACGTCCGTCGATAGAAGCTTCGATGACAAAATCATACGTGTGTTCGATCAGCGTGCGGTAGCGTTCCTCGCTTTCTTGACGCTTTTCTTCTGCCCCTTGGCGCTCAATGACGGTCTGTTGGAGTTCCACCACTTGACGGCGAAGCTTTTCAACTTCAGCGAGAAGCTCCTTTTCTGTTTTTCGGCTCGTGCCCATCGGTTTTTGCTTTTTTACCTCCTCTAACTTACCTCTCACTTTTACACATTACTCTGTTCCGTAAAAGAGAGTCAAAGAATCTTCTTGGTTCGCCGAAGACTAGACTGACGGCGTTATGGTTTTGACGCTGACCGTGAAAGGATTGCCAGATTGACGGCCTACGAAGACCTAGAGTGCGCAGAAATCCCATAAGAATCAGGACCGTCCATTTTGTGACGTCTGGCAGAAAATTTGCTCTCCTGAACAACCACCGAAGTACCTGTCAAAAATCTTCTTCCATATACGAGGTGCGGCGCATGGATGCGAAAGATAGTGTTTTTTCTGCTTCAGAGAAAAACATCTTCCAGATGATGACTGGGTTTTTCACGTCCAAACTGCTAGCAGTGGGAGTGGAGTTAGACCTCTTTACGTGGATCTCTGCCCAGCCGCGAACGTTCACGGATATTCAATCCCGGTTCCATTTCGCCGAGCGCCCCTGCCGCATTTTCCTCGATACGTTGGTAAGTCTTAATTTATTGAACTGCGACAGAGGAATGTATCGCAACACTCCGCTGGCGGAAGCGCTGCTGGTGCGTGGACGTCCCGATTTTCAAGGTCCGCACGTGCAGTTGTTTGATCATTTGTACCTGGCGTGCGACAACTTGAAAACCGCGCTGTGCGAAAATCGCCCCATTAGCCGGGACTATACGTACTTTTTTGAAGAAGATCGAAAAAGAGCCGATCAGTATAGTGGTCTCATGCATGAGTCGAGCATAGTGCCCGCCATGGTGTTGCCGCAGTACTGGGATTTCTCCGAGAGCCAGCGAGTCATGGATGTCGGCGGCGGCTATGGCCGCTTGTGCTTGACGCTCGTCTCCCAGTTTCCTGACCTGGAATTAATGCTGTTCGACCTGCCCGAGGTGTGTGAGGAAGCAACGAGTTTCCTGCACACCTACCCGTCCTACCTGACCTCTCGCATTCAGTTGCACGCGGGCAACTTTTTCCAGGACCAACTGCCTCAGGGCGCCGACACCATCGTGATGATGCGCATCCTGCACGATTGGCCGCGAGAACGGGTCAAAATGTTAGCGGCGAAAGCCTTTGCCGCCCTGCCGTCTGGCGGACATTTGCTGATTTACGAGACGTTTAAAGATCAAGGCCCTTCTCCCGGCGACGCCGCTTTCATCTCGCTCTTGTTGTTGCTCATCAGTCCAGGCGGTGAGTGCCGCACGGTTGAGGAAATGCGCTCGTTGTTACGAGAGGTAGGTTTTGCTTCTGTTGAATTAATTCCCACGATCTATTTTTATGGACTCCTCGTGGCCCGCAAAGCATAAAGGATATGACAATGACACAGGGCAAGACGGCGTTAGTGACTGGCGGCACCGGCTTTCTCGGCTCGTTTCTCATTGATTTTTTACTGCGTCAAGGGGAACGCGTGGTTGCGTTGTTGCGTGGGCCGGCGGCGGCAGAGCGATTGCTGGAGACGTTACAGGCTGTTGGGATGTACGATGTGGAAATGTTCCGAGAGAGCGGGCAACTGTCGGTGATCACCGGAGACGTGAGCGCGCCGGGCCTTGGGTTCAGCGAAGCGGAGCTAGACGCTTTGGCTGAGGGAATTGATGAAATTTGGCACTGCGCGGCAAGTTTAAAATTTCAAGAACGTTATTCCGAAGAAATCGCGGCCCAAAATATCGCCGGCACTCGGCACATGCTCAATTTCGCCCGGCGCTGCAATCGGCGGCAATCAACGCCTATGTTCCATATCAGCACGGCGTATGCGGCCCCGTTGCGCGAAGGGTTAGTCAGAGAGACCTTACCTTCTTCCGATACCAGGTTCCGCAATCGCTACGAGTGGTCGAAGCAAGAAGCGGAACGCCTCGTGGGGACGGTTCGCTACCAGGAGGAATTGCCGCTCTTCATTTTCCGTCCGTCCATTATTATTGGGCACTCTCGCACGGGGCGCGCAGTGCGGTTCACAGGCTATTACGACGTATTTCGTACGCTGTATTTGTTGACGCATAACTTGGAGATCAATTTAGGCGGCAGCTTTAATCGGAATCTCCACCTCCGCATCAAAGCAGGCGCCGATGTTCGACTGAATCTCGTTCCTGTTGACTTTGTTGTCGAGTCGATGTGGCGTATCGCGCGGAGCCAGTCGCACGACGACTGGATTTTCAACATCACTAACGAACGGCCCCCGCTCCTTTCTTTCCTTTTCGCGCAAGCCTCGCGACTCTTGAATGTCTCGGGGATTGAGCTTGTCAGTCCCTTGGCTTTTGATCAGCACCCGATGTCAGGGTTGGAACGTATCTTTAACCGCAAGACGCAATTTCAAGCGCCGTATCTCCTGGATGGCCCAGCATTTGACACGACAAACTTTCGCGCCAGTGTCCCGGAGCATCTACTCCCATGTCCCCGCGTCGATGAGACGCTGATGCGCCGCATGAACGAGTCGTATTATGATCTGCTGAATCGACAGTTTGGCATGCCACACGCGCCAGTTCCTATTACTCTGGGGAGACCTTCCGCTCTTCCCGCCACAGTGGAGATCCAGGACGAGATCTCCTTCTAGCGCAAATTAGGAATACGCTATGAAACCACGTGCTCTTTACTCTTGGACGCTGCGATATCCCGTTGCAATCGTCTCGTGTTTCTTCCTGTTGACCGCTGTTTTCATATGGGGCAACACCCAAGTAAAAAAGAGCGGTATTCTCGATCGAGACGTCATTCTCCGCGAGGATGACCCGTTTCGGAGCATGGACCTGTACGTGCAGGACAAAGTACGTGAAGGGTTCGGCGGCAGAGAATTTATTCCCTTCGTGCTCCATGGCGGCCTCCGTTCACAAGCAGATGCGGAGAAGATTATTCGCCTCACGCGTGCGGCGCAGCACACTTTTGGTGAGACGATTCTGAGCCTGGCGACGACGCCCGCGTATCATGACACTGGAGAGACGTTACTCGATGACCCGTATGTGACAAAAACTGCTGTCGCCTTGTTTGACTCACAGCCGCAAACGAGCGAATGGAAAAAGCAGGTTACGGGGGATGCGAGTGTCTTTGGCCTACTGGTCGCGAAGGATTTTTCTTGGACGTCGGTCGTGCGCTATTTGCCGCCGGGGTATGACGAAATACAAGAGTTTCGTCGCACGGTTGAATTTCTCGAAGGGCGCAGCATCCCGTGGTGGGAGTGGTTGTGGAAAAAGGATATCACTCCGCAGGACTCTAACCTGGAAGTGAGCGGCTGGACGATGGGGCGTGGCCTGATCGACCAAGGTTTAAATGTTGACATCCTTTCGCTCGTCTTTCTTGGGGTTGCTTTCACACTTCCTATTTTCTGGGCGACGTTGGGGTCGCTTCGGGCTGCCTGCCTTGGCGTCGGCGTCATGGTGATTGGCGGATTCGTGTGGACACGCGGGACTATGGGGTTGCTCGGCGTGCCTGAGCGCGTGTTCTCGTTGCTTGCGTACGCGAGCGTCATTGTTCAAGGCACGAGTTTCGCCCTGCATAAATTCTCCGCGCTAGAGGAAACTGAAACCGATGACCGCAGGGAAGGATGGCGGCGCGCGTGCGAAGTCGATGGACTTATTCTGACCACTGCTGCAATCTCTGCGTTTGGCTTTGCCACGTTATGGTCATTTGGGCTGAAGCCAATTCGCGAGCTTGGCGTGGCCGCAACGATAGGCGTCATCTGGCTCGTGCTTCTGGCCGTTGTGTTTTTGCCAGCCTTTGATCTGTTGACAGCTTCGCAAACGTTGAAAGAACAGCAAGCAGCGTCGCAATTAGCCGCTCTCTGTTCTGAGCATGGGTTGGGACTCTCTGTGTTGTTGCTTTTGTGGCAAAAGCTGACGGCTTGGTGTGAGCGTTTGTGCTTGAGTTGCGTACGCGCCGCTGTGTGGCTGACTCACGGATGGCGCAAGGGGGGCATTCTGGTCGGGACAATTGCGCTGTTTGCTTTTGTCGCCGTGGTCTTTTGGCGAGGAGAGGTGCCAAGTCATACGCGAGCGTTGGAATTTATTCGAGGGACCTCGGTGGAGCGCGAAGCGCGCTTCCTGAATCGAGACGGGAATGTCGGCTTTGAATTTCTCGATTTGCTGGTCGAGCCGCGTCATGGAGCTGGCATTACCGATCCACAGTTTCTAGCGCGTGCGTGGGAGTTGCAAACGCAGATTAAGGACGTTCCTGGGAGTCGCGAAACCTCGTCCATCTTGGGAACGGTGCGGCAAATCGCCCAAGAATCCTTTAAGAAGCCGTTCCCAGAAACTTCCGAGGAAGTGGCAGCCGCGTTTTTTCTGATCGAGAATCGGCTCTCATTGGAGATGCAGCAGCAACTCTATTTCCCCGGCGGCGTGCGGATTTCCGTTTCGTATGGCACTGATGATAGTGTGGAGTTGGGACGCTTTCGTGACGCCATACTTGCACTGGCGCGTCGGTCCTTTCCCGACTTGAATGTCAACGCGTTCAACAAAGCCGCCCTCTATCCGCAGGTCGATAAATATGTGCGTGAAGGAAAGGTCGCAAACATTTTTACTTCGCAGTTTGGGATCGCGTTGATCTGCGGTGTCCTGCTATGGCGCTCGAATCGGCGGCTCTCCAGTGCGCAGCTTGCGCCGCTACGGGGCGGGCTTCTAATGTCGCTGCCGTTGTTCTTTGCAACCGGAGTGATGGGGCTCCTCATGTGGCTCCTACAGATCCCCCTGGACATGGCGACTGCTTCGATCGGCGCCCTAGCGATTAATGCCGCCACGGATTTTAGTTTGTATCTCGTGCTGACCTATCAAAAAATGCTTGGCGCTTTTACGCCACAGGATGCACTCCGTAAGACGCTGAAGATCGAAGGGAAGGTCATCATGGCCGATTGCCTTTTGAATGCCTGTTGCTTCCTGCCATTGATGAGCTCGCATTTTCTACCGGTGCAGCAATTGGGCTGGATGATGGGGGTGATGTTAATAGCGTGCGCCGTGGGGTCCCTGTTGCTGATGGCGGCGCTACTGCCTGCTTGTGTAACGCAAAAGGAGAAGGGTTATGAAAAGGATTTTCTGCCGCTTCGTACTCGTGTTGGGGATTTTACTCCCATGCTCGTCTGGGCTAGCGGCCCCGACGGCGCAAGAAGTCATCGGGCTAGCGCGCCAACAGTTGAGTCTTCCTGCTGAGCTCACAGAAGGAGAAATGATCATCACTCGTGGTGAAACGCTGAAACGCGTCTACCCATTTGTGATGGGAAAACTTTGGGATGACGCCAGCCAGACCGAGGCGGTGCGGCTCGATTTCAAGACGGCGGTCAATTCGACTGGAGAGTCCGCCTTGCACAACGACCAGCGCTATCTGCTCAGAAGAACCGCACTCTCCCCTGCCACGCAGTGGCTGTATCTACCGGCGTTGCGCCGCGTTCGTATCGTACCCTTCCAACCTGATGATCCCTTGCTGCAGAGTCACATGTTTTTTTACGATCTCACCGCCATTCAAGATCTTGGGGACTATCGCTATCAGTTCCTTGACGCGAATGAACAAGCGCCGGTTATCGAAGGAGCCCCTCTGCCGGCGAGTACGATGGCGCCTTATGAACGTTCAGTGTTTTCTTTGCAGAAACGGGGCGCAACGTATCTCATCACCGCCATTCGCTCAACGGTGAAGGGAAAAGAGAAAACGGCGCGGTTCCTCGACTTTCAAGAAATTGCGCCAGGCTACTATCGTCCGCGACGATTAGAAATCACTGAAGAAGCGGGACAGACTGAGTTCGCGTTTGCACATTGGCTGGGGCGCCCTGCTGAACCACAACTGCTGACTCCGACGCATTTGGAGACGCAGACGTTGACGTTTCCTATCGTCCCTGAAAATTAGGTTTGCGCTTTTCCACGAAGGCGCGCGCCGCCTCCTTGGCGTCTTCACTGCCGCTGAGGTCGTGCGTCATATTCTGCTCGAAGCGGTAGCCGTCACGCAGGTCCATGAACTCGATCGTGTTCATGGCGTGCTTGGCAAGGCGCACGGCCAGCGGACTCTTCTCGGCGATATTCCGCGCCAGGGCCTGCGCTTCCTCCAAGAGTTTGTCCGGGGCGACCACTTTTTCGACGATGCCGCGTCGATACAATTCCGCCGCTCCCACGCGTTCACCCGTGTACATCATCTTCCGGGCCTTGTAGACGCCGAACAAGCGTTGACAATGACGACCGCCTCCTAAGAGCCCCACGTCGATCTCAGGCAGACCGATGAGCGCGTTCTCCGAAGCAATGAGCATATCGCACGAGGCCGCCAGCGCCAATCCGCCGCCCAAGGCCGGACCGTTGATCGCGCCGATAACCGGTACGGAGCATTCCAAAATCGAGTTAAAGGCTTCACGCGCCGCGCGTGAATGCGCCCACATCGCGCCGGGGCGCGGCGCTTGTTGCGCGCCTTCCAGCGAAGCCGAGCGCGCCTTCATATCCGCTCCCGCGCAGAAGCATTTCCCCGCGCCGATGAACACCGCTGCTCGCACGTCCGCACGATTGTTTAAAGCGTCAAACGCCGCCTGAATTTCATCGAGCATCTGGCGGTTCATAGCGTTGACCGGCGGACGATCGATGGTGACGGTGGCGACGTAGTCTTTTATTTCCGTCTTGATAATTTCAGCGTCCATGGTGAGTCCTCCTTTATGCAGCGTGACGCAACTTTTCTACTTGCTTGTCTAGCGTGTGAAGGACATCTTGAATGCCCTGAACGGCGGGCTCTTCAAACAGCGGCTCCCCACATTGAGGACAAACCCACGCTGGCAAGTCTTGTAACACCAGCACATACCCGTTGCGACTGTCGGTAAATGTTGCGGTTCCTTTGCGTAATTCAGCTTGACAATGAAAACATTTCATGACGCCTCCTTTCTGCGCCGCTGACCCTCTTCAGTCCACTCTGCAGCGTCTGGAATGTACGCGGTAATGATAGCAAGATACTCGTCTTTAGGTGAGCAAACTACATGAATTGTCCGACTCTGGCTTGTTTGTCCCGTCATCAAACAACTGTGGCCTCGCACATCTTCAGGGTAGTCCTCGATGATCACGCCTTGCAGAATGACTTCTCGCACTTCTGTTGGAGAAATCATTCGTTCTGGTTTATTCATCTGTCGGATCGCATGAGGAAGGAATAACAACTTCTTTGCGGCAGTTTCTCTCACGCGCTCCTGAATCATGTCGTGTTCCGCCTACGCTTTTCTGTCCTGCGGTTCGCTGCTCAAGCAGTGTTCTTCACCTGCTGACTTGCTCGCTCTTACTTTCTCCGCCTGCGCCAGCAGCAGCTCGCCTTTGAGCCGGTAGAGTTCGGCTTCGTACCAACGTTCTTTGGTCTTGTTTACTGTGCTCAGTGCTTCGCTCAGCAAGTCCAATCCTTCTTTCGTTCTCCCCACCTTGGCATATGCTTCGGATAAAAGTGCAAGAAAGTGTGGTCCCAATATCCCTGCACCCATGCCTCGGTACTCGATTAGACCTTGCTGTATATGAGAAATTCCTTCCTCTGTTTGGTCGCGCACCATAAGTGTCCACCCTCGAAGGATAGATCCCATCGTGTGAAAAAATGGAATTCCCTGCTCGGCACAGAGTGTGAGTAGCCTTTCAGTCTGTTCTTGGGCCGCTTTGCTATCTCGGCGAAGTTGAGAGAGCCACACAAGAAAATACGAAGCATAAGCTAAACTATTTGGGTGGGCGAGCTCCTGAGCTAAGGTCAATGCTGTCCGACTTTTCTGCAAGGCTTGATCCGGATAGCCCAGTAACCACAGCGTAATCGCACAATGGCAAAGGCACACCACCCCAAGGTCCTGCCCGTAGATAAAGCCACTGGAATGATGCAGGCGAGGGTCGTAAAGAGCCGTTCCCTCTTCGAGATGCGTTCGACCCAGAATAATCTCCCCCATGTCAGAGGCAGCAACGCCTAATACGTGGTGAGCGAGGAGAAGAAATGTTGGATTGTGTACACTTTCGGCCACAATCAGGCACTCCTCTGCCAGCTCACGCGCGGTTCCGAGTTCTGCACGCGATACATAAAACACACACATCCCCCACAAAGCGAGAATAATCTGAGGGGCCTCTCCTATTTGTCGGCTCAGCTCCAGCATCCGGACATAAGCTTTTTCTACTTCTTGAGCGGTATAGCCTTTAGTAGCTATGAGTGGGCTGCCGAGAGCAAATTGCAGAGTTAATTCTTGCTGCGTTCGTTCCGTGGTATCTGGAAGGGCACTCAACAACTCAAGCCCTTTGGTAATGTGGCTAATCGCTTCCGCATACGCAGAACGCTCCACCGCTTTCTCACCGGCCTTTTGCCAGTAAGGAATCGCCTGTTCGAGTAGTACCGCTTCCGTATAGTGATGGGCAAGAAATTCAGGCTGATTGTCCTTCGTTTCAGGGAAGCGGTCTTCCAGCACTTGGGCGATATGTTGGTGATACTGCACCCGCGTGCTCCTGAGCAGCGATTGATACGCTGTGTCTTGGATGAGGGCATGCTTGAAAATGTAGATAGCCTGGGGCAGCGTACCCCGCTGATAGACGAGCTCACTATCTACGAGCTGCCGTAAGCCTTGCTGTAAGGTCTCTTCCGGTTGTTGCGACACCGCTCGGAGCAGCTCATAGGAGAACTCACGCCCCAACGTGGCTCCGAGCTGGGCAATCTCCTTGGCGGTGTTGAGCCGATCGAGCCGCGCCATTAACGAATCCTGTAGTGTGGCGGGAATGGCCAATTGGAGCGGTCCAGCAGGCTGCGCCCCGATGGTCTCTAGGACACTCTTGGTCAACTCCTCTACGAACAATGGCACTCCATCGGTTTTCCGGCGAATCTGGTCAAGCATCTCGGCAAGCAACGGCGTGCCTGCCGCTACCTGTGCGATCATCGCTTCGGTTTGCCGACGGCCCAAACGATTGAGCGTCAAGGTGACGATATGCGAACGGGGTGGCCAGGGCGAGACAAACTCAGGCCGGGCGGTCAGCAGAATGAACAAGCGACTGGTAGGGACTTGTTCGAGGAGGAGCGTCAAGAACTCCAGGGTGGAGGGATCGGCCCAATGCAGGTCTTCCCAGATCGCCATCGTGGCTTGCCGTTCAGCCTGCGTCAACCACCACTGCACCATTGCGGCAATCGTCCGCTCTTTCTGCTTCTGCGGCGTCAAATTTAATGACGGCGTTGTGTCCGGCAGCGGCAATGAAAGCAGGGCAGCAAACAAGGGTAGGGTGTCTTGCATGTTGTAGAGTGCTAACATGCGCTCCAGTTTGTCAACTTTAGCCATAACCGTGTCATCTCTCTGGAACAACAGCGCCCGTTGTATGGCGTCAATGAGTGGATAGAAGGCGCTGTTCTGATGATACGGCGAACAACGAGTTTCCAGTGCTAACGACCCTTCGCTGCTCACCTGGTCAGTGAGCGTTTGTGTCAGCCGCGATTTGCCGATGCCAGGCTCTCCGGTCAGGAGCACCACCTGCCCGCGACCGTCTTTCACTTGTTCCCAACGCTCTTGGAGCAAGCCCACTTCTTGCTCGCGTCCCACCAACGGCGTGGCGTGTCCCGTGAAAGTCCCGTGGGATCGTTCACTCTGCACATGGTAGACGGCCAGCGGCGTATCGAGCCCTTTAAGCAGGTGCGAGCCGAACGGCTGACATTCAAAGTGGCGGTTGATGAGGCGATGCGTAGCCGCGCTGAGAAGCACGGTGTTAGGTTCAGCCAGCCCCTGCAACCGAGCGGCCACGTTGGGGGTCTCGCCTAGTGCGAGTTGTTCCGTGCGCCCTGGCGCCCCGATATCTCCTACGACCACGAGGCCGGTATGGATGCCAATGCGGACTTGTAGCGGCTGCGAGCCGGTAGGCAACGGGGCAGAGCACTGGGTATTGACGGTAGTGACAATCTCCAAGCTGGTGCGCACGGCGCGACGGGCGTCATCCTCATGCGCGGCGGGATAGCCGAAGTAGACAAGTATGCCATCGCCGAGATGTTGGGCCACATGGCCCTCGTAGCGGGCGATGACCACGTCGCAGGTAGCATGATAGTGCTGGACTACCGCTTGGTAGTCTTCGGGGTCCAGTTGGGCGGACAAGGCCGTGGAGCCTACCAGATCGCAGAACAGGACGGTCAACTGCCGCCGCTCTGCTGGGGATTGGGTGCTAGGGGTTAGAGGTTGGGGAAGACTTTGAACCTGGAACGTGGAACTTTGAACTGGCGTCGCGCCGAGCCACACCAAGCCTGGACCTTCTTCTTTGACGTGTTCGGCATGGGCAAAGAGGAGTTCTTCTTTGAGGCTCGCGAGAAATTCATCATCCAACTGAAAGCGGAGTTTCAGCGCCCGGTACGACGCGCGCCCTTGTTGTTGCAAGAGCACCAGTACTTTGTCCAAAACGTCAGCAAAATCCATATCCCTACTTTTCTGTTTGTTCGACAATCCTTCTCACGAGAATATGTACACTCGCCCTTCGCCGAAATCGATCTGCAGTCGTCTGCCGGCGAAGACATTCACGCCGAATATGGCTTGCATACCGAACCGTAAATGGCTGAGTTCAAGCACGCCCGCTTCAAATGGCGGGAATTCGACTTCCCCAATCCTCGCGCCAATAATCTGAACCAGCGGTACCGTGGTGGTGACTCCTGTGACCCCAACGATGGTATCTGTCCCTGTAACTTGAAGGCCCAGCCCTGTGGCGACGGTCGGAGTGATGAGGCTTCGTGCCGCCCCGGTGTCTACCAAGGTGGAGAGGCGATTCGTTCCCACCTTCATGGCAATGATTGGCAGACGATTCGGTTGAAATGCAGCCCAGTTTCGCGGCATCTTAGGCAATCCCCGTCGGTCCGGGCTCTGTGTAGACGCCGTGAAACATACCCGTGATTTTTCCTTTACGTTGATATTCTTGCCAAAGAGGTACAAGATCCATATCTACCGGCGAGATGGCGATGAGACGGGCTTTATAGATTTCCCAGGCGTCTTCCTCAGTCACTTCCAGTAGCAGCCAAACGTCTGGGTAGAGTTCTTGCCACTCTGCGATGGGGCGCTCTTCTTGCGATTCAATAACTTGCACTTCAGGAGATCTGTGGAGCACGGCTACCATGGTTGAGCGACTCCTTTCTTGACCCACTATATACTATCTTTCGCTTTTGCAGCGCCATCTGCAGTTCCCCTTTGAGGCGGTAGAGTTCGGCTTCTCCCATCCAGGTCGAACTCGCGTTTCAAGGCCCGATAGGACACTCGCCCTTCGCGTTGGAGCAGGGCAATTGCTTGGTTGACAACGTCGTAGAACTTCACCGAAAATCCTCCGCTCTCTCATCGGCGTCATTATTCTCCTCGAATAGGAGAGTTGTCAAACGATTCTGCACGTTTTATGGGTATGAAGGAGGAACTCTTAGTGATGCAAGCACTGCATTGGGATGGGGCCAGGCTGCGGCTTCAAAGAAAATATGCGGTCCCTCAAGGAGCCCCGGAGATGGCGGTGGTGCGGGTGCGTCTTGCCGGGATCTGTTCAACAGACTTACAAATTTTCCGAGGCTACATGAACTTTCGCGGAGTGCCGGGGCACGAATTCGTCGGAGAAGTGTGTGAAGGGCCCAGCAAAATGATCGGCAAACGAGTGGTGGGCGAAATCAACTTTGCGTGCGGGACCTGCGAGGCGTGTCGGCGCGGAATAGGGCGACACTGTCCCACCCGACGGGTGCTGGGCATTCTCAATGCCGACGGCAGCTTCGCCGAATATCTCCTCGCGCCAGTTACGAATTTACATGTCGTGCCGGATGAGGTGGCGGATGAAGAAGCGGTATTCACTGAGCCTCTAGCTGCGGCTTTTGAAATTTTAGAACAGTTGCAGGTATTGCCAGAAACGGATGTGGTGGTGCTTGGTGATGGAAAACTCGGCCTCTTATGCGCCCAAGTACTGCAGAGCGCCGGGGCGCAGGTCACGGTTGTAGGCAAGCATCAGGAGAAACTTCATCTGCTGCGTCAGAGAGGGATACAGACGATGTTGCTTTCGCAGTGGCGCCCTTGTCAAGTCGATGTCGTGGTGGAGGCGACGGGCTCCACGGCTGGGCTCGCCTTGGCCATGGAAACGGTTCGTCCACGCGGCGTGCTCGTGTTGAAAAGTACAGTGGCGCAAGATCACAATGTGTCGCTGGCCCCGCTGGTGATTAACGAAGTGACCGTGGTGGGTTCTCGTTGCGGTCCGTTCCCGCCGGCGTTGCGTGCCTTAGCGCAAGGGAAGGTTTCTGTGTCTCCTCTGATCAGCAAAGTCTTTTCCCTGACGGATGGCGCGGCGGCTGTGCGACATGCCGCGCGGCCTGGCGTCCTCAAAGTGTTGCTGCGAACATGACCGCGGCGTGTCCTGCCTTTCCTTGCCCCATGTGGGGAGGGATGGTACAACTGACGCGGCTGGATATACGCTTGCCCTTTCGAGGCGCTCTGAGCGGCGTCACTGGCAATTGGTCTATTTTGTTTCTTGGTTGAGAAAGAACGAGTAAGGAGGTTCTATGAAAGCTGGTGTCTTCATGATGCCCTCACACCCGCCAGAAAGAGATTTTTACGCTGGTCATGTTTGGGATCTGGAACATCTCGAACTGTGCGACAAGCTTGGTTTTCATGAAGCGTGGATCGGTGAACATTTCACGGCCCCATGGGAGCCGAATCCTGCTCCTGATCTGCTGATTGCGCAAGCGATTTTACGAACGAAAAACATAAAACTCTGCCCCGGGGCGCATTTGTTGCCGTATCATCATCCAGTAGAACTCGCGCATCGCGTGGCGTTCTTGGACCACATGGCTCAGGGACGCTTCATGTTTGGCGTGGGCACCAGCGGTTTGCCCAGCGACTGGAAATTGTTCAACGTCGATGGGGCAGGCGGTGAAAATCGCAAGATGACCTTGGAAGCGCTGGACATCATTCTGAAGCTCTGGGAGAGTACGGAACCGTTCGAGTATCATGGCCAGTATTGGTCCATGAATCGTATCGACACGATGTTAGACACGTTGAAGTTTCACATTCGTCCTTTCCAGAAGCCGCATCCGCCGATTGGCATTGCTGGTCTCACGCCGCGATCGGACACGCTGAAATTTGCTGGCGAGCATGGCTTTATGCCGTTGAGCATTGCGTTGAGCGGCAGCTACCTGAAAACGCATTGGCAAGCTGTTCTCGATGGGGCGGAAAAAACCGGGAAAGCGCCGAGCCGGGCGGATTGGCGCATCTCTCGCGAGGTCTACATTGCAGAAACGGATAAAGAAGCCCGCGATAGAGCGATCAATGGCATGCTGGGGCGCGTGTACCGAGAATATCTCCTGCCGCTGTTCAAATCATTCGGTATGGTCAGTCTCTACAAACATCATCCGGAAGTGCCGGACTCTGACGTCACCATCGAATACTTAGCGGACCACTGCTGGTTGGTGGGCTCGCCCAAAACTATTGTGAATAAACTCGGAGATATGCAGCAAGAAACCGGCGGCTTTGGCTGCTTGTTGGTCCTCAGCTTCGATCAATTGGAGAACAACCAAGGTTGGGCCAATTCGCAGCGAATGCTGATGGAAGAAGTGATGCCTCACTTCGCCAACGTGTAGGGTGTTGTCTTTCTTTTCTCTCTGAAGTCTCTATGAAAGCCCGTGCGTGCTCCACATCTGAAGCACGCACGCCTCCTCCACTCTTTTTTGGTGAGGCTTTTACAGTGTTCCCTTGGTGGACAGCACGCCTTTGACCCGGGGATCGTCCTGCACGGCGCTACTCATGGCGCGCGCGAATGCTTTGAACCCGGCTTCGATAATATGATGCGGGTTGCGTCCTTGCGTCATGTTGAAATGAAGGTTAATCGCTAACTGGTTGCTAAAGGCAAGGAAAAAATCGTGGATCAACTCCACGGCAAAGGCGCCAACTTTTTCTTGTTTAATTTGTAGATTATAAACGAGAAACGGTCGCCCGCTGAGGTCCACCACGCAGGAGACCAACGCTTCGTCGAGCGGCACCGTGGCCTCGCCGAAGCGGCGAATCCCCTTTTTATCACCGAGCGCCTCGCGAAAGGCTTGGCCAAGCGCGAGCCCCACATCTTCAACCGTGTGATGGTCGTCTATGTCCACATCGCCCGTAGCTTGCACCATCAAATCGAAAAAGCCGTGACGAGTGAACAGTTCAAGCATGTGGTTGAGGAACGGCACGCCGGTGGCGATTTGATATTGTCCTTCGCCGTCAAGGTTGAGGCTGATGTGAATATCGGTTTCGTTGGTCTTGCGATGCAGGTCTGCTTTACGCATGTTCGTTTCCATTGAGACGATAGTGCAGAGTCTCGTCGATTTTCACAACGGGGGCTAGAGCAGTTGTAGGAGTTCTTATCCCCGTGATCCGTGGAAGTCTTATGAGGCCGCTACTTCAATTTGCTGGGTCGCCACGTCGTCAGCGAGACCTTTATCGACCTCCCTCTTCTAACTCCTCTAGTAACGCCTTCGCGTCTTGCAAATCTTTTGTGTCAAAGCCTTCGGTGAACCAGTGGTAAATTGTGGACAACATAGAGCAGGCTTCGGCTTGCTTGCCTTGCTGTTGCCACAATCGTGCGAGACTCACCGTTGCCCGCAGCTCTAACGACTTGGCTTGTTGCCTTCGTGCGATTTCAATGGCCTTCAGGAAGTCTGCTTCAGCTTCTTCAACTTTGGACTTGTGACTTTCGACCCGCGACTCAAGCGTAAGCTCGCCTTTGATCCGATACAACTCGGCCTCGTAAAATCGCTCCCCTGTTTTGTCAACGTGGGCCAGTGCCTCGGCCAATATAGTCAGCCCTTCCTCTATCTGTCCTACTTTTCCATAGGCTTCGGCTAGCGGGGCAAAACCTGATGTCAGTCCCGATTCTTCCCCTAGAACTCGGTGATCATCCAGGCCTTGGCGTATCTGTGTAATGCCTTCTTCTTCCTGCCCTTGCTGGGTCTGAGCCCCACCCCGCCATATCGTTCCAACCACCAACCAATACGGGAACCCCTGTTCGGTACAAAGCTCGATGGTCGCCTCTGCACGCTCTCGGGCAAGTTGTCCTTCTCGGCAGCGAATATGAAACGAAGCAGCATTTCCCAAAGCAAATGCCAGACTAAGGGGGTGAGACAGCCCTTCGGCCACAGCCACCGCCTCCTGACTCCGCTGCAAGGCCTGCTCTGGATAGCCCAGATTCCACAAGGTCCAGGCTGCAAACGATAAACATCCTATCCGCAGGTCAACCGAACCGAGGGGATGCTTCTGAGGATCGTACAGCTCAATTGCCTGTTCCAAGTGCAGCCATGCCGAGGTCAAATCTCCAACCTGGTACAACGTACACCCTAGTGCAAAGTGAGCTAGGGCGAGAAGGTATTGACCTTGGCTGCTCTGGGCCAGATGCATCATCTGCTTCGCCAGCTCATGCGCCGTCTGTACCTGCCCTCGGATATAATAAAACGTCCACAGACTAACCAGCATTGAGAAGAGCTGGGGAGTCTCACCCAACTGCTGGCACAGTTCCCGGGCCCGAGTCACCGCTTTTTCTGCGTCCGGGGCTGCATAACCCTTAACAGCGAACAGGGCATCATTGAGAGAGAGTTGTAAGGTAAGCTCTTGCTGGACGTGCTCGGGAGTATTTGTCAGAGTCTTGAGCAGTCCCAGCCCTTTAGTGAGATGAGCAACTGCTTCTACGTAGGCCGAGCGCTGAGTGGCTCGCTTACCGGCCTTTTGCCAGTAAGGAATTGCTTGTTCTATGAGCCCCGCTTCGGTGTAGTGGTGGGCCAAGAGTTCGGGCTGCGTCTCTTTGGTTTCTGCGAATTGCGTTTCCAACACGTGGGCGATGTGTCGATGAAGCTGCTGACGACGCCTCTTCAGTAACGATTGATAGGCCGTGTCCTGAATCAGCGCGTGCTTGAAGAGATACGTTGCGTGCGGTGGCAGACCGCGCTGGTAGAGGAGCTCGGCCTCGACTAACTGCCGTAGCCCCTGCCGTAAGCGGCTTTCATCTTGGTTGGCGACGGCGTGCAGCAGTTCATAGCTGAACTCGCGCCCGAGGATTGCGCCCAGTTGGGCGATCTCTCGCACCGGCGCTAACCGATCCAACCTGGCCATCAACGCATCCTGCAACGTGGCCGGAATGCCAAGGTGGAAAGGCGAAATATCTTTCGCCCCTCCGTGTTGTTCCACGACACTCTTCGTCAACTCTTCCACAAACAACGGCACGCCGTCGGTCTTGGTGACAATCTGCTGCACGACCTACACTGGCAGGGTGTTGCTTGCCGCGACTCGCTCCACCATCACCTCAACCTGACTGCGCTCCAAGCGACTGAGCGTCAGTTGCGTGAGATACGAACGTGCCCCCCAGGAGGACGTGAACTCCGGGCGAGTGGTGAGCAGCGTCAACGTCCTCGTCGTGGGCGCTTGATCGAGTAGCAGTGTGAGCACCTCCAATGTCGAGGGATCAGCCCAGTGTAAATCTTCCCAGACGGTGCAGATTGGTTGCTGTTCCGCTTCCTCGATCAGCCACGCTACCAGCGCAGATTGCGTCTTCTCTTTCTGCTTTTGTGGACTGCCTGTGATCGGTGGGCAGCCTTCAGGATGCGGCAGCGACAACAGGGCCGCGAAGAGTAGGAAGGTTTCTGCTTGAGGGAAGCGATAGCGGTCTAGCGTGTTCCGGAGTTTCTCCAACTTCGTCGTGGGCGTATCTTCCCGTGTAAACTGGAGCAGGCGCTGGAGATGATCGATGATCGGATAGAGGGTGCTGTTCTGGTGATAGGGCGAGCAGTGAAACTCGATGCGGGTGGCGCCTTCGGTGCTGACCTGCTCTTTCAGCTCCTGCACCAAGCGAGACTTGCCGATGCCGGGCTCGCCGCTCACCAGCACTACGTGGCCGGAGCCTATTTTGGCTTGCGCCCACCGCTGTTGCAAGAGGCCTAGTTCTTCTTCCCGCCCGACCAGTGGCGTTAAACCACCACGAACCGCCGCGTCAAAACGGCTCTGCGCAGCACTCTCTTGCCCCACGCGATACACGGCCACAGGCGTCGCGAACCCTTTCAGCTCGTGCGGCCCCAGGTCTTCGTACTCGAACAAGCCTTGTACGAGACGCTGCGTCACCGCACTCAAGGCCACCGTGTTGGGTGCGGCGACTCCTTGCACTCGCGCGGCCAGATTGGGCGTCTCGCCCAGCGCCAGCATCTCCCGCTTCTCGCTACTCCCGATTTCACCAATGACCACAGGACCCGTGTGAATGCCAATGCGCACCTGCAGCGGTTTCGGCAACTGGACGGTTGGAAAAGACAGGCGCTGAATCGCTGCGACGATTCCCAAGGCTGTGCGCACCGCACGCTGAGCATCGTCTTCGTGTGCAGTGGGATAGCCAAAGTAGATGAGTAAGCCATCGCCGAGATGTTGGGGCACAAAGCCGCCGTAGCGCTGAATCACTGCCTCGCAGGTCTGATGATAGCGTTGTACGACTGTGTGGTAGTCCTCAGGATCGAGTTGGGTGGACAGTATCGTGGAGCCCACCAAGTCGCAGAACATAACGGTCAACTGCCGCCGCTCGCCTTCGGCGCGTCGAGCGTCACGCAGTCTTTCAGTCTCACAGTCGGGGTCCGGGGGTTGGGTGGAACGTGGAACGAGTGAAGCCTCTGTCCACACCAGGCCCCGACCGGCTTCCTCAGCAATCTCCGGGTGAACAAAGAGCAGTTCATCTTTGAGCGCTTCCAATTGCTCGTCATTCAGAGCAAATTCCAGCTTCAGGGCGCGATAGGAGAGCCGCCCTCGACTGCGCAGCAGTACACTGATTTTATCTACGACTTCCAGAAACGCCATCGGTTCGCTTTCCTGGACGGCATTATACGAACGGACGCGCTCGCTGCCTAGTGCGAACCATTGCTCAGGCGATACTGCACGGCGCGCGCGTGCGCCTCAAGCCCCTCCATCTCGGCTAGGCGAGCGATATGTGGACCGAGTCTGGTCATGGCTCGTGGCGAAGCCTCGATAATATTGGTGCGTTTGAGAAAGTCGTACACGCCTAAGGGCGAGGAAAAGCGAGCTGTACCACCCGTCGGAAGCACGTGATTCGGACCGGCAATGTAGTCGCCAAACGGCTCGGTCGACAGATGCCCCAGGAAAATAGCTCCGGCATGATGCAACTCCGACAGCCACGAGCGTGGGTTTTGAACAGCCAGTTCGAGATGCTCCGGGGCCATTGCGTTCGCGAGGGCGATAACCTCGACTCGGTCACGCGCTACAATCACAGCCCCTTGTTGGCGCATCGCTGCTGAGGCAATACTGCTGCGCTGTAAATGGGCGAGCTGATCGCCAATCGCTTGCACGATAGCGGCAGCTAAAGTTTCCGAAGTGGTCACACATAGAGGCGCTGCCTGTTCGTCATGCTCTGCTTGCGAGAGCATATCCGCCGCTACATCCCGGGGCGAGGCGCTGTCATCTGCAATAACCAGGACCTCGCTGGGCCCCGCGATCATGTCAATATCTACTTGACCGAAGACTAACCGTTTCGCCGTGGCGACATAAATGTTTCCTGGACCCACAATCTTATCAACGCGTGGAATGGTTTTCGTGCCATAGGCTAACGCGGCTACAGCTTGTGCCCCACCGACGCAGAAAAAAGCGTCGGCTCCCGCGATATGAGCTGCGGCGAGGATGCCTGGATGATAGCCCTGCGGCGAGGGCGGAGAGGCGACGATGATTTCTTTGACGCCAGCGACTTTGGCGGGGATAACATTCATGAGTACCGAGGATGGGTACGCTGCTTTTCCGCCGGGAACATAGACCCCGACCCGCTGCAACGGCGCAATCCGTTGCCCAAGTGCGACGCCAAGGTCATCACGATACGACCAGCTCGTTTGCCGTTGTTTACGATGAAACGTAGTAATGCGTTTCGCTGCGATTCGCAGCGCGGCTAGCTCCGCACGCGAGAGCTGGGTGAGCGCCGCCTCCATTTCTTCCTTTGAGAGGGTGAAGGTGTGTGGAGTTAGACGAACACGATCGAAGGTGTGTGTGTAATCGCGCACCGCCTGGTCCCCGCGTCGTTTGACCTGGGCGATGATGTCGCGAACACTCTTTTCAATCTGCTCACTCGCGTTCTCGCCACGTAGAAAGAGCCGCCGGAGATGGCGCTGGCAAGATGGATCTGTCGTTTTTAACAACGAAACGACGCGGGTGTTAGGTTTTTTGGTGGACATGCAAGTTTGAGTCAGGTTCCTTTCACGCGGCGAATATCGGCCCCGATGCGCGAAAGTTTTTCTTCGATACGTTCGTAGCCACGGTCAAGATGATATACACGAGAGACTTCGGTTTCACCCTGGGCGGCGAGCCCGGCGAGCAGCAGCGACACACTAGCGCGGAGGTCCGTCGCCATCACCTGTGCCCCGGTCAGGTAGGCCACGCCGGTAATTGTGGCGGTGTTACCCTGGACAAGAATGTCGGCCCCCAAACGCACCAGCTCCTGCGCGTGCATAAAACGATTCTCGAAAATGGTTTCGGTAATGACGCTCTGACCAACTCCCAACGAAAGCAGCGCCATGATCTGCGCTTGCAAGTCGGTTGGGAAGCCGGGGTAGGGTAAGGTGGTCAACTGGATGTTGGATGGGCGTCCGTTGCCGATCACGCGGATGCCGTCTTCATGCACGGAGAAGTGGACGCCAGTTTCCTCGAACGTCTGCAAGAGCGCCTCAAGATGGTCCGCGCGTGCGCCCCGCACAAACACGTCACCCGAAGTGATAGCTCCCGCCGTTAGAAACGTGCCAGCTTCGACACGGTCGGGAATGACGACGTGCTCTGCGCCGTGCAGTGAGGGAACACCTGCAATCGTGATGGTGCTTGTGCCCGCTCCGCCGATGCGCGCGCCCATCGCACTGAGCAACAGCGCCAGGTCGACAACCTCGGGCTCGCGCGCCGCATTGTCGATCACCGTTTCCCCTTTAGCGAGGGTTGCCGCCATCAAGAGGTTTTCCGTGGCGCCGACAGAAGGAAAGTCCAGGGGGATATACGCGCCCCGCAGTTCACTGGCCTCAGCCTCGACGTACCCTTGAGATAAACAGATGGAGGCGCCAAGCCGTTGCATGCCATCGAGATGGATGTTGACGGGGCGGGCTCCAATCGCGCAGCCTCCCGGCGTCGAGACGCGCGCCCGTCCAAACCGAGCAAGCAACGGCCCCAAGATGAGGAACGAGGCGCGCATGGTCTTGACGAGATCGTACGGCGCTTCGACATCGCGCACAAGTTGTGAGGACAGCGCGACTTCATGGTCGTTGACCCAGTCGTATTGCACCCCGAGGTCCCGAAGCAGTCGCAAGGTTGTGTTGGTGTCCGCGAGTTTGGGAACCCGGCTCAGGCGGCATTCTTCTTCGGTTAATAAGGTTGCAAAGAGCAGCGGCAGAGCCGCATTTTTCGCGCCGCTGACCGTAATGTCTCCTCGCAGCGGCGTTCCCCCCCGCACCACAATTGTATCCATGTCTCAGCCCTCCACCCCAAACAATCTCCAAAGACCCCCAATGCTGAAAGTCTTTCTTCAGCTTATGCGAAATTCTCCCTTATACGCAACTATGACCCGTTCATGACCGGCGTAGTCTTGAACGCTGTCGCTCGTTGAAAAGTTGCGTTGCCGGCGAAGGAGAAGGCGGACGTCCTCGGCTTGCCCGGCGCCGACTTCCATAACTAACACGCCACTCGATCCAAGGTAGGAAGGAGCTTCGCAGACTAAGCGTCGATAAAAATCGAGCCCGTCATTGCCTCCGTCGAGCGCCGTACGAGGCTCCCAATCGCGCACCTCGGGTTGGAGCGTGGCCAGGTTAGGCCGGGCGATGTACGGCGGATTCGTCACGATAAGGTCAAACTGTTCGTTTGCCGGAGAGAGCGCGGAAAACAGGTCACTGTGTTGGAAATGGATACGATCCGAGACGCCGTGACATTGAGTGTTGCCCTGCGCAACCGTCAATGCAGCCTCTGAGATATCGACAGCCCAGAGTTCCGCGTTGGGCACTTCTTTTGCCAACGCAACCGCGATGCATCCGCTGCCCGTGCCGATGTCCAATATGCGCGGGCGATGAATCTCGCTCTGCGACTGCGCTTGGGAAAGAAGCCGCAGTCCTGTCTCCACGAGCAATTCGGTTTCGGGTCGAGGGATGAGGACTTCGGGAGTCACAGTAAATTCGAGCGACCAAAATTCCCGCACCCCGGTGAGATAATGGAGCGGTTCGCGCTGGGTGCGGTGCTGCACGAGGTTCCAAAATTGTTTGCATTGGTGCGGCGACAATGACGAGGCAAGGCGTGCATACACACCAGCACGGGTCGTGCCCAGGACGTGGCCGAGTAACACTTCGGCATCGAGACGGGCTGTTGCAATGCCCCGTTCAGCCAACAGAGTTTCCGCCTGGGCAAGGATCTCTACCATGCGCGAAGCGGTGAGGTCTGATTGAGAACAACGCGCCGACAATTAACTGGCCGCCTTGAGCGCTTCGGCTTGATACGAGGTCACCAGCGCGTCCACGATCGGATCGAGTTCTCCGTCTAACACGCGTTCCAGCGTATGTAGTGTCAGATTCACGCGGTGATCGGTGACGCGCGATTGCGGGAAGTTGTAGGTGCGGATGCGTTCCGACCGGTCTCCTGAGCCAACCATGCTGCGGCGTGAAGCGGTAATGGCGGCTTGCTGCTCTTCGCGGGCGCGTTCGAGCAAGCGGGCGCGCAGGATTTTGAGCCCTTTGGCTTTATTCTTGTGCTGTGATTTTTCGTCCTGACACGAGACTACGATGCCCGAAGGAATATGCGTGATGCGTACGGCGGAGTCGGTCGTGTTCACGCTTTGTCCACCAGGGCCTGAAGAGCGGAATACATCGATGCGCAAATCTTTCTCATCAATGTGGACATCCACATCATCGGCTTCCGGAAGCACGGCCACGGTGACGGCGGAAGTGTGGATACGACCCGAGGCTTCCGTTTCCGGCACGCGTTGGACGCGGTGCACGCCCCCTTCAAATTTGAGGCGACTGTAGGCGCCCTGGCCTTCGATCATGCTGATGATTTCTTTGAACCCGCCGAGACCGGTGGGACTGGCGCTGAGGATTTCCAAACGCCAGCGATGAGTTTCCGCGTAGCGGTTGTACATGCGAAACAAGTTGGCGGCGAATAAACTCGCTTCTTCTCCGCCGGTGCCGGCACGGATTTCCAAAAGGACGTTTTTCTCGTCGAGCGGGTCTTTGGGGATGAGCAAAAGACGCAGCTCTTCTTCCAAGCGCACATATTTCGCTTGCAGGATGTTTTGTTCTTCTTGCGCGAGTTCGCGTACCGCTGGATCGCTATCGTCGAGTAGTGGCTGATTTTCTTGTAACTCTTCGCTAGTCTTGCGCCATTCACGAAAACAGGAGACGATTTCTTCCAGCCCGGACCGTTCCTTCCCCAGACGAGCGTACTCTTTGGAGTTGCTGATGACCTCCGTGCGGCTCAGCAGTTCCTCGAGTTCTTGATAACGTTTTTCGACTTCGGTGAGTTTATCGAGTAAAGTATCGCTCATAAGCTGTATCTAGAGACGGATCGCTTGCAGAGAAAAGAAAGGCGGTTCGAGAACCGCCCTCATCTTGCTATTGTCAGTGAATAGAAGCAGAAAAACCGGAGTGAGCTGCTTACGCTTTGGCCGCGTCGCCGACTTTGCTGTATCGTCTGCGAAAACGCTCAACGCGTCCTGCTGTATCCACCAGGCGCTGTTTGCCGGTGTAGAACGGATGACATTGGGAACAGAGATCAAGGTGCAGCGTTGGTACAGTCGAACGAGTTTCAAAGGTATTCCCACAAGCGCATACCACAACGCACTTCTGGTAATTCGGATGGATGCCTTCTTTCATTCTAAACCTCCGCTCGCTAGTATTACCACCTCGCTCCCAGCGTCGCAACAGAAAGGGAGAAGCCTATGACGGAACAACGTCTGCGTGAAATTCAGGACGCGCTGCGCCGTGAAGGACCACAGGGAATAGACGGGTGGTTGTTTTGCGATTTCCGTGGCAGTGACCCGCTAGCATACCGGATTCTTGGGCTTGACGCCAGACAGATTTCGACCCGACGGTGGTATTATTTTATCCCCAGTTCTGGAGAACCCGCCGGGATCGTATCCAGCGTCGAACCGCATCGGCTGGATGCGCTGCTTGGCGCCAAACGAGTGTTTCTCTCCTGGCAACAGCTCCATGCCGCTTTGGCTGACACACTGCACGGCGCACGACGTGTAGCGATGCAGTATTCGCCAGGCAACGCCATTCCCTATGTGTCCCGGGTGGATGCTGGGACCATTGAACTGGTGCGCCAGTGCGGCGTTGAAGTGTTTTCTTCAGCAGACTTGGTGCAGCGGTTCGAGGCGGTCTGGTCCGCTGAGCAATGGCAGAGCCATCTGCGCGCCGCCGCTGGGGTGCGCGCCACGGTCGATGAAGCTTTTGCCTATATTCGCCAAAACAGGCCAGTGTCGGAATATGCCGTGCAGCAGTTTATTTTGCAGAATTTTGCCGCTCGCGGCTTGGTGGCGAATCATCCGCCGATTGTGGCGATCAATGCTCATAGCGCCGATCCCCATTTTGAGCCCGCGCCCGATTCCGGGGTGATTCGTCCTGGTGATTTCGTTTTGATCGATTTGTGGGCAAAGGAGCCGGACGGTGTATACGCGGACTATACCTGGACGGGCTTTATGGGCAATGAAATTCCTGCGCGTTGCCAGGAAATTTTCACGCTCGTGCGCGACGCTCGTGATGCGGCCATTGCGTTTGTCAAAGAGCGGATCAGCAGAGAACAATCGTTCCACGGCTATGAAGTCGACGCCGCTGCACGCAAGGTCATTACCGACGCTGGCTATGGCGATTATTTCGTACATCGCACAGGGCACTCGATCGGCGAAGAAGTGCACGGCAACGGCGCCAACATGGACGGCTTGGAAACGCAAGACGAACGGCGGGTATTACCGGGTACTTGTTTTTCCATCGAGCCAGGCGTTTATCTGCCCGGTGAATTCGGCGTGCGCAGCGAGGTCAATGTCTACGTGAGTGAACGAGAGGCGATCGTAACCGGAACACCTATGCAAACGGAATTGGTGCGGATTCTGGCATGAACTTGCTTCACCCTTCACGTTTTCTGTTGAATCGGATAAGTATCACCCACAACGAAGAGTTTCTCGGGCAAGGAAAACATCTGTATGGCAAAAGTCTGGTTTGCGCGACGACAGAATCGTCTCGTCGCCTTGGGTGGGAAGCCGGTGTACGAAGGAGAGCTAGAGGCTCTCATCTGGCCGCTCGACATCGGGCTCCATCGCTACTTTACCAATAAACCATTAGTGATCGAGGACGAACCACTTCCCCACACTTTCTCTCCTAATGATATGGTGCTCGTCGAAGTGACAACGGACGACGTCGTGGCTGGGACGAACTATCGAGTGGGATTCTACTCCTCTCCGTACTCGCCGAAGGCGGCGAGTGAACGGTTGCACTTGACACATTAAGACGACTTCGTGGCGAAAGCGGCGGCCATAGTGCGCCGCTGGATTTTGCCTGTAGCCGTCCGGGGAATTTGGGTAACCAAGTAGATTTTCTTGGGCGCCTTGAACGCGGCAATACGTTCTTTGCAATGAGCGAGCAACTCCGCTTCCGTGGTCTTGCCGCACAGCACGACCGCCGCGGCGACTTCTTCCCCATATTTTGCGTCGGGCACGCCGAAACAAACCGCTTCCGCGACTGCGGCATGAGTAAGCAGGAGCTCGTCAATTTCTCGGGGAGAGATTTTCTCGCCGCCCCGGTTGATGAGTTCCTTAAGACGCCCTACCAACGTGAGATAACCAGCGGTGTTGACGACGCCTTGATCGCCGGTGCGAAACCAACCGTTGGTGAACGCCGCCGCGTTGGCCTCGGGATTGTTGTGATAGCCACGCGTGACGTTTCGGCCTTGAATCACAACCTCGCCTTGCGTGTCCGGTGGTAGCAAGCTGCCCGCTTCATCCATAATAGCGACTTGCATCCCAGTTCCTTTTCCGACGGAGCCTGGTCTCCGTTCCCCAGGCGGCAAGGGATTAGAAGCCATTTGGTGGGACGCTTCCGTCATGCCATAAGCTTCCAACACCGGACAGCCGAAACGAGACTCCAGTTCCGCCATCGTTACCGGCGCTAGCGAGGAGCTACATGAGCGGATGAACCGCAGCCCACTAGTTCCCGACGCTGGAGCACAATCTTCATCGGCCCGCGCAAGCAGCACTTGGTGAATCGTCGGCACCGCCGTGTACCACGTAGCGTGATGCGCTTGAACTGCAGGCCAAAACGCGCTGGCGCTGAAACGCGCAGGAACCACGATTGTTCCGCCGCTCCGCAGGGTCGCGAACGTCGAGGCCACCAGTCCATGGACATGAAACAGTGGCATCACGCACAGTGATACATCTTCCGCTGTGAGCGCATACGTGGCCGCCACATTATCGGCGGAGGTGAGCAAGTTTGCATGTGAGAGCGGCACTCCCTTTGGTCGGCTCGTGGTGCCGCTGGTATGGAGAAAGAGCGCGACATCGTCCGGTGTCGGGTCTGTCTGTTTGCGAGGAAAGTTTGCGGACCGCACCACCTTCAGTTGCACTTGCCCGTCAGTGGACACGGAGGCTTCCAGAATCATCGCGCCTGCCGGAGCCGCAGCGCGGGCTTGCGCGCCGCTGCCGGGTGGGACGATCAGCGCTTTGGCTTCAATATCTTCGAGATAAAAGCGAAACTCATCAGTCGTATAAGCAGGATTGAGCGGCGCCGCCGTCGCGGCTGCCGCAGTCACCGCGAAGAACGTGGCGATCACCTCGACGCCATTCGGCAGCGCCATGGCCACGCGATCGCCGCGTCCAATGCCCAGCGATTGGAGCGAGGCGGCCAGGCGTTGAACTTGATCGCCCAACGAGCCGTAGGACACTTTCGGTCCTCCTTCGGGAACAATGATGGCCGGGTGAATGGAATGGCCAGAGGTGAGTAAGGAAGCAAGGGTTTGCGATTGCTGCGTATTCATTCGGGAATCCTTTATTTATTGACGGCACGCAGGATTGTTTCTTGTCCAGCTAGCGTCGTCAAGCCAGCACGCAGCCTACCTGCGAGCCAAGGGGGATTGAGAAGCTCTTTGGTATCCGTCACTTTACCAAGATGCGACGGCAGAAATCAGGCATCAGAGTTGCCTCTGCACATCAGAAACTTGCGATTTTTCTCGTTCTTTTCGGTTCGTTCTGTGCTCTTGCTTCTTATCTGGACGCGAAAGAAGAGAAACCAGTCGATCGCTATTTTTTTAGCGGAGACGGCTCGATCCAATTGAGCAACGCCCACAGCGGCAAGTCGGCCCGCGTGCAATACCGGTTGCCTGACGGTTCCTATCCTACTGCAGCGCGGCGACAAGTGGACGAGTTATTCGGCGTCCCGCTTGGCTCTAACGATCATATCTCTCTCCGGCTGGTGTCCGTGCTCGACTACATTGAAGATCGGTATCATCAGCCGATCGAAATTCTTTCCGGCTATCGAAGTCCAGAATACAATGAAAGCCTACGTGCGCAGGGAAGGCTCGCTGCCAAAACCAGCATGCATATGGAAGGCATGGCGGCGGATATCCGCATGCGGAAAGTGCTCTCGGCTGAGTGGTTTCAAATGTTGAAAGCAATGGGCTGTTGCGGCGTAGGCTACTATCACGATAACTCTTTACATGTCGATACCGGACCAGTGCGTTACTGGGACGAGACCACGTCGAAAGTGTTCACCAATATCTCTGAACATAATAAACAGATTATGGCGCGCACTGACCTTGATATCTACTTGCCTGGGGAAAAAGTGGAGCTGCGTTTGGCGCGCATCACCGACTATCCTATCGGTGTAGCGTCGCGGTTCGATCTCCTGCGGGACGAAGACGTTGTCAAAGAATTCTCCTTCGACGGCAAAGCAGACGGTTGTGTAGCCGTGAAAGAACCTGATCAACGGACATTGCAATGGACCATTCCTGCGGACTTTCACCCAGCCGGAAAGGTAAAACTGCGCCTGCATTTATGTGACCGGGCGTTTCCTGAAATGCCAGAGCAAGTCGTGGCGAATCTGGTGGAGATCCGTTAATTACATTTTCAAAAACCGCAGCGCATTCTCGCTGTAAATTTTCTCCTTGTCACTTTTGGAAAGATCAAGACTTTCGAGAAACGCGTTGGTCCGCGCCATGAACAGACTGTCCAGCATAAAATAATCTGATCCGTACACGAGGTGTTCGATGCCGACCAGGGCCCGGGCGCAGTCGAAGGCCGGCTTATGCCAGCCCAACGCCGTGTCAAAGTAGAGCTTGGGCATGTACTCGCTAGGGCGACGGGGAATTTGGCGATATCTGTCGGAGAAGTGAGTGTCTTCAAATCCTAGATCAATGCGGCGCGCCAAAAACGGTAGCGTCCCACCCAAGTGAGCGAGAATGAGGATGAGATCGGGACAACGCTCCAGTAAGCCGCTGTAGAGCAATTTCATGGTGGAGAGCGTCGTGTCCGCCGGAAACGCTAGGAGGGGCGCGATGTCGTCATCCTGATAGCCCGGCGGCGGTTTGGGATGCATGAACACCGGGGCGCGACGGCGCGCGACTTCGTCCCAGAAAGGAATGAACTCCGGCGTGTGCAGATATTTTCCGCCAACGTTCGAGGTAATGAGGACGCCGACAAACCCCGGCAGGGCCAGCACCCGATCAAGTTCCGCCAGCGCGTCGTTGATATTGTTGAACGGCAGATTGGCAAACGCTTTGAACCGCTCTGGGCTTTGCCGACAAGCCTCAGCATACATATCGTTGACGAGACGGCACAGCTCGGGGCTGTGCTCGTCAACGCGGATGTACATGGACGGGTTGGAAAGGATTTCGATCTCCACCCCGCCCTTGTTCATGTCGTTGATACGTAACTCGTGGTTCCACACCGGCAACGGGGTGCCCGCCCACAAGCCGACCAAATGCCCGCGCGCGTCGTGCTGCAGCACGACTTCTTCCGGATAATAGTCTTTCAACTTACGAAAGAAGGTCTCGGGAAAAGCGTGCGCATGAAAATCGATCTTCATCGGCGTCCCTCCTTTACGGCGTGGATTCAATCAGCCCACGAGGTCCATAAAGTTTTGCGCGTAGAAACGTTCCTTTGCTGGTTCACTGAGGCCCGGCGTGGATAACTCGAACCGCTTGAGCGGATGCCGCCCGCCCTCGATATGCGGGTAATCGGAAGAGAACATGAATAATTCTTCCCCGGCCTGCTCGATCATCCAGCCTACCGGTTCAGTGGGATGCGGCGTGAACCGAAGTTGACGACGGACATATTCCGAGGCCCGCATTGGTAGGGCTAAGCTGGGCTCCGTGCGCACGAAGGCTTCCTGGGCAATGTCAAGTCGTTTTAACCACGGCACAACCCACGTCGCGCCCTCTTCGATACAGCCGCCGCGCAGCCGCGGAAATTGTTCAAAGACGCCATCCAACACCATCGCCCCAAGGAAGATTTCGGACCATGTGTGGAGCACGAGATAATCTTTCGCGCCAATACTTTCTCCACCGCCGAGGAAGTCGGTTGCCGGACGACCATTATTCACAAATGCCGGAGACACGGCTCGTGGGGCTGCGCCGACGTGCAAGAGGAACGGAACATTGAGGTCCTGAAAACGCGCCCAGACGCCACTGAAATCCGGATGCGTAGGCGACTTCTTCCCAGGAGGAGTCGGGGAAATCCAGATGCCGCGACAACCGAGACGCACCGCTTCCTCAATTTCCTGTTCGGCGAGCGCAGGAACATCCAGCGGTACGAAGCCGACCGGCAGCAGCCGCTTATCATGCGCGCAGAAGTCCGCCATCGCACGGTTGAGCGCGCGGGCTCCACCGTACATGAGTTCGGGATCTCGCTGCTGCTGACCAAACAGGCCCCAGAACTGCGACAGCGCCACCGAAGGGAAAACGAGTTGACAATTGAAACCTAACATGTCCAACGCTCGCGTGCGCTCCGTGGGGTCCGTGGCGCCAAGGGCATCCCAGCCTTTGAGGTTCATCAGGTTCTTTTCGATGTTGACCTTTTCCCAATAATCCGCGTCGCGTTTCTTGCCGATGGCTTCGATCATGCGTCCGGTCGCGCCAAAGTAGGGCGGCAGAATCCGCTCGCGGATGTGGGGATCAGCATAGGGGGTAAGCCAGTCGTGGGTCTCCATCAAATGGCTGTCGGCGTCGTTATACACTCGACCTTCGGCGTAGGGCATGTAGCGTCCTTTCTCTCTTTTGAATAAGGCTATCCGAAATTTATAATAGGATGTTTTCGGGAGGAAGTCTGAACAGGAGACGGCCGCTCATTCCATAAGTGCGTAACGAATTGAGGACATGTTGATTCATGGTGAGCAGGTCGCGGAGGCAACGATCCAGTATATTGTCGGTGTAGACTGCCGAGCCGCCGCGCGCCTTGAAGAGCAGCTCTACCGCTTCGGTGCACATGCTGTAGACCTGAGGGTGGACCAACTGAATATCGGCCCACTGGCGCGGCGTAATCTCTTGCCTCGCTTCCAACGTGTTCCATAGCTCGCTCATAACGCTAAAGGCGTAGGCGCGCGCTGCTCCGATCATCGCCGCTGCTCGGCCAACGGCGTCCTGGACAAACTCCTCTTCCCGTAGCGTTTTCGATGTTGCCCCTTGTCCCATCTTCGCGATCAGTCGCGAGGGCTTCTCTCCCGCCTCAATGAGCGCTTCCAGCGCTGTGCGCGCCACCCCGAGTGGCACTCCGGCGAATTTAAACAAAATGTTCAAGGGAAAGCGGTACAGAGAGCCCGAGCGATGAAAGGTGAGATCTTGGTAACTGAAGGTGCGCTCGTCGGGAACAAAGTAGTTTTCAACCGCAAAATCATGGCTGCCGCTGCCGCGCAGCCCAGTGGTGTACCACGTATCGAGAATCGAGACCTGCTCAGCGGGCATGTAGCATTGCCGGGTTTCTGGCATGCCGTTCGGACGCAGCCGGGGCTGCTCGTCCTCATACACCAGACAGCCGCCGATGATCCATGCGCTGTGTTGGCATCCGCTGGAAAACGGCCAGCGACCACTGACGCGATATCCACCCGGAATCTTCTCGGCGCGCCCACGCGGAAGGAGTGAACACGCTGTGACAGTATCCAGGTCGGGATACATGTCCCGGGCCACTTGCTGATCAAGAAAGCCGCTCAAATAGCCGCTGTCGCAGCCGATCATCACGCACCAACCGACGGAGGCATCTGCCGCAGAGAGCGTCTCCACGATGCGTAATTGGCTGAGTGGATCAATTTCTGCGCCGCCCCAATCGCGCGGCATCGTCATGCGAAAGGCCCCAGCCTTCTTGAGCCCCTCGACAATGGGGAATGGCAACCGTCGCTCGCGCTCAATCTCTTCTCGACTGGCGATGATGTGTGGGACCAGTGCGGTGACCGCCTGCAGGATAGACTCAGCGTCGTTCCCGCCCTCTTGTTTGTTCACGGTCGTGCCCTTTCCATTCTTCTCTGGCGCTCAGCGCAGGCAACGTAGCGCTAGCCCCGTCGATTGGTCTTCGCCGCTTTAGTACGTCACCACTGAGCGGATCGACTTCCCAGCGTGCATGAGGTCGAAGCCTTCGTTAATTCGGTCAAGCGGTAACACGTGGGTGATGAGATCGTCGATATTAATCTTCTTGTCCATGTACCAGTCGACAATTTTGGGCACGTCGGTGCGTCCGCGTGCGCCGCCGAAGGCCGTACCTTTCCACACGCGACCGGTAACTAATTGAAAAGGACGAGTGGCGATTTCTTGTCCCGCGCCTGCGACCCCGATAATCACGCTGACGCCCCAGCCGCGATGGCAGCATTCGAGAGCCTGGCGCATCAACTGCACGTTGCCGACGCACTCAAAGCTATAGTCCGCGCCACCGTTAGTGAGGTCGACGAGAGAGGGCACAAGATCGCCTTGCACTTCTTTGGGGTTCACGAAGTGGGTCATGCCGAATTTTTCGGCCAACGCTCTGCGTCCCGGGTTGATATCAACCCCAATAATCATATTCGCGCCCGCCATGCGCGCGCCTTGAATGACATTGAGCCCGATACCGCCGAGGCCAAACACGACGACGTTTGCGCCGAGCTCAACTTTCGCCGTGTTGATGACCGCGCCGATGCCGGTGGTCACGCCACAGCCGATGTAACACACTTTCTCGAACGGGGCGTCCTCCCGGATTTTGGCCACGGCAATTTCCGGCAACACGGTAAAGTTGGAAAAGGTCGAGCAGCCCATGTAATGGAAAACTGTCTCGCTGCCCAGCGAGAAACGGCTGGTGCCATCGGGCATGAGCCCTTTGCCTTGCGTGGCGCGGATGGCGGTGCACAGATTGGTCTTGCGACTCAAGCACGATTTACATTGTCGGCATTCCGGCGTGTACAGCGGAATGACATGGTCGCCTTTCTGCACGCTGGTTACTCCCGGGCCAACCTCGACCACGATACCGGCGCCTTCATGCCCCAGAATCGCAGGGAAGATGCCTTCGGGGTCGGCACCAGACAAGGTGAATTCATCAGTGTGGCAAATTCCTGTTGCTTTTATCTCAATCAAAACCTCGCCGGCTCTTGGTCCCTCCAACTTGACCGTTTCTATTGTTAAAGGCGCACCGGCTTTATACGCCACGGCTGCACGTACATCCATCGCCTACCTCCGAGAAAAGGGTTGCTTGGCTTTATATCTGGCTAACCACGTTCGCTTTTTCTGGGAGCGCGGCCGTCTCGGTCGCCCTTTGCCTGAGCAGGCCTATTTCGCGGGCGCGACGCCCGCGCCCCCAGTTATCACCTCTGCCCTTGGGCTGAATCAGCCCCAAATCCACCATCCTCTGGCTGATGTCCGTACATGTCTTCCACATAGTATTCAGATTGGGCTGTGGGTGCTCTTCCACCGTAGCCGTACTCAAACATCCACCCTGAGGGATTGCGCAAGTAGAAGGAATACATGTGATCGTTGGAATGTTTGCCGGGCTTAATGGTCACGGGGATGTTACGTTCGCGCACGAGATCGTAGGCGAGCCCGACATCATCGGGATTATCGACTTGCAGCATGATGTGATTGAGTCGCCGCGTCATACCGCCGATGCCGAAGGCCACAGTGTGTTGCCGGTCGTTGCAGTGCATGAAGGTGATAGGGGCCACGTGTTGACCCATGCGGATTTTGTACTCGACCCCGCCTTGCATGCCGAGCAAGGTGTAGAAACGGTGTGCGGCCGTCACATCGCGCTCACGCACGATACAGTGCCCCAAACCGCCGGAGCCGGTCTGGAAGCGCCCGTGCATCGGTCGGCCCGGATGAAATGGTTTACGGGCCAGCACCTCGGGGCTGTGAAAAATCTCGACGGGATTGCCGTCCGGGTCTTCGAGCTTCATGACTTCAAGCACGCGCCGTTCGGTAGCTTCCTCCTCCGATCCCACACGAAATTTAATCCCGGCTTCTGTGAGTTGCTTCTGCATGGCGGAGAAATCCTCGCCATTAGCGACGCGGAACCCCAGGTATTCTAAATCATCGCTGCCGTTGGCATGGAGGACAAAGCGATGGTGCCAGTAGTCCATCCGCAAGTAGCAGCGGTTGCGTTCCCCCTCGTCCACAAGCTGCAGCCCGATCACGCTGGCGGCGAAGTCCTTCCATGCGTCAAGATCTTTCACCCCGATGCCCATGTAGCCAAGTTCTGTTACGCAGACCATGATGCCCTCCTTATGACAGTGCTTTTGTCAGTTCTCTATCATGGCGTTGATCGCGCAGCCACCACTGGTGCGAGATCGCTCACCAATTGATTCAGAATGGTTTCCAGACCGTGGCTCATGGCTTCAGCCACCGCCGCTGGGTTCCGTTTCGCCGTTGGTTGGGTGACAGTGTACGAGCGAAACCATAACGGCGTCGATCGGTCCGGTCGAGTGAGCCAGAAATCTATGTTTAGGACTGCTTCCCACCCGTCGTCGTGATCTACTTCGTCAAGCTGACGGATTCTGCCGTCGAGCATGAAATCTGCGTTCCCTTGTCCAGTGGGGTACACATCAGAGAATAACGCTGCGCTGCGGAGATATTTACGCGTCCAGTCGGTGATCTGCTCGCTCGGAGACGCTGCCCACCGATGGTAGTTGTAAAAATCCATCTGATAGAGCGAGTGACGATAGACAAGACGTTCTTGGTTGTAGGGATCGTAGGCTGAAAGGGGCCGGACCACCAACGTTGCGTGGGTTGTTCCGGAAGCAGCCGCAGGAAGATTGAGCGTCAGCACGTAATGATGTACCTCCGGGCTGGGCTGGGAGAGGCTGCACCCACAAAGCGATATACAGCAAAGTGCGGCAAGCCAGAACAGAAAGCTGTCGTCCTTCATTTGTCAGGAATATCCTTTTCCGGCAGGTTCTTGCCCCAGAGCAGTTCTGATGGATTGTTTTGGATAGATCTCGATGTGTCTCGCAGGTGGCGAGAGGTGTCCACTAGGTTGGCGAGCGCTTGATTGAGTTGAACCCGATTTTCTCCCACCAGGTCATCCAGATGGTGCGTGAGCTGCGTAACTTGGTGGGCAAGGTCCGCAGTAACGACCGCTGTTTGCCGAAGCTGGGTGATCAGGGATCTTCCGTCGGCATAGACGTCGCCGCGCATAGCGCTGATCTCGTCTGTCATATTTTTAATACCGCTCGCTGCTTGAGAAAGATTTTGCACCATCGTTTTCAGCGAAGCCCGAGTTTCTGGGGTAGATAGGTCATCCAGTGAAAGACTCAGACTTTCACTGAGTCGCGCGAGATTCTTCAAGAGTTCAGAAATGGCGTTGCTGTTTGCCGAGCTGAGGAGGTCACGTTCAATGAGGGTTAGGACATTCGTCAGACGTTCAGCGATTTGACCAGCGCGGTCGCGGAACTCGTCGAACTCGCCGTTTTTGACCGCAATAGTTTGGCCTGGTTCAAGGCGCGGCGCGTCTGGAGTGCCGCCTTCCAGTTCGATGATACGGATGCCGGTGACGAGAGAACCAATTAAAAGCGCTGTGGTGTTGCGTCTCACCGGTGCGCCAGGCTCCAGAGCGATGGTCACTGAGACGCGTGGCGGCGTCTCGTCGGTGAGCTGAAGATGCTCCACTTTGCCGACGGTGACGCCCTGGTATTGCACTGCGGCGCCAGGGAGGAGTCCGTTGACGGATTGCGCAAAAATGATCTTGTACGCGTCAACCGGTTGAAGAAAGCGGGAGCCCGCCACCCAGAGCACGCCCCCGGCGAGAATAAAAAAGCACAGGGTGACAAATAATCCCACTTTAAACCGAGTTTTTCCCATAGGGTTCTCCTTCCACTAAGATGGCGTCTAGTAAACCTTGCCGGAGCGAGAGAGGGCGCGGGCGCCGATCAAAGAAGGCGCGAATTTGCGGATGCTCCATTGCTTGCACCTCGCGCAAAGGACCGGCGGCGAGCACCTGGCCTTGGTGAAGCATGACTGCTTGATCGGCAATCATCTGAATGCTGCCCAGCTCGTGCGTGACGATAATAATCGCCATGTCGAATTGAGCTTTGAGACTCAGGATCAATTCATCGAGTTCACGAGCGGTGATGGGGTCGAGGCCTGCGGAGAGTTCATCAAACAACAGCAGCGCGGGGTTCAGCGCTAGGGCGCGCGCGACGGCGGCCCGTTTCTTCATGCCTCCGCTCAACTCGGCTGGCAGCAGGGGCGCGGACCGTTCCAGGCCGACCAATGCCAGTTTCATGCGGGCCAGCATGCGTGCGGTTTTGGGGTCGGCGTGTAGGTGTTCAATAATAGGCAACGCGACGTTGTCTTCCAGCGTCATTGAGTTAAAGAGCGCCCCGCCTTGGAATGACATGCCGATATTGCGCAGCATCGCTTCTCGTTCGTCTTCTGAAGCGCGATGGATGTCGCGACCGTCGATCAACACACGGCCCGAAGCCGGAGTCAGCAGACCAACGATGTGGCGCAGTACGGTGGTCTTCCCGCAGCCGCTGCCGCCTAAAATGACGGTGATCTCCCCACGGTGAGCGTTGAAGGTGATGCCGTCCAGAATCGTTCGGTTGCCGTAGCGGGCGACTAACGATTCAACCTGGACATAAGGAGCCGTAGCCATCGTCACACTTAGTCTATGTAAAAGAAGATCGTGGTGAACACGGCGTCCGCCAAAATACACAGGACGATTGAGGTGACCACAGACGCCGTCGTATTGGCGCCGACGCCCTCTGCGCCCCCCTGCACGTAAAACCCACGATAGCAGGCGACAAGGCCGATCAACAAGGCAAACACGCAGCTTTTCACCATCCCCGTGATGATATCGGTAATCAGAAGGGCCTGCGCTGTTTGTTGGAGATAATTGCGACTGCCCAAGCCAAGCACCATCACCCCAATCCAATAACCGCCAAAAATGCCTGAGAGGTTCGAGAGAATGGTAAGACAAGGAACGGCGCAGAGGAGGGCGAGTACGCGTGGGAGTAATAAGAAACGGCCTGGACTGAGCGCCATCGTGCGCAGCGCGTCGATTTCTTCCGAGACCACCATAGTGCCGAGTTCAGCGGTGATCGCGGCGCCGCTGCGTCCAGCTACGATGACGGCGGTGATGAGCGGTCCCATCTCGCGCGTGACTGAGACTCCCACCAAGTTAGCAATGTAAATAGCCGCGCCAAATTGCCGGAGCTGGCTGGCGGCGTTGAGCGCCAACACGGCGCCGATCAAGAAGGAGAGAAAGGTGACGATGGGCACGCCGTCCACGCCGATCTTCACCATTTGTTCCGCCGTGCGGTCCCACTTTACGCCTTTGCCGCGCCAGGGCGCGATGAGCAACCAATGGACGAGCTCACCGATCATCTCCATGAGCTTGTGCCCTGTACCCGCCAGCTCCAGCGTTTCCTCGCCGACGAATTCAACCGGAGAGAGGTGTTCAGCCGCCCCGCTCTTTTGTTCGAGCAGGTCCACATCGAGGCCCACGAACGCCTGCCGAGCCGTGTCTGAGAGACCAGTAAATCGCACCTCGACCCCGCGTTCTTTGCCGGCGAGCACCAATTCGAGTAGCGTCGCGGCGTCTAGACTTGTCAGAGTCGTGATTGCAGAGAGATTCACCACCACGCGGGAGTCCGACTTGGCGTCGCGGAAAATGCGTTTGCGCAACGCAACCAGTGAGGCCGCGCCCGCCGGAAGCGTAATGGTGCGTACACGAGAGTTCGAAGGCGACTGAGTTGTCTTTTCTTCGTGGGCGTTGGTTGTTGAGAAAGCCACCTTCTTCATATACCTTCGCAAAGTCGTCCTTGGTAGGGGAGGTCCTCGCGGGAATGGCCTCCAGCATTGAGTGCGCGACAACGTAAGGAGATTCAGCTTATGGCGGAGTTCGCATTCGCATCGCATGTGTCAGTTGGTGAAAAGCGCTATCGAGAACGGTACGGTCTCGACTTTGAAGACTTTGAGGTGGGGCAGGTGTTCAAGCACCGCCCGGGACTCACTCTCTCTCAGCAAGACAACGTCGAGGAGGCGATGGACACGCTGAACCAGGCGATGTTGCACTTCGATGAAAACTATGCAGCAAAAACCGAGTGGAAAAAACCGTTGATGGTGAGCACGCTGACTTTGCAGCTCCTCATCGGCATGGGTTGGAAAACCTTTGCGAAGAAGCTGCGCATTCTCGGGTGGGCCGACTTGACCATGACAAACCCGGTGTTTGGCGGGGATACCATCTATGCGGAGAGTGAAATCAAAGCCAAGGCTGACGCGTCAGGAACCCCTGAGTGTGGCAAGTTGACCGTGGTGACAAAAGGGTTCAACCAGACCGGCGCGATGGTCTGCACCATGGAGTATGACCTGTTGATCTACAAACGCGGCTGCGCCCCGTTTGAGCGCACGAATTACTGAGAGCACGGTTATGGCGAATCTGTATTCTCATCGAAAACTAGCAGACAATGTTTTCATCGAAATTGCCGGTGTGAACTTCGAAGACTTCGAGGTGGGGCAGATCTTTGAACATCGCCCTGGTCGCACCTTCACGGCGGAAGAGAATCGGCGCAAGATCATGCGCTCGGCGGACTTGACGATGCGCAACGCCGACGCCTTCTACAATCAGCAGGCCCACGGCGGCGAAGAGCTGATCGCCGAGGCGTTGATTTTGACCGTGGTAACAGCGTTGACAACCAAAACCTTTAACAAAGTCGTGGCGAATTTAGGCTGGAAGAATGTTCAGTTTCCTTATCCGTTGCATGTCGGAGATACGGTATACGCCGAGTCCGAAGTGCTGGGCAAACGGGAGTCGCAGTCCCGCCCCGATCAGGCTCTGCTCCACGTCAAAACTCGCGCGGTGAATCAACGTGGTGAAGAGGTGTGTTCCTTCGAGCGTCGGTTGTTGATCTATAAGCGTGGGATGGGACCGTACGAAGCGGCGGGGTATTGAACCGCGCAGCGTGGGACGTCGGCAGCGACGCTCCAACCTCATGCCCAGGCAGGGCCTGGGCATCTACTCCAGACAGTTTGCTAGTCGTAGTCCGACGCATTAAATATGAGGGGTAGGTAGTGGGTACGTCATTCCGGGCGAGCAGAGCGAGACCCGGAATCCAGGAGCCATAACCGCGAGCCAGTGCTGGATCTTCCTGGATGCCAGCTTGCGCTGGCATGACGGACCCAAACTCATTAAATTGACCTGGGCGAAGTACTAGTTAATATTGTATAGCTTCGCGGCGTTTCCGCCGATGATCTTCTGCATATCCTGCTCAGGGGCGCCCTCGAACACCTTGGCAATCACGTCCCGGGAGCGCGGCCAGGGTGAATCGGTATGTGGATAATCCGAGGACCACATGATGTTGTCCGCGCCATAAATTTCGCGGGTAAACTTCACGTTGGTCGTCTCGAACTGGAACGTGGCCACCACATTGCGTTTCATGTACTCGCTGGGCAACATCGGCAAGGTCAAGCCTTCAAAGTGACGCAGACGATCATAGGCGTGGTCGATCCGATACATGAAATGCGGAATCCAGGAGACATCGTTTTCCGCAGATACCAGCTTGAGACGTGGAAAGCGTTCTAACACGCCGCCGACGATGATATCCGCGAAGGTGAGCTGGATTTCCTGCGGCAACCGCATGTAGCCGTACAACACCCGACGGGGATCAAACTGCACGCCGCCGCGACCGGTGAGGATGTGCAGGCTAAGGGGCATGTTGAGATCCTGCGCCGCCGCCCAGAATGGGTCATAGTCGCGTGAGCTATACGGGCGGTCATCTGGCGGAGCGCCCCAGACCAGAGTCCCTCGCAGGCCCTTCTTGGCGATGCGGTCGAGTTCAGCAACCGCTGCGGGAATATCTTCGAGCGTGATGGCTCCCAAGCCGATCAGTCGTTTAGGGTCGTAGCTACAATACTCCGCAGCCCAATCGTTAAAGGCGCGGAAACTGGCGGCGCGCAGCTCGGCGTCGTCCAGACCGAAGAGCAACATTCCCATTGAGGTATAGAGCGCCTCTGCGCTCACCCCATCTTTCTCCTGTTCTTTCAGCCGCTCGGCTGGGTCCCACACGCTTTTCGGCGCCGCCTCGAAGCCCCGCTTCACATGTTCCGGCAGCTCTTCAGCGCTTTTCCCCGAGCCGAAGAAGCCGCCGACCTGAATCGGGTTGATGTTTTCACAGACAAACCATTCCCCTTCCTTCCCCTGGTGGTTGCGCACGGTGTGTGGCGCGCGCTCGCGGAACTTCGCATCGATCCGTTCCGCCCACATGTTCGGCGGTTCCACAAAATGGGAATCCCCAGAGATGATACGATAATTTGCCATGGGCTGGCCCTCCTTTGGCCCAAAATATTGCTTGTATTGTACACCTCTGGGTCCAGGAGGGAACCCAGGAACACAGCAGAGTCAGAAGGTTGCTGATAAAAGAAATTTGACAAATACAACTACGCAAGAGCGCTGGCGTTGCTGACCCCGTCTTTATTCTCCTGATATCGAATCCACCTGGCCGAAGAGCTGTTCCAGGCGCTGCAAGTCTGCCGATGCAAGCGGCGGTTTGAGAATGGACGCAACATTTTCTTTGAGGTGGTCCACGCTTCCCGTCCCGGTTAACACGGTGTGCATACCTGGTTCATAGCGACAAAAGCGATACGCCGCCTCCGGAATCGTGGCGGCTTTGCCATCCGCAGTCAAAAATCCTAACGGGTTGTTTTTGTCGCACGCATTCGGGGCGAGCTGGCCGCTTTCCTGGAGACCGACGATCAGCTCGCTGAGCGCCGCAGGGCGGCTGAGAGCGCGCCGCACGGCAAACATCCCGAGCACGCCAATCTGCTTTTGCTGCGTGTGGGGAAACACTCGCAGCCGAGCCGAGGGATTCAACATACTGAACCCTACCATCATCACATCCCAACAGTCCGCCGTCACCGCTTGCTGTAACATGCGGTGCTGCGGATCGGAGATAAATGCTTCGGTGACGCCCACAGCCCGCAGCTTCCCTTGCTCGCGCAGGCGCTGCAACTCGGGGACGAGAGTGTCATGCGCAAAACGGTAGTGACCGGGACGCACACCGTGCAAAAAATAAATATCAACATAGTCCATACGTAGACGGCGAAGGCTCTCTTCCAGGCCCTTGCGCAACTCACCAACGGGGTCGGCATGGTCCGACGACGGCGGGAGCTTTTTAGTGGCTACGACTACCCGATCGCGCGGGACACCCTGCAGGGCTTTGCCGACAATGGCCTCTGTGCCATAGACCTCGGCGGTGTCAATGATGTTGACACCGAGATCAAGCGCTTGCCGCACCACGGCGATCGATTCTTGTTCAGTCTTGCCAGTCGCCTGTCCCAAGCGACTGTGGCCGCCGCAGCCCAGACCGGCAATGCTGACCCGTAAGCCGGTGCGTCCCAGGGTGGTGTACTCCATCACTGTCCTCCGTTTTTGTTGTTGGCAGTAAGTGCTGGCTCCTCGAAGATCAGCCGCCCGGCTGCGTCTTGGGCGCGAATGCGCGCGGCGACTGCTTCGGAGAGTTGGATCGCTCTGTGTTCCGGAAATTTTCCCGGCTCCAGTCCTGGGCGCAAATAAAATTCCTCCGGATGATCCACTCCCATATAACTTTTGACAGGCGCCAGGAACCAGCGGCGGCGCATGAAATCTGGGTTGAAGAAGGTGAGGGAATCGTCCGGGGTCCACTGCATCAAGCGAATCCCGTCGCGGATGTTGTAGGTCACGATATCCGCGACCACATCCCAGTAGATTTGGATGAAAGGGCTATAGCCGCGCTCGTCCAACGCCTTATGGACCATTTTGGTCACGCGCACTTCCACGCGGCTCAGTTTTCCTTCGCGATCGTACGTTTCCGTGCGTAAGGGGTAGAACGAGTGCTTTTCCAGCCAGTACACGATATGTGACGCATGGTATTCGGGCAGCCAGTCGTTGCGGGTGCGCGCTTCGACCACATAGCATTCGACGCCGCCGCCAGGAGTGTAGAAAGGATAGTCGTCTCCCATGAGCTTAATGTTTTTAGTCGGCGTTTCTTGATGGGACCCATCACTCTGGGTGATGATTACTTGAGGCCGAGTGACGGGGAAGCGGACCGTCTGGAACAGCACATCGGTTCCCAGCAGTGTCCAAGCATACTCCCAAGCGCTGCGACCCGAAGCGTCGTCAAGCGTCATCGCCATTTGCGGATACCGATCGTTACGGCGCCAAGAGTTTTGGCGCCGCACTCGGCGCAAAGCCGGCGAGTAACTAAACATGTCTTCTTTTTTAATAAATGACTGGTCCGTGCGATAGCGGATTACCAGCGTCTGTGAGGTATAAGAACCAGGTGGAAAGAATTGCTGCGTTAGTTGGCGGTAGACCTCCGCGCCCGGCTTGGTCGTCAGTTCGACCCCGGCCCCTTCCGGCGCGGGGTAGGTGACAAGGTTGACCGCTTGTCCTTGTCCCATGAGGGCGCCTTCGCTGGAGATCGAACCAAAAAGATTGGCGTAGGCGCAGGACCACCGTGGACGCTGCGTGAACTCCATCAGGCGGTAGCCCATCTCTTCAGCGGTGTACGGTGGGGTAAAAGGGTAGGGCTCCGCTGGGAGGTACGAGTATTCGGGATGCCGGGGCGTATCGACGCGCAGATCGACTTGCGCGAGTTCCGCCGGGGATAGTTCGCTGACTGTTTTCCACGTGCGCGCGGCGTCGCTGTTTTCATTTGCACCCCAGGCCGGGGCGAAGAACAGAGAGCAAAAGAGCAAGCTTGTGACGCGCCAGAGAAAAAATTCCCCGTTTCCTCTCTGGTTGTTTGTCTTGGACGGGGCAGCAGGAACCCACCAGAACATGCACGGCCCTCCTTTTTGGCGTCCTGACTGTCTATAGGCCAACGGTCTCCTCGCCGTCAAGACGCAAGAGAGCAGGCGATGCCACATCGGCTGTGTTTTCTAGAGCGAATTTCCCTTGCCTGTATGGTGTAGGGCAAGACAATCCGAGCCGCGCGCGTTAGCAAGCGGCTGGAAACCGCTCCCTCATGGTCGCGGCTCGGTTCCTAGCGAGCAGTGGTCCCTACACTGAAGGGCAATCCGTTGGAAGCGAAGGAGCAGAGGAGGCTCGCTCCTTTTTTACCGCCCGAGCCCCCTCCTCACGCTGCTCTTGTTAGGCTGCCTGGCCGAAGCGGAGCAGTCTTCCTGGCAGCGATCCGGTCGCTTGGCCGTTTTCAAACGTGACCTGCCCATTCACCATGATCCACCGATAACCCTCCGCGCCTTGCACCCGCCGCCAGTTGTTCGGTGGGACATCGTAGAGGACTTCCATTGGCTTCACCGCGAGCTTGGCGAGGTCGTAGACTAGAATGTCCGCCGCCATGCCTTCGCGTAGACAGCCGCGATCGGTAAACCCCGCGACCCAGGCCGGCAGGTAGCTCAAATGATAATGCGCCTGCTCCAGGGTGATCATGCCGGTGTCGCGCACCATCCACGTCAATAAATCCGTGACATACGCGCCCAGAGTTTGGAACTTGGTATGCGCCCCACCGTCGGAGAAGCCCGCTACGGTGCGGTGGCTCAGGAGTTCCCGACAATTCTCCGGGCTTTGATTCCGGACCGGGGACAACCACTCGGTCTTCCAGTTGTCCGCCGCGGAGACATCGATCAGCACATCGACCGGGTGCTTATTCTCTTCCTTGGCGATGTCGCGCACAGCGCGGTCCCGGTATTTCTTACGCAACTGTTCATTGTCGATCTTGCGGCACACGAAATCGGCGATGTCGCCCAGCGCCTTGGGTTGTTTGGTGCGGTCGTACTCGGCCCGCATCGCTTGGCGGAGTTGAGGATTGACCAGTTTGGCTTTGCGTTCTTCTTCCGTCCCTAACGTCGCCTCGCGCCACGCATCGACGTTGTCAAAAAGATTCCATTGGTCGATGAGCGAGAAGCGGAAGTCGAGTCGCATCGTGAGCCCATGCGCGACGAGAGGCACACCACGTTTGTTACAATCGTCCACCACCTTTAGCATGGTGCGAAAGACTTCTGGTTTCTCATCCGTCACCAGCACGGCGTTGAACAGAGTTGGCCTGCCGCTCACCTCGGCCAACTGCCCGGCAAACGCCATGTCTCGTCTATTGCCTTCCGGACCTTCATCCAGCGCTCCGGACACCTGGGCGAACTGAATGGCGCCGCGATCGTACTGGTTGAGCGATTTGGCGAGATTGAGATAAAACTCGTCGCCCATCAGGTCCGAGACCATGAGGGTGCCATCATAATCGCGTTGCACTGAAGCCCCATAACCGGTGAGTCGTTGCGCGGCCCAGCCGCCAGCGCCGCAGGCCATTGCTTCGCGCATGACGTTGATGATTTCCGCCATTTCTTTCTCATTGGGCTGTCGCGCTTTCGCTTCGTTCCAACCGCCCATCACATAGCTGACCAGCGGGGTGACCGGCACCAACTGAATCATGTTGATGGCTTTCGGCATGCGGTCGATGTGATCCATCCACTGCGGGAACGTTTCCCAATCGAAGGGCATGGTCGCCTTCATAGCTTCGAAGGGAATGGCCTCGTTGCGTTCCATCGACAACATCGAGCGGTCGGCATCTTTGTGGCGCACAGGGGCAAAACCGAAACCGCAGTTGCCATTGGTGACTGAGGTAACTCCGTGCCAACTGCCGATCGTGCAATGAGGGTCCCAATGAATCGGCGCGTCGTAGTGAGCGTGGAGGTCGACCGCTCCCGGCGCGACGATCAACCCCGAGGCGTCGAGCACTTTGGCGCCGTCGCTGCTCTTCAGATGTCCGATTTTGGCGATCTTGCCGTTTTTGATGCCGATGTCCCCTCGATATGGTGGTGTCATCGTGCCGTCGACGATCGTTCCCCCTCTGATGATCGTATCGAACTCTGCCATAGCAGGCCCTCCTCTGTGTTAAGGTTAAGGTTGAGTTGCTGGGTTACGAAAACATTGCTTCCGGTTCGATCTTGTTGACGTTGTTAAAGAGCGGGATTGTTCCTGAACTCGCATGACGGTGGGCATCCTCCATACAACAACACGACGGTTAGACTTCCCCTCCCAACCGACTACGTCCCCACAGGATCCATTGTTCCCGTAGCATACACTTGCTCAATGTCAAGAGGTCGAGATGGAAGGGAAAGTGGCGACTCCGTTATCTTTGCCTACGAAGCCTTGCAACGAGAGACCCTGAATGATAAGCGCAACACAAGCATCGTGCGCCACGTGGAGGTTGTATGGAACGACCCTTTGATCCAATTCTCGTCGAAGTCATCAGAAACCAGATTGCCGCGATTACCGAGGAGATGACACTCACGGTTTACCGGACTGGACGGTCCGGTATGTGTAAAGTCGGCGACTTCGCCACCGCCGTCTGCGATCGCCAAGGACGCCTCATCGGCGAGGGTGGCTCGCCTTATCAAATGTGTGTCTTCATCGACACTATGGAGCACGTGCTGGCCAAGCATGGAAAGACGCTGAAACCTGGTGATATTATCATCGCCAATGACCCCTACTGCGGTATTTCCCACATGCCGGATATCACCTTGATTGCCCCCGCCTTCTGGAAAGACCAGCTCGTTGGTTTTCTGATTTCCTATTCGCATCACACCGATATCGGCGGTCGCTTTGCCGGAGGGATTTCCAGCCTCTGCCAATCCAGCTTTGAAGAGGGCGTCCGCATTCCCATGTTGAAACTCTATGACGCGGGTAAGCGGAACGACGCCTTGCTGGAACAGATTGTCGCCAACGTGCGCACGCCCGAGGAATGGGTGGGCGACGTGGATGCGAAGGTCGCCAGTTGTTGGAAGGGGCAGGAGCAGATGGCAAAACTGCTCGACAAGTATGGCATGGAGAAATTTGACGCCACTTGTGACTATCTTGTTGACTACTCCGAACGGGTCACTCGGGCGGCGATCCGACAGATTCCCTCGGGCGAATATCGAGAAGAAATGATGTTCGAGGATGAAAACGAGGTGACAGGCGGCCCTATTCCATTGCATGTGGTGGTGCGGATTGACGGGGATCAGGCCACGATTGATTTATCGGACTGCCCGCCGCAAGTGAACGCGTCCATTAATGCTCCTTTCGTTTCGACGAAGTCGGTGACACGTGCGCCATTCAAGGCCCTGCTGCCGGCTGATGCGATCGTGAACATCGGGTTTGCCCGCGCGATCGACGTAGTCGTGCCGCCTGGGACATTGTTGAATCCTCGGTATCCTGCAGCGGTTGGTGGTCGCGCTTCGTTGATGATGACCCTGAGCAATCTCGTGTATCGGGTCATTGCGAAGGCGTTGCCAGGGCGACTCGGCGGGGTGGGTGAAGGCGCCGATATGTTGCACTTTAACTGCCAGAGCGAAGGTCGTTATGTGTCCTTTATGGACGTATTCTTTGGTGGTTGGGGAGGTAGGCCGAGCGTAGATGGCGTGGATGGGGCATCACCGATGGTGATGGGCGGCGGGTATGGGTCAATGCCGGCGGAGCTGCTGGAGCGTGAATATCCAGTCATTATTGAAGGATTCGGCTTCGTGCCTGACACCGAAGGGGCAGGGCGTCAGCGAGGCTCGGTCTCGGTCTATCGTGAATGGCGTTTTCGTCAGCCAGCCGAAGTGCTGCTCCGCACTGTGGGCCTGCGCGGAGCGGAAGGCTTAGCCGGTGGTGGACGAGGTGGTGACGCGGTCAATATCCATCGCTCAGGCGAGCAGGAGACAGTGTTGACACCGCAGGCGCACGTGCATCTCCACGTGCAGCCGGGCGATCGGGTATATCACAAGGTCCACGGATCAGGCGGCTATGGCGACCCGTACGAACGTGATCCCGAGTTAGTCGTGCTTGATGTCATCGAGGGGAAAATTTCTGCGGACAGAGCCCGCGAGGTCTACGGTGTTGTTGTCGATCCTGACAACGCGACGTTGAACCGTGAAGCGACGGCGGCTTTGAGAAGTCGAAAGCAGCCTTTGATGGCAGCGGCGGATTAGTGGCGGCTTCACGACGGGCGTAAGATATTTATCCGTCCGAGAGAGAGGAGGAACGATGCCGGACCAGACCCCTTCAGTGGGGATGGCGCGCAAGCTGGCGGCGATCTTCAGCATGGATGTGGCGGGCTACAGCCGTCTCATGGGCGACGATGAGGAAGCCACCATCCGTACTTTGACGGCCCATCGTGAAGTCATCTCCTCCCTGATCCAACAATACCGAGGTCGAGTAGTCGATTCTCCCGGCGATAATCTCTTGGCCGAGTTCGCCAGTGTAGTGGACGCCGTGCGCTGCGCGGTGGAGATTCAGCACGAACTCAAAGACAAGAACGCCGAGTTGCCGGACCATCGGCAGATGCGCTTTCGCATCGGCATCAACCTGGGTGATGTAATCGTCGAGGGTGAACGGCTCTATGGAGACGGTGTCAACATCGCCGCGCGACTGGAGAGCCTAGCAATCCCGGGCTGTATCTGCGTCTCGGGCACGGTGTACGACCAAGTCGAGACGAAACTCCCGCTCAGTTACGAGTATGCCGGCGAGCAAATGGTCAAGAACATCGCTAAGCCGGTGCGCGTCTACCGCGTGGCGGTAGAGGTTCCCTCGCCCCTTGGGGGAGAGGGCCAGGGTGAGGGAGCCGCCAAAGCAACAGAGGGTTCCAAGTTCCGAGTTCCAGGTTCAAAGTTCCGTAGACTGCGCCCTGCACACTGGATCATGGCCGGGCTGCTGCTGATTGCAGGCGTGATGGCCGCCGTTCGCTACGGGCCACTGTCTTCCTTCCGCGTTCCGCAGTCCGAAATCCGCACGCCGGAAGCGCAGCCTCCAGCGTTGCCGTTGCCTGACAAGCCCTCGCTCATGGTCATGCCCTTTGTCAACATGAGCAATGATCCTACGCAAGACTACTTTAGCAACGGCATGACCGACGTGCTGACCAGTGCTCTCTCGCGCATCTCTAGCCTGTTTGTCATCGCCCGCAACACGGCGTTCACCTACCAAGGCAAAGCAGTCAACGTGCAAGAGGTCGGTAAAGAGCTGGGGGTGCGCTACGTCTTGGAAGGCAGTGTACAGAAAGCCGGGGAGCACGTGCGCATTGTGGTGCAATTGATTGACGCTGTCACCGGCTATCATGTGTGGTCCGAGCAGTATGATCGGCCAGTGAAAGACATCTTTGCCCTGCAAGACGAGATCATACAGAAGATCGTAACGACGCTGAAACTCCAGCTCACGCTGGAGGAGCAAGGATGGGGAACGCGTAGACATACGGACAACCTGGAGGCCTACGACGCCTTCTTGCGCGGGAAGGACTACTGTTGTCGCTTCACCAAAGAGGCCACTGCTCAGGCGCGGCAGCTGTTTGAGAAAGCCGTTGCCCTGGACCCGCAGTATGCCGAGGCCTATGCATGGCTGGCTGAGACCTACTTTCTGGAGTGGATCTTTGGCTGGAGTGCGGACCCCCAGACCCTAGAGCGTGCGTTTGCACTGGCGCAACAGGCGGTCGCCTTGGACGACGCTCTGCCTGTAGCCCATTCGCACTTGAGCCAGGTCTATGCGCAGAAACAGCAGTATGACCAAGCCATCGCCGAGGCAGAACGGGCGATCGCCCTCGATCCCAACGATGCCGAAAGCTATCACCCGCTGGCGCAGGCGCTGGATGTCGCAGGCCGGCCCGCAGACGGCCTACGAGCGATAGAACAGGCGATGCGGCTCAACCCCCACTATCCGCCTCCCTATTTATTCCAGTTGGGCGTCGCCTACCTCTTGAGCGGGCGATATACCGAGGCGGTCGCTGCGCTGAAGGACGTCATCAGCCGGAGCCCCAATCTTTTCTTTGCCCACATTAACTTGGCTTTGAGCTACGTGGGGCAGTGGCTCTCGCAACAGAGCTCCGCTGCTCAGCCTTTGGAGGAGGCACGGACGGAGGTACAACAGGCCCTGGCCTTCAATGATTCTTTGCACTGGAGCCACATCACCTTGGGCTCTGTCTTTCTCTACCAACAGCAGTATGAGCAGGCCCTAGCGGAGGAGGAGCGGGCGGTGGCCCTCGCGCCTCCCGATGGGTGGAGCTATGCGGCTCTGGCGGAGGTGCTGAGCGCTATGGGCAGAACGGAAGAGGCCTTGGCGGCCGCCGCCCAGGCGCTGCGCCTAAAGTGCCAAGTTGTTGCGGACTACCACTTAGCCGACGTCGGCGCCGCCTATGCGGTGGCTGGGCGCTACGAGGAGGCACGGGCTCCCTTGCAGCGCTACCTCAGCCGCTACCCCAACATCTTGCCTGCCCATCTCATGTTAGCGGCAGTCTACAGCGAGTTAGGTCAAACTGCCGAGGCGCAGAAGGAAGCAGCTGAAGTGCTGCGCCTCAATCCGAAGTTCTCACTGGAAGTGCACAAGCAGCGCATGCCCATCAAAGACCCCGCCGTATTGGAGCGGCATATCGCGGCGCTGAAGAAGGCGGGGCTCAAGTAGCAGCGCGTTAGGAGAGGTCATCAGGAGGATAAAGGTTGCAGTGTAGCCTGGACAAAAACGAGAAATTCTCGGAGCGCTTCTTCGGGAATCTCGCTGATGTGACTTTCTATGACATTGAGTTCGCTGCCGTTGTGAAAATGGCGAGGAAAAGTCGCCACCGCCTGCCAGCGCCGATGGGGCGCGTTATCATGGCGGTAAATTGTTCCATCAAGGGCTCGGCGTTCCCAGTGGAAACTGTATCGCTCTCGCAGTTTCAACGAGAACCACACATCGAGAAAACTGCCATCGCTGAGAAATATGCGCAGTTCATTAACGTCGGGAATGATTGCCTCGATGACGATCTCTCCAAATTCCACTTCAGCAATCTCACGGAGGCGCTCGATGTCTACTACACTCACGCAACAGCTCCCAGCAACTGCAGGAGATGGTCGCGCTTATGCTCGAGATGGTCGAGACGCTGGAGATCTCGCCATGAGTCCGCCTCTTCTAGCGAACCATCTTGGTAATGCGCCTCCATTTCTTCCACGCTGGATACTCCGTAGCGACCGTGAAGAGCAAAGATCTCGGCTTTTACCTCACGCAGGCGCCGTTCCAACACACTGCATACTCCCTGCTTCACGAGGTCTTCCTCGGAAAGCTGCAGCTCATGAGCCACCGTCGTCAGTATCGTATTTGTCTGCGAAGTCATGGTGTTCTTTCCCGCGCTGTACAGCAGGTTGATCCTTTTAACTAATGGACGGGCGCGTTTCGATCGCTAGTGTAGAAGAGATTTTTGCGACTTTCCAGCGCAAAGGCAATCGCTCGAGCCGAGCCTGCTGATGAACCTTGCTCGTCCGGCCCTGGAGAGCGTCTAATAGCGACATAGTGGAGTCAACGTAGAGGCGCTTACCATTTGACGACCGTGCGTCGGCGGTAGAATAATCACCCCCAGGAGGAGAAGCGATGCCAGAGCAGACGCCCACAGTGGGGATGGAACGCAAGCTGGCGGCGATCTTCAGCACCGACGTGGCGGGCTACAGCCGCCTCATGGGCGACGATGAAGAAGCCACTATCCGCACCCTCACGGCCTATCGCGCTGTCATCTCCTCTCTCATTGAGCACTACCGGGGCCGGGTGGTCGATTCGCCCGGGGACAATCTGTTGGCCGAGTTCGCCAGTGTGGTGGACGCTGTGCGCTGCGCGGTGGAAATTCAGCACGCCCTCAAAGAGAAGAACACTGAGCTGCCGGACCATCGGCAGATGCGCTTTCGCATCGGCATCAATCTCGGCGATGTGATTGTGGAAGGCGAGCGCTTGTATGGTGACGGTGTCAACATCGCGGCACGCCTAGAGAGTTTGGCGATCCCGGGCGGCATTTGTATCTCGGGTACGGCGTATGACCACGTCGAGAACAAACTCGCGCTGCACTACGAGTACACAGGGGAACAGACAGTCAAGAACATTGCTAAGCCGGTGCGGGTGTACCGCATCGTGTCAGATGAGTCGTTAGGTCAAGAATCAGAAAATCAAAAGGCTAAGGGCAAAAATCAAAAGGCAAAAGTTGAAGACCCAAAACCGCGTAGGGGGCGTCCCGCACCCTGGATCATAGTCGGGCTGCTCCTGATCGCAGGCGTGATGGTCGCCGTTCACTATATCCCCGTTTCGTCCTTCCGCGTTCCGCAGTCCGCAATCCGCACCCCGGAGGCGCCGCCAGCGGCACTGCCGCTGCCCGACAAACCCTCACTCATGGTCATGCCCTTCGTCAACATGAGCAAAGACCCAGAGCAGGAGTACTTCAGCGATGGGCTCACCGACGTGCTGACTAGTGATCTCTCGAAGATCTCTAGTCTGTTTGTGATCGCGCGCAACTCGGCGTTCACCTACAAAGGCAAGGCGGTGAAGGTGCAAGACGTGGGACGGGAGATGGGCGTGCGCTACGTGCTGGAAGGCAGCGTACAGAAAGCCGGGGAGCACGTGCGCATTGTGGTGCAATTGATTGACGCTGTCACCGGCTATCATGTGTGGTCCGAACAATATGACCGACCGCTCACCGATATCTTTGCCCTGCAAGACGAGATCGTACAGAAGATCGTGACGACGCTGAAACTACAACTCACGCTGGAGGAGCAAGGATATATTGTACGGAAGACGACGGACAACCTGGAGGCCTATGATTATTATCTGCGCGGGCTGGAATACTTTTCTCGTTTCACCAAGGAGGCCAACGCTCAAGCGCGGCAGCTGTATGAGAAAGCTCTCAAGCTAGACCCCCAATATGCGTACGCATACGCGGGTCTGGGTGGGACCTACTACATAGAGTGGAGTTGGCGCTGGAGTCAGGACCCGCAGACATTGGAACAGGTGTTGGCAGTAGCGCAAAAGGCCGTTGCCCTAGATGACACTCTGCCGGTCGCCCACGGGCTCTTGAGCCTGGGCTATGCGCAGAAAGGATGGTATGACCAGGCCCGTACCGAGGGCGAACGGACTATCGCTCTCGACCCTAACAGCGCCGATAGTTATGGGAGCCTGGCGGAGGTGCTGAACTTTGCGGGTAGGCCAGAGGAGGCCCTGCGGTCCGTGGAGCAGGCGATGCGTCTCAACCCTCGCTATCCCGCATGGTACTTAGTTGACTTGGGCTGGGCCTACCGCTTGACGGGGCGGTAGGAGGAAGCAATCGCTACACTGAAGACCCTTCTCCTGCGGAATCCGAATTTTCTGACTGCCTACCTGCACCTCTATGCTTGCTATTGGGCGCAGTGGGCCTTTCAACTGAGTCCGGACCCGCAGACGCTGGAGCAAGCGGTTGCAGCAGCACAACGGACTATCGCCCTCAATAATGACTCTGCGACCTGGACCCATACGATTCTAGGCTATGCTTACCTCTGGCAGAAGCAGTATGACCAAGCCCTCATTGAGATGGAGCGGGCCATCACTGTCGATTCCAATTTTGCTGCTGGCTATGCAGTTCTGGCTGAAGCATTGAGTTACGCAGGGAAACCGAAGGAAGCCCTACAGATGGTGGAGCAGGCGCTGCGCCTCGGTCCTCCTCCTGGTGGAGACTCGTACTTCTATAACTTGGGGTCTGCTTATTATCTGACAGAGAGGACTGAAGAGGCGATTGCATCCTTCAAGCGATCACTCACTCAGTATCCCAACCTTCTCGGTACGCATTTGTTCCTGACTGCGGTCTACAGCGAGTTAGGCCAAACCGGCGAGGCACAGAAGGAAGCCGCCGAAGTGCTGCGCCTCAATCCCAAATTCTCACTGGAAGTGCACAGGCAGCGCATGCCGATCAAAGATCCAGCGGTGTTGGAGCGGCATATTGCGGCGCTGCGTAAAGCGGGGCTCAAGTAGCAGTGAGAGAGGAATTACCTGAAAGTCAGCACCTTATTTACTTGGTGGCGCGAGAGGCTCCAAGGCTTTCAGCAGAGCTGGAAGATCTGTTGTGACAGTGTCCCAAACAATAGTGGGGTCCACTCCATCGTACTCGTGGATGAGGAGGTTCCGCATGCCGATCATGGCGTGCCAGGTTAGTTCGGGAAGGGTCGTCCTCGCTTCAGGCGAAAGTCGGCGGGCGGCTTCACCTATGATCTCCAAGCGGCGAATAACTGCATCCTGGCAAAGCGTGTCTTGTCGAAACTCTTCTTGGGTCTTCCCTGTTACATAGTGCACGGCAAGTTTTGCAGCTTCTACAATATCGAGCAAATACTGAGGGTCACGCGACATGCACAACCTCTGCCGAAGACAAAATGGCGTCACGCCGGAGATAATTCCGGCTCGCTTCAAGCCCTCGACGACTGATGAGGTCCACCTTACGGCCCAAGATCTTACCCAGTTCGTTTTGCATGTGGACCATATCGAAAAGAGTCCAGTGCGCATCTGGCGCAAAAGTCACCAAAACATCCACATCGCTATCTGGACGGAAGTCCGCACGCAAAACCGAGCCAAACAAGGCAAACTCTGTAATCTTCCACCGTTGGCAGAACTCGGCAATCTGTTCTCGGTTCAAGGGAATACGAGTCTTCATGGGTCTATCCTTGAAGCACAAGGCTACCGCAATAGTTGACAGGGACAAGGGGGGCGTAAGATAATCCCTCCAAGGGGAGGAAAGATGGCCGAGCAGATGCCCACAGTGGGCATGGAACGCAAGCTGGCGGCGATCTTCAGCACGGATGTCGCAGGCTACAGTCGCCTCATGGGCGACGATGAGGAAGCCACGATTCGTACCCTCACGGCCTATCGCTCTGTGATCTCCTCCTTGATTCAGCACTACCGGGGCCGGGTGGTCGATTCCCCTGGGGATAATCTTTTGGCCGAGTTTGCGAGTGTTGTGGATGCCGTGCGCTGCGCGGTGGAAATTCAGCATGTGCTCAAGGAGAAGAATACCAAGTTGCCAGACCACAGGCAGATGCGCTTTCGCATCGGCATCAACCTCGGCGATGTGATTGTCGAAGGCGAGCGGTTGTATGGCGATGGTGTCAACATCGCCGCGCGGCTGGAGAGCTTGGCGATTCCCGGCGGCATTTGTATCTCGGGTACGGCGTATGACCACGTCGAGAACAAACTCGCGCTGCACTACGAGTACACAGGGGAACAGACGGTCAAGAACATCGCTAAGCCCGTGCGCGTCTACCGCGTCCTGTCGGACGAGTCGTCAGGTCAGCAAGTCACAAGTCCAGCTTCTAGCGTTCCAGGTTCCACGTTCCAGATTCCACGAAATTGGAAGAGACTGCGCCCCGCACCTTGGATCATAATCGGGCTGCTCCTGGTCGCAGGCGTGATGGTCGCCGTTCACTACATCCCCGTTTCGTCCCTCCGCGTTCCGCAGTCCGAAATCCGCACGCCGGAAGGGCAGCCTCCGGCGCTGCCCTTGCCTGACAAACCCTCACTCATGGTCATGCCGTTTGTCAACATGAGCAAAGACCCAGATCAGGAGTACTTCAGCGACGGCCTCACTGAAACGTTGACCGGCGACCTCTCCAAAATCTCTGGTCTCTTTGTCATCGCCCGTAACTCGGCGTTTACCTACAAAGGCAAAGCGGTGAAGGTACAGGATGTAGGCCGCGAGATGGGCGTGCGCTATGTGTTGGAAGGCAGCGTGCTGAAAGCCGACAACCGGGTGCGGATTAATGCACAGTTGATCGATGCTGCCACCGGCTATCACCTGTGGTCGGAGCACTACGATAGGCCTTTGCAAAATATCCTGACCTTGCAAGACGAGATCGTGCAGAAGATCGTGACGACGCTGAAGCTGCAGCTCACGCTGGAGGAGCAAGGGTACATCGCACGCAAACACACCGACAACCTGGAAGCCTACGACTTCTTCTTGCGCGGGGTAGAGCAGTATAACCGCTACACGAAAGAGACTACTGCTCAGGCGCGACAGATGTATGAGAAAGCCCTTGCCCTGGACCCGCAGTACGCTGAGGCATATACGTGTCTGGGTTGGACTTACTGGCAGGAGTGGCGCTTTCGCTGGAGTGCGGACCCCCAGAATGTGGAACGGGCGGTTGAGCTGGTACAAAAGGCCCTTGCCTTGGACGACTCCCTCCCTATTGCCCATTCGTTATTGAGTTTGGTCTATGCATGGAAACAGCAATATGACCAGGCCCGTGCCGAAGGTGAACGGGCGATCGCCCTTGATCCCAACAATGTAGACAACTATGAGGGGCAGGCGCAGACGTTGAACTGGGCGGGTCGTCCAGAGGAAGCTCTGCAGGCTGTGCAGCAGGCGATGCGGCTCAATCCCCACTATACACCCTCCTACCTGTTCGAATTGGGTTGGGCCTACCGCTTGGCAGGGCGGTATGCCGAGGCGATTGCCGCCCTGAAAGAGACCATTAATCGAAACCCCAATTTTATTGCTGCTCACGTGAACTTGGCTGTCAGCTACCGATTGCAGTGGTTCTCACAACAGAGCCCAGCCGCCCAGACGTTGGAGCCAGCAATGACGGTAGCGCAGCAGGCCTTGGCTCTCAACGACTCCTGGCACTGGATCCACACAGTCTTGGGATATCTCCATCTCTACCAAGCGCAGTATGAGCAGGCTCTGGCGGAGATGGAGCGGGGCGTGGCCCTTGGGCCTACCGAGGCGGGGACCTATACGGCTTTGGCTGAGATGCTGAGCTGTGTGGGCAGGACGGAAGATGCTCTGAAGGCGGCCGCACAGGCACTACATTTGAAGTCGGAAGTTGCGGACGAGCACTTAGCAGAGGTAGGCATGGCCTACGCGGTGATCGGGCGCTACGAAGAGGCGCGAGCCCCTTTGCAAGCTTTCCTAAACCGTTATCCTAACATACTGCCTGCCCACCTAACGCTGGCTGCAGTCTACAGTGAACTAGGCCAAGCCGCCGAGGCACGGAAGGAAGCCGTCGAAGTCTTGAGATTGAATCCCAACTTCTCACTGGAAGTGCACAAGCAGCGCATGCCGATCAAAGACCCCTCAGTATTGGAGCGGCATATCGCGGCGCTGCGCAAAGCGGGGCTCAAGTGAAACGGAGGAGAAGCCGGAGCTGTTTCCTTACGCTACTCGTTTGGGACGAATGAGGTCCACCGTGTCCCCGCCCAGGTCAACGGCAAGCGTGATGGCGAAAAGCACGCAGCGTTCCTCTCTGCAGCAGCGAATCGATGCTTTTCCGTAGTATGCTTCTTCATACGACATGTTCTTGCACCCCAGCCACTTGCCGATGCAATCGTCTTGCTGCCACGGGCTTTTAGTTCTCAACTTTGCCTTATACGCCATGTTCAACCTCCGGTCGGCTGCGAGTGATGATAGAGCTTTGTTGAACAATACGGAATGCCCCCAGGGAAAATCAGGCCCCGTTTGGCAAAGTAGAGGAAGCAGTACCAGAACCGTTTCTTGGCCCGTGTCAGTGCATTTCAATGCCGCCATCGACATTGATGGCCTGGCCGGTGACGTTGTCCGCCAAGGCCAAGTAGACCGCCAGTTGCCCAATATCTTCCGGCATCTGTGGGCGGCCCAGCGGGATCATGCCCCGGATGTAACGCTGCCACGCGTCCTCTTTGGTCTCTTGGGGCTTCTTCAGCGTCTCCGCTAAATACTCCCACATCTGCGTGCGCAAGATACCAGGACAAATAGCGTTCACCCGAATGTTGGTCGCCGCCAACTCCTTTGCCAGAGAATTGCTGAGCCCCACGACCGCGAACTTGGAAGAGCAGTAGTGGGCGAGCCCCGCAGCCCCATTCTTTCCGGCAATGGAGGCAATGTTGATAATGCACCCTTTGCCCTGCTTTTTCATCGCTGGAATCGCAGCTTGACAAGAGAGAAACACGCCTTTGACATTCACGGCAAAGGTCAGGTCCCAAGTTTCCTCAGTCATCGTTTCTACTTGGGCAACGCTGACGACGCCAGCGTTACACACCAGAATATGCAGACCTCCCAGTCGGCTCATCGTCTCTTCCACCATGCGCGCCGCATCTGCTTTCTGTCGAACATCGGCTTGGATAGCGAACGACCGGCGACCAAGAGCGGTAATTTCAGCCGCAGTCTTTTGCGCTTCGGTGTACCCGCCGATGGCGGCGCTGCTGTACTGTTGAGCCGTGCTGGCAATGTGTTCGAGATCGGCAATGGCGATGTCGGCCCCGGCCTGCGCCAAGGCGAGTGCAATGCCCCGGCCAATGCCTCGTGCGCCTCCGGTCACTAATGCGACCTGTCCGTTGAGTGATGTCATGATAACCTCCTGTATGATTGAGATTGTCTCTAGCATGGTTAGAAAAAGTTTTCCTCCCTTTGGGTGCGCTTCGCACTTTTTGCAGTATGGTGTAGCATTTGCTCCGGTAATGGGACTTTGAGGGAAAACTGTTCATGACCTTCGATGAAATTCTGACGCAGATCACTGAACTGCTGCAACGCCAGGGGCGGGTCTCGTATGGGGCGCCGAAGCGGCGGTTCGGGCTCGATGAGGAGTATCTCCAAGATTTGCGAGATGAACTCATCACAGCCCAGCGCCTTGCCGTGGATGAGGACGGCAAGGTGTTGGTGTGGAAAGACAGTCTAACATCTAGTGTCCAGAGTCCAGCGTCAGAGGGACAAGAGCGAGTTCCCATTCCTCAGACTTTAGACCCTAGACTGAACGACTCCAGACCGGATGACGCTGAGCGGCGCCAACTGACCGTCCTGTTCTGTGATCTGGTGGGCTCGACTGCGCTGTCGGCGCAACTCGACCCCGAAGAGTATCGCGAGGTGGTGCGCGCGTATCACGAGACCTGCACGGAAGCGGTCCGGCGTTACGAAGGGTACGTGACGCAGCATCTGGGCGATGGCCTGTTAGTCTACTTTGGCTATCCGCAGGCGCATGAAGATGATGCGCAGCGCGCCGTGCGGGCGGGGTTAGAGATTGTAGAGAAACTGCGGAGCCGCGCGCGTCAGCAAGCGGACAGTGCTCCGCTCCCTTACGGTCGCGGCTCGGATGCGCCCCAGGTGCGCATCGGTATTCACACCGGCCTGGTCGTCATCGGAGAAATTGGCAGCAGCGAGAAACGCGAGATTCTGGCGATGGGCGAGACGCCCAACCTCGCCGCACGTCTACAAAGTATTGCCCCGGTTAATGGCATCGCTGTAAGTGAGCAGGTGCGGCGTTTGGCTGGAGGCGCGTTTGCCTACGTGGACCTTGGGGCTCAACCCTTGAAAGGCCTCAGCCAGCCGGTCCATGCCTATCAGGTTGTGGGTGTGAGCCATGTGGCTAGTCGCTTCGAGGCGGCGACCCACACTGGATTGACGCCCTTAGTCGGACGGGAACATGAAATCGCTCTGCTGCGGGAGCGCTGGCAGTTGGCTCAGGAGGGTGAAGGCCAGGTGGTACTGCTAGTGGGCGAGCCGGGCATTGGTAAAAGCCGCATCGCGAGCGCCCTGCTAGAGCATCTGGCGGCGGACGGGGTGCATTTTCTCCGCTTTCAGTGTTCGCCTTATCATGTCAACAGTGCTTTCTACCCCATCCTCGACAACTTCGAGCGCGCGCTGCAGTTAGGTCGCGACGAGACGGTAGAGGCCAAGCTCGACAAGCTCGAAGCGCTGTTGGCGGACCGATACGGTTGCCCGCACGGCGACGTGCGCTTTGTCGCCACGATCCTCTCGCTGCCGTGTGGGGAGCGATATGGACCACTGGTGATGACCCCACAAAAGCAGAAGGCTGAGACGCTGCGCACCCTGGTGGACATCGTGCAAGCGGCGGCGGTCCGCCAGCCCACGATGATGCTGTTCGAGGATCTGCACTGGGCCGATCCTACGAGCTTGGAAGTGCTCGATCTGTTGATCGAGCGGATGCGGACCTTTCCGCTGCTGCTCGTGCTGACCCACCGTCCTGAGTTTCCAGCCCGTTGGGCGATGCAGGAGCAGGTGACAACGTTGAATTTATCGAAGCTCACGCGTGCGGACAGCAGTGCGATTGTGTCCCGGTTGACCGGAGGCAAAGCGCTTCCGGCTGAGTTGCTTGGGCAAATTCTCGCCAAGACCGATGGCGTGCCCTTGTTTGTCGAGGAACTCACCAAGGCTCTGCTTGAATCGGGCGACCTCACAGACGCCGGTGATCATTACGACTACGTCGGCGCGAAACAGACCGTAACATTGCCAGCCACGCTGCGGGATTCGCTGATGGCGCGGTTAGACCGGGTCCAATCAGTAAAGGAGATTGCCCAGATCGGTGCTGTTCTTGGGCGGGAGTTTAGCTACGCTCTCCTAGCCGCCGTGGCGCCTATGCCTCAGTCTGAAATCGACCGTGCGCTCAAACAGTTGACTGACTCCGGGCTGGCGTTTCGGCGCGGCGCACCGCCCGAAGCTACTTATACGTTCAAGCACGCGCTGGTGCAGGATGTCGCTTACGACTCGCTGCTCAAGCGCCGTCGTCATGAGCTGCATGCCACGATTGCGCGAGTGCTTGCCGAAGACTTCCCGCAGACCATTGGAAACGAACCGGAGTTGCTGGCGCACCACTTAACGGAAGCGGGGCAGGCTGCGGCGGCGATTCCATACTGGCGGCAGGCAGGTGAGTGGGCTAGCAAACGTCTGGCCTTTAAAGAAGCGATTGCACACTTGGACCAGGGAATGACGCTGCTCGGCGCGTTGCCGCCATCACCCGAACGCGATGGACAAGAACTGGATTTGCGCATTCGACTTGGGACAGCCTGGATAGCGCTCAAGGGTGGGCCAGCACCTGAGGTATGGACCAGTCTCCATCCGGCGCTGGGATTAGCCAAGTCTCTTGGCCGTCACAATGCGTTACTGCCGATTTACAACGGCCTCGCGATGAACACATTGACGCAGGGACGCCTTACGGAATCCCTGGCTTGGGCTGATGACATGCTGGCGACTGCGGAAGCCAACGGTGACGTGGATCTGTTGCTCGTCGCCCACCGGACAGCTTGCCTCGTCCACTTTTGGCGAGGAGCTACGATCCGATCCCGCACGCATGGCGAGAAGGTGTTCGTCCTATATAACGAGATGAAGCACCGTTATATCGCTGACCTCATAAATCTGGATCCGAAGACGAGTGCAGGTGTCCTCGTTGCTTTTGGAACCTGGATGTTGGGTTATCCAGACTGTGCCGTACAGATTCTACAGGACAATGATGTGCACGCCCGCCGCCGTGGACATCCTTTCGACCTTGGCTGGGCGTTCATCCTAGGTGGCTTGCTGTGGGATCTTCGTCGTGAGCCCGAGCCTATGTTGGTGCGGATTGAGGAAGCTGAGCGGCTGGGCCGCGTACACAGCCTGCCTTTTGTCTCCGAGATTATGGCGCAGCCGATGAAGGGAATTGCCTTGCTGCGGTCTGGGCGACTTGCTGAAGGCATTCCCCATTTGCGGGAAACAATGGAAATATTCTACGCGCATGGTAGCAAGCTTATCAGGCCGTACTATCGAGCGGTCCTGGCCGAAGGCTTGGCGTTGAGTGGTGATCCCGCGGGCGGGTTGCAGTTGATCGAGGAGAGTCTCGCGCAGATTGCGCAGCCAGATTGGGGGGAGCGTTGGTGCTTGGCTGAAATTCTACGGCTCAAAGGATGGATGCTGACGCTACAGCAGGAAAGGCAAAGGGCAAAAGGCAAAAATTATCGATACCCAAAGTGAAGCTGAGGGGTGCTTTCTTCAAGCCATAGAAGTCGCTCGTGAACAAGAGGCCAAATCCTGGGAGCTACGGGCGACCGTAAGCCTTGCTCGCCTATGGCGACAACAAGGAAAGCTCGACGCCGCACGTACTAGGCTTGCTAATATTTACAACTGGTTTACGGAAGGGTTTAATACGAAGGATTTGCAAGAGGCGAAAGCGCTGCTTGACAGTCTAGGGTCACAGACGGTCTAGTTTTGACTCTAGACACTCTATGCTGAACTCTAGACGGAGGTCTTATGCGGATTGGTTTTGATATTGGCGGGACGTTCACAGATGTCATTGTCTTGCGAGAGGACGGAAAGATGGAGACAGCCAAAGTGCTGTCTCTGCTTGAGCGAGTCGGGGAAGATATTGTTGCACGTATCCGCCAATCCGGCGCGGCTGAGCACATTGATAATTTTGTGCATGGCACCACCATCGCCTCGAATGCAGTGATCGAAGGGACAACCGCGCCGACCGGGTACATTACGACGCGCGGCTTCCGCGACGATTTGGAGATGCGCGGTGAACGCAGACCCAATCTCCAGGACCCATTCTGGGTTCGCACTCCGCCGCTGGTGCCGCGTCGGTTGCGTCTGGAATTGAGTGAACGTGTCCTCGGTGATGGCGCAGTTGAGCGACCGCTCGATGTGGTCGAGGCACGTCAAGTCATTCGCTCGCTGAAGGCCTCCAACGTCGAAGCGATTGCGGTATGTCTGATTAACTCGTATCTGAATCCGGCTCATGAGCGCGCCGTGGCCGAACTGATTCAATCCGAGTTGGGGCCCAAGGCCGTGGTCTGCCTATCGTCTGATATTTATCCGCAGATTCGCGAGTATGAGCGCGCCAGCACCACGGTCATCAATGCGTCGTTAATTCCGGTGGTGGACCGCTATCTCACCCGGCTGGAGCGACAACTTTCCGATTACAGCGATCGGCTGTTGGTGATGCAGTCCAACGGCGGCATTATGTCGTCGGAAATCGCGCGACAAAGACCGGCGTTTATGATTGAGTCGGGACCCGCCGCTGGAGTGCTGGCTGCCGCGCGGCTTGCCAAGGAAGTCAATTTAGACAAAGTGTTGTCGTTCGACATGGGCGGAACGACTGCGAAAGCCTGTTTAATTGAAAACGGGCTGCCGTCGGAAAAAGCGGCTGGCGAGATCGGCAGCGGCGCCAACACCACAACCTATCAGTTCTATAAAGGAGGGCACGCCCTGCGGGTGCCGTCGCTGGATATTGTCGAAGTAGGCGCGGGTGGTGGCAGTATCGCATGGATTGCTGATGGCGGCGTGCTGCGCGTGGGTCCGCACAGCGCTGGGGCCGAGCCTGGGCCAGTGTGTTACGGACGGGGCGGACAGAAACCAACGGTGACCGACGCCAATGTTGTCATTGGCTACATGAATCCCACCGCGATCGCCGGCTCAACGATGCGGATTGATCGCGCCGCTGCGTGGGACGCTATCAAAACCCACATTGCTGATCCCCTCGGCCTGAGCGTGTACGAAGCGGCCTACGGGATCACGCAGATTGCCAATTCTGCGATGATGCGGGCCCTGCGTGCCGTCTCCACCGAGCGCGGACGTGATCCGCGTGACTTTACCTTGGTCTCTTTCGGCGGCGCCGGACCAATCCATGCTGCGGCTTTAGCGGAAGACATGGAAATTGCCAAAGTCTTAATTCCGGTGTTTCCCGGCCTCTTCAGTGCTTTGGGATTGTTGCTGGCGGACTATCGGCACGACTACATTCGCAGTGTTGTCACCCCGCTCGCGGAAGTCGACCCTGACAAAATCCAAGAGCAATATGCAGAGATGCAGGAGGTCGCGCGCAACGCCATGCGTCGGGAAGGCGTGCCTGATGAACGGATTCGCTTTGAGCATTATGTGGATCTCAAATATGGCTATCAGCTCCAGGATTTGAGTGTTTCCTTTCCTGAACATGATAACTCGGGCGCCCTGCTCGAAGTCCTCGCTCGCCTCTTCCGCGCCGCTCACGAGCAAGCGTTTGGGTACAATACGGATGATCCCATCGAACTGGTCAGTCTCCGTCTACGGGCTCTTGCGAGCGTGAGCGATATGAAATTTGCAGACTTGGTCTCCAAGATTGCGCCCGCGTCCAGTGCCGTTGTGCGTAGTGAACCGAGAGAGGTGTTCTTCGGGCCACAGCTTGGTCTCTTACAGACACAAGTTTTTCGCCGAGCTGATATCGTTGGTGAGCAGCATGGCCCGCTCATTGTCGAGGAACCCGATACAACGGTTGTAGTCCCTCCAAGTTGGACGGTCAGCCGCGATGCCTACGGAAGTCTGATGCTATCAGCTCCTGTGTCTCGTGCGACTGCCTAAATCGAACCACAGGAGATAGGCACAGAGGCGCACTCGCTGATACATCAAGA
>CAYTVL010000012.1:0-61575 GCA_964441775.1 uncultured Enterobacteriaceae bacterium
TCCGGGGGCGCTCATACGCAGCGGCAGTCTCGCCGGATTCGTCGCCAATCATGGCTAAGCTCGGAGTGGGGTTGCTCGTCATTCCGCAAAAGCCGTGGGAGGCGGTGAAAAAAGATTTCGAAGTCTATCACAGCGCCTGGAAGCAATATCATGGCGCCACGCCCGCTCCGAAACCGCTCAGCGGCGGTTTTGTGTTTGTTGACGAAAACAAGGATCGTGCGGAAGAGATGGCCATGAAGTGGTTGGCGGGAAATTACAAGACCGTCATCAAACACTATGAGATGACCTCGGAAAAGTTCGGCATCCATAAGAGCTATGAGTCTTACCGGCAGATTACCAAGTATATCGGCAAACACGGGATCGACGCGGCGGCCCTCGATTTCGCGAAACTCATGCCTTGGGGTACGCCGGACCAAGTAATCGAAAAGCTGGCGACAATTCGTGATATGATCGACGCCAATGGCTTCATGCTGAACTTCAGCTATGCCGGTATGCCGTTTGACGAAGTTGAACGGAGCCTACAACTGTTTGCAAAGAAGGTGTTGCCCGAGGTCAAGAAGTGGCAGACCGAGCCGCTCAAGGACCCGGCGGAATTTGACGCACGGCAATACGCTGCTGCGTAAGGCTTGTCACCCTGAACGAAGTGAAGGGTCTTGCGGTAAGATTCTTCGCTTCGCTCAGAATGACAGCAATGTGGCGCTTCTGGTTTAATGAAACGGCAACTGGCGAAAGTCACTGCGGTACAATTCGTTGACTTTCGCGATGTCGCCAGCTGGTAGGGTTTTCCCGCTGACCGCTACGTTATCGTCCACCTGTTTGACCGTACGAATCCCGGGGATTACGCTTGAGACAACCGGGTTGCTCAAAATAAATCGCAGCGCCGCTTGCGCCAAATTAGGCACGTCGCCTTTGACCAGAAATTCCAGCTTCTCGATGGCGGCCTGAGTCTGCGTCAGCCCTTCCTCAGAAAAAACTCCTTTGCGCCAATCTTTTTGCACAAATTCCGCCGTGCTTTTGAAACGACCGGAAAGCACACCGCGTTCGAGCGGGACGCGGGCGATGATGCCGATGTTCTCTTTTTGCGCGAGGGGAAAGAGTTGTCCCTCCGGGTCTTGATGGAGGATATTGTAGACCACCTGGAGCGTATCCGGCTTCCCGGTCTGAATCGCTACCAGCCCGTCTTCAGCCTTTTCCAAGGAGACACCGTAAAAGCGAATCTTTCCTTCTTTCTTTAAGCGGTCCAACCGCTCAAAAATCTCTCCGCGCTGCATGACTTCTGGCGAAGGGTTGTGGAGTTGATACAAGTCTATCGTGTCAATTTGCAAACGTTTAAGGCTGGCCTCAAGCGCGGAGGTGATGTAGTCCGGATCAAAATTTCGCAAGCCCTGACGGACGGTAAATTGATTGCCGCCCTTGGTGGCCAAGACGACTTCATTCCGTCGCGTCTTCAGGACTTGCGCGAGCAGTTCTTCGCTGTGGCCGCGTCCGTAGGCGTCGGCGGTGTCGATAAAGTTCATGCCCGAATCGAGGGCGCGGTGAAGAGCCCGTAGTGATTCTTGGTCATCTGTCGCGCCAAAAATTTCTCCGCCAATGGTCATCGCGCCGAAGCCAATATCGGAAACGCGCAAGCCGGTTCTGCCTAACGTGCGATACTGCATGCTGATTCCTCCTTGCCGTTCAAATAATTCCTTCCTCCGCGAGTTGCTGTAACTGGGCGGAGGAAAATCCTAGTAGGTCACGATAAATCTCTTCGTTATGTTGACCGAGGAGCGGCGCCGATTTGGCCTCGACCGGGGAGTCGGTCAGTTGCACGGGGCAGCCCGGCATGGTGATCGCGCCCCGGGTAGGATGGTCAACTTCGACGATCATGCCCCGTTCGTGTAAATGCGGGTCGCTCAAAATATCGCGCGAGTCCAACACCGCTCCGCACGGGACGCCAATCTCTCCCAACTTTTTCATGACGGTATGTTTATCGTGTTTCTCAGTCCAGGCGCGGATAAACGCATAGACTTCATCAAAGCGCTTGTTACGTTCCTTCTGCTCGGTGTAGCGCGGATCGTCAATGAGATCCTCGCGTCCGATGACCTGTAGGACATTGCGCCACATGGTTGGAGTTGTTGTCATAATATAGACGTAATCGTTGGGGCCGCCGGGATAGCATGGATAAGTGTCCGTGGGCGCGGCGTGACTGAGCCGATTGCCCGAGCGCGGCACGATCGTACCGCTTTGATGATGGCGCAGCGGCACGCGCATGTAGTTCACCATAGCGTCCTGCATGGAGACTTCAACGTGCTGTCCGCGCCCGGTTTTTTCTCGTTGCAACAGCGCCGCCAAGATGCCCACGGCGCAATGAATGCCGGTGCCGGTATCGGCAATGGTTGGCCCCGGCTTGAGTGGAGGACCGTCCGGCAAGCCGGTAATGCTGAGCGCCCCGCCGACCGCCTGGCCGACCGAGTTAAAACTTTTGTACGCGCTCCACGGTCCATAGGTGCCAAAGCCTTTCACCGTAGCGTAGATGAGGCGTGGATTGATGTCTTTCAGCATGTCATAGCCGAGCCCCAGCGACTCCATCGTGCCAAGAGAAAAATTTTCTAAGAGCACATCGACGTGGGTGATGAGTGAGCGGAAAATCTCCCGGCCCTGCGCACTTTTGAGATTAAGAGTGATACTGCGTTTGTTAGCATTCAATAAAATAAAGAAGTAGGAATCAAGGCCGGACTTATCGACGAACATAGAGCGTCCCGGCTCTCCGGCGCGCGGAGGCTCAACCTTAATGACATCCGCCCCCAAGAACGCGAGCAGCTCGGTGCAGGACGGTCCTGCCTCGAAATGAGAGAGATCAAGAATCTTAACGTGATCCAATGCCGGCATATCATTCCCCTCCTTCCGGTCGAATGCGCTGGCGTCACTACCGTACACTGATGCACGCCGTCCGCCAACTGTCATTGTGTTTAGGTCAACACGCGCTCGCCGGTGGCGAACAAATTCCAGATCAGGAGGCCAAACATATTGACCGCCGCAATCATGATGAACACGCCGGTCCATGAGCCGGTGGCGCTGAGAATGTATCCCACCGCGATGGGGCCGAAAATGCCTGGAATGGTCGCGGCAGTATTGGTGATGCCCATGAGGATGCCGGCATACCTGGGGCCAATGTCAAGATGATTGACGCCGAAGGCGGCGAGCCCGAACGCGCCGAACACGAACGAGAACGTCATGTAGGTCATGGCCAGCCCCGCCGATTTCACGCCGATGAGCAAGAGCAAGAAGATGGAGGCCCCGGTGAACGCTACAGATTGGAAGAGTTTGCGGGTAGCGGTAATGCTCAGGCCACGGGCGATGAATTTATCGGCGAGCCAGCCTGCGACATTGCCCACTAAAAACGCCGCGACCCACGGCAACATGGCGTAGAGGCCAATGGCGTTTGGCGCGACGCCGAGTTCCTTGTTGAGATATGTGGGAACCCAGGTCACGACAAAATAGCCGCCCAGGTTGTTGCAAAAGTGCGCGGTAATCAAGGCCCAAACCGGAGCTTTGCTGAAGATTAACCGCCAGGGCACTGTTTCCGCCCGCGCGACATCCGGACGATTTTGCTGAATGTAAAACAGTTCTTCCGAGTTGATCGTTGGATGATCCTCAGGTCGGTTGGCGGCCAAGCGACGCCACAAGAGATACCAAAAGAACCCCAGCATGCCGAAGCCATAGAAAACCCAGCGCCAGCCGAAATTGACCATAAGCAGCGGCGTGAGCAACAGCCCCGTCACCGTGCCCAACAACAAGCCCGTATAATTAAAAGCGATGGCTCGCGAACGCTCCTGGGTGGGAATCCAGCGAGCGGTGAGGCTGTGGATTACCGGAAAATTCAACCCTTCCCCGAGGCCCATACCGGCGCGGGTGAGGAACAGCACGGCAAGAGAAGAGGCGGCGAGTGGAGTCAATAATGTAAAGAACGACCACCAGACGACGCCAAGGCCAAGCACTGCCTTCGCGCCAAAGCGGTCGGCGAGCCATCCGCCCGGCAATTGCGTGATGAGGTAGCCCCAGAAAAAGGAAGAGAGCACCATGCCTTTCTGCGCGGCGGTCCAGCCGAACTCTTCCTCCATCTGTAAAATGGTGACCGAAATGTTAATGCGGTCCATGTAGCAGAGAAAACTACTGAAGAAAAAAAGCAGGACGATGATGAGGCGTGTCGGCAAGACTTTGCCCCCAAGCCGGGCCGTCACGGCGCCTTTAGCATGGTTCATGTTCCCCTCCATATTCCTCACCGCCTGTGTGCATCCCAGGGCAGAGAGTTCCGACCATCGGCTATACGCTATAAAGCGAAGCGGGCTCAGTGTCCAGGCTCTTATCCAGCGCGTCGCTTTTTGTCTCACCAATCCGAGCCCAGCACCACCGGGAACGTCGAGCCATCGAGGAGCTCGCCTGGCTTGAGTCCATGCATGCGGAATACTGGCGTGTCGGGCGAGCCGGTGAAGATCACGTCATCACCCACCCAGCGCGTGGCGAACGCTCGTCGCCGTTGTGTCGGCGACATGTTCGCGCCCGAGCCATGCAAAGTACACGGATGAAACAGGAGCACATCGCCCGGCTCGAAGTTCCAACTGATGATGTCGTACTGATCTCGATGAGCGTCGATGTCAGGGATCTCCTCTAGCTCAGGGCGCGGCCACATTTCCGTCGGATATCCGCCCTCGCCAACACCGATCGCCTTGAACCGTTGGGGCCACAGATGCGAGCCCCGGATATACTCCAGCCCACTGGCCGCACGGTCTACTGTGTCAAGCGGCGTCCACATCGAGCAAATCTGCTTGCCGGCGATTGGCCAGAAGGTAATATCGTGATGCCACATGGTCGGGACCGGTGAGCCCGGCTCCTTGACGAACAACTGGTCATAGAAAAAGCGCACCGTGTTCGCGCCAAGAATCTGCTGGGCCAGGAGAACGGCTGGCGACTCGAACACAAAGGCTCGGAAATCATCGTCACGCGTATACATATAGAGGTCGTGAGTGAGTCCCCGTTCCCGCGCGGACATGTGCCGCCCCAACAAGCCAGGGGACGCGATGATCCGCTCGACGGCGACCGCCATCCGCTCAATCCAACGGTGAGGAAGCACCTGACGCGCGCAGATAGCGCCGTCGGCCCAGAAGGCATTCACTTCATCTTCCGTGAGCCGCCGCAACGGTGCCTCAGGTCTACAACCCTCTTTGTGTTCGGTGTGTGTGTTCATGAGGAGTCTCCCTTTTTCTCATATGTTCAGTAGGGGCAGAACGCAAACGACCAAAGCTCACTGTCTGTGGCGTTGGGCTTGCCAAGGGCTTGGACTTCCCGCTAGTATGTCACCTCTCGGCGGCGTACCCAAGTGGTTAAGGGAGAGGTCTGCAAAACCGACTTGGGGAAATGTCACTAAAAGATACTGAGTAATAAGAGAAGCGAAATAGCAAGAGAAATCTCCTTCTTTGCTGTCTCGCTTCTTTCTTCTTCTCTGTCAGCATTCTCGCTTCTCACAGCCAAACAATGACAAAAACAATGACAGTTTTTCTGCTAGGTGTTCCAGCCTTTCTGCGATAGAATCGCTCTAGTTTTCACTTCCATACCTCCACCTCACCATATCGCCTGGGGTGTGGCGAAATATGGGTGAGAATGATTCCTGTCAAACATTCGGACCCTAGCCAGCTAGAACTCTTTCCTTTTTGCTCCCCGTGTGATTCTTTCTTCGTGTGAGTTTACGGCCAGCAGGGGACGTGATGCCGGACCAGACGCCTTCAGTGGGTATGGAACGCAAGCTGGCGGCAATCTTCAGCACGGATGTGGTGGGGTACGATCGCTTCATTAGGGAAGATGAAGAAGCCACCCTTCATATCTCGATAGCTTTATTGTCAAGAAGTTGTTGACGGTAATGCTGTAGTAGGTACAAAGGTTGGGGAGTAGGCTTGGCGGGTAATACTATACCGGCAAGGTCCCAGGGGCATGGACGCAGTCGGTTAGAGGCGGTTAACTACCAGAGAACCAAGCAACAAGGAGGGGAATGTTGCGAATTGCGCAAATTACCAGTGTCTCGATCGCAGTGCCGCCTAGTACTCATGGCGGGACCGAACGCGTGGTCTACCAACTCACCGAAGGCCTGGTGCGACGGGGGCATGCAGTCGAACTTTTTGCCTCTGGCGACTCGCGAGTGTCCTGCCCAGTGCGCAGCGTGACGCCGATTGCTCTCCTCGACCGCCCAGATTGGTCCACGTACCTGGAGCGAGAATATGAGGCCATGAACGCCTTTCAGCTTTTTCGCCAGGCTGAGCGCTTCGATCTGATCCACGGGCATTGGCCGTGCCTGGCCCCTTACTTTTCCCCCTTCACGCAGACCCCCATGCTCCTTACCTATCACTACATTTCGCCCGAGTCGCTTGCGTTCTATGAGACGAACTTTCCGCGTTGTCGCGGCGTTTTTGTCAGTCACACGCAAGCGGTTGGGCTCGATCGTCCCCATGGCCGGGTGATTCACAATGCCGTGCGTGGGGAAGAGATTCCCTATGGGAACGGTGATGAGGACCGGCTGATTATTGTTGCTCGCATGGTGCCGAGCAAAGGTGTCGCCGAGGCGATCCGTATTGCCCGCCATGCTGGCAAACCGTTGCTGGTGATCGCACCGGTTATGCACAACCTGGCCGAGAGTCCAGTCTACTTTCGTGATGTGGTGGCGCCATTAATCGACGGCAAAGAGGTCCACTACATTCCAGCTCTGTCCAATGACCGCGCCTTGCAAGAGGTTGGACGCTCGCGAGCCTTTCTGTTTCCGTTGCAGTGGGAGGAGCCGTTTGGTCTTGCGGTATTGGAGGCCATGGCGACGGGAACACCCGTAATTACCTATCGACGTGGGAGTATGTTGGAGTTGGTGGAAGATGGGGTCACAGGGTTCCTGGTGGACGACGAAGACGAGATGATTGCAGCGATTCGTGAAGTCGACAAAATTGACAGGCGACGCTGCCGCGAGCGCACCCTAAGTCGCTTTAGCATTGAACGCATGGTGAAAGCCTATGAGCAGCTCTACTACGAAATTCTGGCAGACCACGGTACCTGAAGCGCGGCCAGAGTGGACTGAGGAACAGTTTCGTCAAGCCTGTTCGTACTGGCAGAGCAAAATTCTGCTTACTGCCCTGCGCCTCGACCTCTTTACCGTGCTAGCGGATCAAGACCTCAGCGCCATAGTTCTCGCCGCACGACTCGGCGCAGCTGAGCGGGGGCTCGCCGTTCTGCTTGACGCCTTGGTCGCTCTCGGGCTGCTGACAAAACAGGACCACTGCTACGCCAATACTCCTTTTGCTCGCACTGCCCTGGATCGCACTAAGCCCTCTTTCTGCGGCTATGCGCCGCTCTTCGACGCGCACTGCTGGGACTTATGGGGTCAACTGGAAGACATGGTTCGCGGGAGGGGCCGCCCGGCCCACGACGCCGTCTTTCATGCGGACCCGGTCGGCACTGAGCTACTGCTGCGCGGCTTACACGCCGACGCGCTGCGCTTGGCTCCAGCCCTCGCCGCGCGTCTTGACCTGGAACGGCGTCGACGTATGCTCGACCTTGGTGGTGGCGGCGGCACGTACGCCATTACTTTTTGTCAGACTCAGCCTCGGCTGAGCGCGGTGATTTTCGACCTGCCTGGACCGTTGACCCTCGCCTATCAGTTGGTTTCCGCCGCTGGGCTTACAGACCGCATAAGCCTGGTCGTGGGCGACTTCCGCACCGCCCCCCTACCACAGGGTTTTGACTTGGCGTTCCTCTCCAACATCTTGCACGGCCAGAGCGCGGAAACGAATCAACGGCTCCTGAGCGCGGTCTTCGCGGCCCTAGACCTAGGGGGAGAGCTGATCCTGCGCGACGTACTCATGAACGAGGACCGCACCACTCCCGTGTTTGGCGCGCTCTTTGCGGTCAATTTGTTGCTGCACGGAGCGGGTCGCTGTTATACGTTTCGTGAGGTCCAGAGCTGGCTTACGGCGGCAGGTTTCCATGACCTGGAAGTACTTGAGACCAATGCCGTTTTACGAGCCTTCAAGTAGGTGACGTATGGCGCGTTTTGTGAAAGTCGCAAAAGTTGCGGAGATTCTCCCAGGGCAGGGTAAACAAGTGATAGCGCATGAGAAACCCATGGCCCTGTTTAATGTTGACGGCGTCTTTTATGCCGTCAACCAGATCTGCCCGCACATGGGCGGCCCCCTGTCCGAGGGGACGCTCACCGGCACGGTCGTCCGCTGCCCGTGGCACGGCTGGACCTACTGTGTGGATACTGGCTTACCCGACCATCCCGGCGGGCACTCGGTAGCCGCCTACGAGGTGCGAGTGGAAGGGGATGACATTTTGGTGGGCTGGCTGAAAGGAAGCGCCCAGTAGGCTATAGATTACAGCTAGAGGTCACAATCTTGGCGCGCCAAATATAGAGCTGATCGCTTGCTCTATTAAATTGGTCCGTGAAATGAGCCGATGCCGTAGGCCAAACGCAGGATCAACGCAACAGCCACTATCACGGCCGCGGCGCTCATTACCAGCCAATCGCGCGCACGGAGCCGTAAAGGCGTGAGGTAGGTGCGCTCCGCATTGCCTGAGAAGGCCTTACTCTGCAGTACGACTTCGAGTTGCTGAGACTTGATGAGCACTCCTAAAATCAGTGGCTCAGCGATTCTTGCATACGCACGACCACGGGCCCAAAAGTTTAAATGCTCCAACGCCAAACCACGCAGGCGTTGGGCCTCGAGCAAAGCCGCAGCCTCATTGAGTACAAGCGGGAGAAAGCGCAGGGCTGCGGAAAAGACGAAGGCCGCGGAATATGGCACTCTGAGTCGCACCAACCCAACCACGAGGGTGTTGGGATCGGTAGTAAGGACAACCAGCGGCACGGTCAGGATGAGCGCTAAGGTCCGGCTAATCACTACGAAGCCGTAAAGCAGTCCCTCGCTCGTTATCCGCAGCCGTCCTCCTACGAGCGGGACCCAAGCTGGGATTGGCCCGAGCAAGGTCGTGCGTCCGACGACCTCGTTCAACACCCCGTGCACAAGCAGAACAATCAAGAGAAACGGGGTCATGAAGAGCAGTAACCGTTTGAGATCTCGTCCGGCAAGTCGGGCTAACGGCCATAGGAACAGCACTACGCCAGCGAGCGCGCCGCTGAGCACCGGACTCTCCCAGGAGAACGCCAGGATGACCGTAGCCACAAGGATGGCGAGCTTGGCGCGGACATCGAGCGAGGAGAACGGTGAGCGGAGCGCCATGCTGCCGAATTCGTTGGTGGAGGTCATAATGCTAATGTCTTTTGATCGTGAAGCAAGACACCAGCTCTTTCACCGTGAGCGCGCGGCAAGGGCACCCCTCCCGTACGGCGATCGCTTGGGCCAGCTCGACGATCTGTGGGGCCTTGAGGTGCGTAGCGGCGAGAATCTCCGGACGATAATAGGCTTCAGCAAGCGAAGCATCGAGCAGCACGCGGCCCTGGCCCAGCACCAGCATCCGCTCGGCAAAACCAGGCAGGAGATGGAGATGGTGTGTGATGGCGATCACTGTCTTCCCGGCCGCGTGGAGTTGGCGCGTTAGCTCCAGGATACGCAAGGAGCCCTGGTGATCTTGTCCAGTAGTCGGCTCGTCAAAGATCAAAATTTCTGGCTCTCGTATCAAGGTCGCTGCAAGCACCACGCGACCACGGTCGCCTTTAGACAGGGCGAACGGGTGAAAGTCGCGTTGCCTGATGAGATCCATCGCTGCCAGCGCCCTGTCCACCCGACGGCGGACCTCGCTTGGCGGCAGTCCCGCCTGCTCCAAGGCAAAGGCGACTTCTGCGTCGACACTGAAGGTGAAAAGCTGGGTATCGGGGTTCTGGGGCACAAAGCCGACTCGTTGCGCCATATCACCAACGGTGATATTTCCCAGAGGACTTCCGTCGAAGGTCAGGAAACCAGCGCTTGGCCCCAGCAAACCGAGGAAGCTGCGTACGAGAGTGGTTTTGCCTGAGCCATTCTGTCCAACGATGGCGACATAGTCGCCCGCACGAATGTCGAGCGTGACGCCGGCGAGCGCGCGGGTCCCGTCAGCATAGGTGTACGTAAGATCCTGGGCGGCAAGGCGCACCACCCCACGACGGTTTGGCGTCACGGTGACCATCTGTGGATGGAAGTCCAAAGAGGAACGCGTCGCTTCATACGTGGATAGCGCCCCTGACAAAGTGACCGGGAGAGAGTCGAGCGTAAGTCCGCGTTCCCGCAGACAGTGAAAAAATGCCGTCACTTGGGGTGGGCGTATACGATGCTGAGTCAGGACGGTAACATCCTGAAAGAATTGGCTTGTGGGCTCCACTCGGATGAGCCGTCCCTTGTCCAGCAACGCCACTCGGTCGGCGAACTCCGCCACCTCCTCGCTTTGATGGCTAGCCACGATAACAGTTATCCCTAACTCACGGTTGAGCGTACGGATCAGAGCGAACACCTCGGTCGCACCTACAGGATCGAGCTGCGAAGTCGGCTCGTCGAGGACTAGAAGTCGTGGTTTAAGGGCTAGGGCCGAGGCGATCGCGAGACGCTGCTTTTGCCCGCCTGAAAGAGCATGGGGGTGTTTTTTTTCCACGCCCACGAGCCCAACCGCCAGCAGAGCTTCGCCGATGCGCTTTCGTATCTCAGCGGCCTCAAAGCAGAGGTTTTCCAAGGCAAAGGCCACCTCATGTTCGACCGAAGTAGCCGTGAGCTGCATCTCTGGATCTTGAAAGACAATACCCACCGTGCGAGCAAGGGTGCTGACCGGATGAGCAAGCGTATCGAGGCCAGCTATCCCCACGACGCCGTATAGCTCTCCACCAAAGAACTGAGGGACAATCCCCGTTAGCGCCAGACACAGCGTCGTCTTTCCCGCGCCGGTCGCTCCCATGAGCGCGAGACATTCTCCCGGTTCGACCGTAAAGCTGACATCACGCAGGGCGAACTCCGACGCCCTAGGATAGCGGAAGGATAACCTATCCACATTGACGATATTCTCAGCCATGGATTCTCGTACAAGCGTTCGCCTTGAACGCCGTTAGCCTTTCGGTGGTCCCTTCCGTATGCGTTCGCGCACCTCCGCAAATGAGTTCACCCAAGGGAGGCGAGCCTCTAGCCACCATGTGACCCCTGCCTCGACATACGGAGCCACGCTGGCAGCGTCCTCCCTGGCGTCTTTGCCGGATGTGTGGCCTTCATGCACAACGTCGAAGGCAGCGGGAATTGGCTGTTGGGTCTTTATATAGGCGATGAGATCACTGATCTCAGTCGGGGTCAGCAACCTCTCTGCATCTCGACTGGTTGGGACAACTCCATCCCAGCGTGCGGCCCGACGGAACGGAGCTTTGATCGGCCAAGAGCCGGCTATCCAGATAGGGATACGTGGCTGCTGCACGGGCCGAGGAGCAAACTGTACGTTGCGTACCCGATACTGGGTTCCGTGGTAGCTGAACGGCGCGCCGCTCCACAGGCCGGTCAAAACTTCTAACCCTTCGTCCAATTTCGCTGCCCGCACCCTGTTATCTCCGGTCTCTCCGAAGGCTTCAAACTCTTCTTGGGGGAACCCACCAAGGCCAACGCCAAGGACGAGACGACCGCCAGAGAGATGATCAAGGGTGACCGTCTCTCTGGCGAGCTTCCAGGGATGACGGCGTGGTAGTGGTGTGACCATCGTTCCCAGACGGAGACGTTCGGTGCGCATCGCGACCACGGCTAACGCTACCCAGGGATCAGCTACCGTCGTATGACAGGGCCAAACAAGGTGATCCCAGAGAAAGAAACCCTCCCACCCCGCCGCTTCCGCCTCATGGGCTAGCTCAGCAAGCAGTCGCGGCTCGCTATACTCGCCAAAGTTCGGGAGACTGACGCCATAGTGCATAGCTTTGTTTCTTTCGAGTTTCCGAAATCGTGTCAAGCATAACCGCCAGTCGCAGTATTGAACGCAAACGCATTAGTATCCCGCCTCTGTGGCCTTGACTAGGTTTACCTGTCGGAGCCCTCGGATTACGCCGACACCTATAAACGTGCCGACAGCAGTGAGCCCCAAGCGTTCGAGTGGGATCAGCGGGGCAAGGACAACCCACACCTCGGCTGGCCAACCAATGCGAACATACTCGACTGTTGCGTTCACCGTATTGACCGCAGTGGTGGCAACGTAAGTGATGATCGCTAACCCGACAACCAGCCTGGGTCCGCGAAGCCAACGAATGGCGAGGACGCGAAGCGGAGAGACCCATAACAAGAGTGCGATCCAGTTGGTCGCAGTGGAGACCACAGCGAGACGCACAGAGACATCAAGTGTAAGCGCTCGACCAATATACCCAGCATAACAAAGAGCGCAGAAAATCCAGGGCGTAATCCACCTTTTCCCTGGCTGGCACATCGTGCCGGAAGCGATAGGGCCGATCACCGCGCAGCAGGCCGAGAGCACTCCGCTGCCAGCAGTATGTGGGGCGAATCCGACGCCGATCAGGCGGCCAACCAAAACCGTCACCGCACCGGCACGCGGTCCCAATACCACCCCCATCAGCGCGAACAGCGCCTCGCTTAGGGGAAAAGTCCCACCACCGGTTCCCAGTACGATCGAGAAAGGGATAAGGGAAAGTCCCGCTATCACTGCGGCGAGCATTGCGACATAGGCGACTGGGGCGCCAGCGATAGTTGCCCGGCTGTGGAGGCGCACCTCGCGCCGTGGACCAGTCGGGGGTTCAAGATCGTTCTCTCGCTCTACAGTGTCTGACATACGCGACTCACGTACTCTGCTCACTCCATAGCAGATAGCATACGGCCTGCTCGCTACGCTCGCTCTCCATAGCGGGGTGTTCCGACCATCAGCCAGACGCCATTAGCTCTCAGCCATAAGCTATATACCGGCCGATTTGCAACATTGACATTCCCTCCTCTTTAGCGAGATAATCACCTGCCAAGGGGGGCAGTGATGCCGGACCAGATACCTGCCGTCGGCATGGAACGTAAGCTGGCGGCGATCTTCAGCACTGACGTCGCGGGCTACAGTCGCCTCATGGGCGACGATGAAGAAGCCACCATCCGTACGCTCACGGCCTATCGTGAAGTCATCTCCTCCTTGATTCAGCGCCATCGTGGTCGCGTGGTCGATTCCCCCGGTGATAATCTGCTGGCCGAATTTGCGAGTGTGGTCGATGCGGTGCGCTGCGCGTTGGAAATCCAACATGCGCTCAAAGAGAAGAATGCTGAGCTGCCGGACCACCGCCAGATGCAGTTTCGTATTGGCATCAACTTAGGGGATGTCATCGTAGAAGGTGAACGGCTCTATGGTGACGGCGTCAACATCGCCGCGCGGCTGGAGAGTCTCGCCGAACCGGGTGGCGTCTGTATCTCAGGCACGGTGTATGATCAGGTGGAGACCAAGCTAGCCTTGACCTACGAGGACTTGGGCGAGCAAGCCGTAAAAAATATTGCCAAACCCGTCCGGGTCTTTCGCGTGGTGATGGACGCCACCGCCGCCGCCTTCGCCGAGCAACTCGTGCTGCGCCACGCGCAGCCCGAACGGACCCCGCCTCCGGTCACCCTGAGCTTGTCGAAGGGTGCGCAACCGAAACGCAAGGGAAGCCTGGTGCTGGCAGGGCTCTTCCTCATCGCGGCAACCTTTGGGGTGGTGTGGTATTTCTCTCGTCCGCCGCTCAGCACTCAGGACTCAGCCCTCAGGACTGACGCCGCGCCGCTAGCGTTGCCCTTGCCTGACAAACCCTCACTCATGGTTATGCCCTTTGTCAACATGAGCAAGGACCCAGACCAGGAGTACTTCAGCGACGGCCTCACCGAAACGTTGACCGGCGACCTCTCCAAAATCTCCGGCCTCTTTGTGATCTCTCGTAATTCTGCGTTCACCTACAAAGGCAAAGCGGTGAAGGTGCAGGACGTGGGCCATGAGATGGGCGTGCGCTACGTGCTGGAAGGCAGCGTGCAGAAAGCCGACAACCAAGTGCGGATCAACGCCCAGTTGATCGAGGCCGCCACGGGGTATCACCTGTGGTCGGAACACTATGACCGGCCCTTGCAGAATATCCTGATACTGCAAGATGAGATCGTGCAGCAGTTGGTGACAACGCTGCGGGTCGAGGTGCACGAGGCCGAACAGCAACGCGTGCGGCGCATTCCCACCACCAACCTCAGTGCCTATGACGCCCTCTTACGGGCGGCGGAGTATTTTCACCGGGTCACGCCCGAGGGGGTGGCCCAGGCGCGGCCCCTGTATGAGCAAGCCGTTGCCCTCGACCCCCAGTATGGGGAGGCGTACGCCTGGCTGGGGTGGACCTATTGGGAGGAGTCGCACTGGAATCCCGACCCGCAGAAGCTGGAGCAGGCTATGGCGCTGGCACAACAGGCCATTGCCCTAGACGACTCCTTAGCTGTGGCCCATTCGCTGGTGAGTCTGATCTCTGCACGCCGGCAGCAGTCTGAGCCAGCGATTGCCGAGGGCGAGCGGGCCGTCGTCCTCGATCCCAACAGTGCAACCAGTGCTGCCTGGCTGGGGGAGGTGCTGACCTTCGAGGGGAGGCCAGCCGAAGCAATCGGGTGGTTAGAGAAAGCGATGCGCTTGGACCCCCATTATCCGTACTGGTTCGCTACCAACTTAGGCGGGGCATATATCTTCACCGGGCGCTATGCCGAGGCAATTGCTACCTCCAAGCAAGGCCTCCTCCGCTCTCCGCATGGGTTCTTGTACACTAATTTGGCAGCGGCCTACCTGCAGCAGTGGGGCGAGCAACTGAGCCAGGACCCGCAGACTGTAGAGCAGGCGCTGGTGGCGGCGCAACGAGCGGTGGCGCTGATGGACTCGTTCTGGGGAGGCCACCGGATATTAGACTATGTCTACCTATCGCAAAAGCAATATGAGCAAGCCGTTGCCGAGATGGAGCGAGCAGTTGCCCTGTATCCCAATGGGGCTGAGAGCTATGCGAGTCTGGCTGAAGTGCTAAGCCTAGTGGGTAGAGTCGACGAAGCCTTGCGGGTGGCAGAGCAGGCACGAGGCCGGAAGTCCTGGATTGCGGACTCTCATTTAGGGTCCACTGGTGTTGCCTATGCCGGGGCCGGGCGGTTCGAGGAAGCGCAGGAATCCCTACAGCAATTTCGCATGCGCTACCCCGAGTTTCTTGGACCTCACCTGGCCTTGGCGGCCCTCTACAGTAGGTTAGACAAAGAGGCAGAAGCCCAGGCCGAGGCGGCAGAAGTGCTACGACTCAATCCTAATTTTTCTTTGGAGATTCACAAGCAGAGAGTACCAATCAAAGACCCAGCAGTGTTGGAGCGGCATATTACTGCACTGCGTAAGGCGGGGCTCCAATGACTATTGCGTCGTGTGCCGCAGTGGAGGGTCAGTGATGGACTTCTACGCCGTGCTGGACCAGGTGATGGCCCTCCTGCGCCAGCGGGGCCGGGCCAGCTATCGGGCGCTCAAGATGCAGTTTCAGTTGGATGATGAGCAGCTGGAGGCACTCAAGGAAGAACTGATCGAAGGGCAACGCATCGCTGTCGATGAAGGGGGGAAGGTGTTGGTCTGGGCGGGTGCGGCAGCAGCACAGAATCCGGGGCCAGAGCGCAGTGGAGAATCTGCGCAAGGACCGGCGCCCACCTACACTGACTCCGGGACGGCCCGACCGCACGCCCCGAGAGTGGACACGGCAGAGCGGCGCCAGCTGACTGTGATGTTCTGTGACCTGGTGGGCTCCACGGTGCTGTCCACCCACCTCGATCCCGAAGACTACCATACGGTCGTACAACGGTATCACCAGACCTGCGAAGCGGTGATTCAACGCTACGACGGGTTCGTGCCTCAGCATCTCGGGGATGGGCTGTTGGTCTACTTCGGCTATCCCACGGCGCATGAAGACGATGCCCAGCGTGCGGTGCGTGCAGCTTTGGACATTGTCGAGGCGATTCAGCGTCTCTCTTTTCCGACTATCCGGTTACCGCAGCCCGTACAGGTCCGCATTGGGATACACACCGGCCTGGTGGTCATTGGTGAGATTGGCGGGAGCGAGACGCGGGAGATGCTGGCGCTCGGGGAGACGCCGAATCTGGCCGCACGCGTCCAGGGGGCGGCTGCACCTAATACGGTAGCCATGAGCGCAGCCACGCATCGGCTGGTGCAGGGGTTGTTTGAGTGCCAGGAGCTAGGGCTCCACGAACTGAAAGGCTTCACCACGCCCGTGGCCATGTATCGCGTGGTGCGAGCGAGTGAAGCGCAGAATCGCTTTGAGGCCGCGGTCAGGACTGGGTTAACGCCATTAGTGGGACGAGAGGAAGAACTGGGACTGCTACGGCGCCGCTGGGAGCAGGCCAAAGCTGGTACTGGCCAAGTGGTGCTGCTGAGCGGCGAGCCCGGGATTGGCAAATCCCGACTGGTCCAGGAACTCAAGGAGTACCTGGGGCACGAGGGAGCCACCCGCATAGAGTTTCGCTGCTCGCCCTATCACCAGAATAGTGCCCTGTATCCCCTCATCGAGCATCTGCAGCACCTGCTGCAGTTTGCGCGCGACGATACGCCGGTCACTAAGCTAGAGAAACTCTACCACACGCTTAGCCACTACCGCTTCCCGCAGGCGGAGACGGTGCCGCTGTTGGCGGCGTTGTTATCGCTCCCGCATCCCCAAGACCACCCACCGATCACGCTGAGTCCACAAAAGCAAAAGGAGAAGACCCAGGCCGCCTTGGTGGCGTGGCTCGTGGAAGAGGCGGAGCGGCACCCCGTCTCCACGATCTGGGAAGACCTCCACTGGGTTGATCCCTCCACGCTGGAGGTGCTCACCCTTTTCCTAGACCAAGTGCCCACGGCGCGGGTGTTGGGACTGCTGACGTTTCGCCCGGAGTTCATACCACCCTGGGGGAACCGCTCGCACCTGAGTCAGTTGACGTTAAGCCGCTTAGGACACCAACAGGCCGAAGCGATGGTCAAGCGGGTGACGAACGAGAAATCCCTTCCTGCAGAGGTCGTGCGGCACATTGTAGCGAAGACCGATGGCGTGCCCCTATTTGTCGAAGAGCTGACCAAGACGGTGATAGCGTCAGGGCTGCTCACCACCGTTCAGGACCACTATGAGCTACGTGGGCCGCTCCCGCCCCTGGCGATTCCCTCCACGTTGCACGACTCCTTGATGGCGCGGCTGGATCGGCTTGCTCCTGTCAAAGAGCTTGCGCAACTGGGTGCGGTGCTGGGTCGAGAATTCAGCTACGAACTGCTCCATGCTGTCTCACCGTTACCTGAGGACACTTTGCAGCAGGGGCTGCGGCAGCTCGTGGAGACCGAACTGGTGTTTCAAAGCGGGCTGCCGCCCCAGGCGCGCTATCTCTTCAAGCACGCGCTCGTACAGGATACGGCCTATCAGTCATTACTGAAGAGCCGTCGCCAGCAGCTCCATCACCAGATCGCGCGGGTGTTGGAAGAACGGTTTGCTGAAATCAAAGAGATCCAGCCCGAACTCTTGGCTCATCACTACACTGAGGCGGGGCTCATCGCACAGGCGATTCCTTACTGGCAGCAAGCGGGGCAGAGAGCCATTGAGCGCTCGGCTCATTCAGAGGCGATTAGTCACCTCACCACGGGGCTGGAGCTGCTCAAGACCCTGCCGGATACTCCTGAACGCGCCCAACAAGAACTGATGTTGCAAATCGCTCTGGGTGCTCCGCTCGTGGCGACGAAGAGCTATGGCGCCCCGGAGGTCGAAAGCGTGTACACTCGGGCGCGTGCTCTGTGCCAGCAGATGGGCGAGACGCCCCAACTCTTCCCCGTAGTACTTGGACTGTGGGCGTTTTATTTTGTACGGGCGGAGTTTAAGACGGCGCGCGAGTTTGCGGAGCAGCTCCTCACCTTGGCTCAGCGCCTACAAACCCCCCTGTTTCTTGTAGCGGCCCACGAGGCACTAGGGGCATCCCATTTATGGCTGGGAGAGTTTACCCCTGCCCGAGTGCATCTGGAGCAGGGAATCAGGCTCTATAACCCACAGAGGCGTCGCTCCCATGCCTTTCGTGCCGTGCAGGACCCAGGAGTGGCTTGCCTCTCCTGGCTGGCCCTAGCCCTCTGGTGTCTCGGCTATCCCGACCAAGCGCAGAAGAGGGTCCACGAAGCTGTCGCGTTAGCTCAGGAGCTTGCTCACCCCTATAGCCTCGCTTTCGCTTTGAGCCATGTTGCGGTACTCCTTCAGAAATGCCGGGAGGAGCACGCCACGCAGAAGTGGGCAGAATCCGCGATTGCACTGTGTACCGAGCAAGGGTTTCCGTTCTTTGCGGCAGTGGGAACTATACTACGGGGCTGGGCACTAGCTGTTCAGGGACAGGGAGAGGAAGGAATCGCGCAGATCCACCAGGGCCTAGCCGTGTATCGGCCGACGGAGTCAGGGATAAACTGGCCCCAGTTCCTTCTCTACTTGGCTGACGCGCATGGGAAGGCAGGGCAGGCCGACGAAGGGCAGAGGGCGGTAGCAGAGGCACTGGCGGTAGTAGACAAAACTGGGGAACAGCACTTCCAGGCAGAGTTGTATCGAGTTAAGGGAGAGCTGACACTACAAAAGCTTCAGGTTTCAAGTTTCACGGTTCACGTTCACGAAGGTTCGAAGTCCGAAGTCAGAGGTCCGGAGTCAGGGGCTGAAGAATGTTTTCTGAAAGCTCTTGAGATTGCCCGCAAGCAACAGGCAAGGTCATGGGAACTACGGGCGGTGATGAGCCTGAGCCGGCTGTGGCAGCAGCAAGGCAAGAAGGACGAAGCCCGGCAGATGTTGGCCGAGGTCTACGGCTGGTTCACCGAAGGGTTTGACACCAAGGATTTACAAGAGGCCAAGGCGCTGTTGGCGGTGCTAGACCAGCAGTGAGGAGTGGAGATTGCAATCCGTTAACAAGGGGAGGGAAACCATGAGACTCTGGACACTCAGCGCCCTGCTCCTCGTGGTGTGTGGGGCAGGGCTCGTGCGCGCGCAGGCGGGCGAGCAGCTTTTGCACCTGCGGGTCACAGGCATGCTGGTGCCGCTGGAGGCGGCGCAGCGTGAGGACCTCTTCACGGTCCCCATCGTCGTGCAAGATACGCCGCTGCTCTTGCGGGTCGGGCAAGTCGAGGATCTGACGACCTCTGAACGCGCGCAGGTGCTTGACGCGCTAGTGTTGCGCCAAGTGCGCTTTAGTGGGCCGGCCGCCCTGCTGGCGCGGCTGCAGCAGCCCGAGCGGCGCGGCCGGGTGCTGACCATCGAGGGAATGCTGGAGCTGACGGCGCGCCTCTTCCTGGTGACGGACATCAAGGAAGCTCCGCGTGCGCCTTCCCCGGGGAGGAAATAGGGAGGACGTCCCTCCTGCCCGGCACGGTCGGAGCCACGGTGCGCCCGGTGGCTTTGTCCCTGCGCGCTAGACGAAGCGAGGGGAAGCGACGGAGCAGGCAGGGTAACGCCACCGCTAGACTAGGGGCTGCAGGCCAACAGGCGAAGGGGAAGAGCGGGTTTAGAGGGTGGCCGAGATTGCGCGCTGCCAGTAGACCAAGTCGCTGGCACTCCGCGCTACGCTGAGCCTCGCGCGCTTGTGGCAGCGCCAAGGCAAGCACCATGAAGTGCGGAATATGTTGTCTACAATATACAATTGGTTCACTGAAGGCTTCGACACCAAAGACTTGCAAGAGGCAAAGGCGTTCTTGGAGGAGCTACACTAAAAGAGACATTTATCGCCCAAGAGCACCTCGCTGTCTGTTTCTTATTACCCACCGATTGCAAAGACCTCTTCTCTAGCTTCTTTCTCTCCATTCATCTGAAAGCCAACACTATTGTACGAGGGCCGGTCTTCCCCGAACCGGTGCAGGTCATCGTCACGGTTCCAATGGACGACTCCATAAAACTCATTGGCAAGGGACTGACCACAGGACAGGTCCATGAGCCGATTCTCAATGCGGAGCAACTAGCAAAACTCACCATTTCCCCTGAGAAAGAACCATTTGATGGTGACCCGCAACAGTTTCGTCTCGGAGTCGAAGCACTTCGACTGGGGCTCGCGTATGAATACGATCCCTACTTCTCTCTCTCAATTGCACGGGTCGATCTGCTGCCTCATCAGCTTGAAGCAGTCTACGACTACTTCCTGAAGCTTCCGCGTATTCGCTTTCTCCTAGCCGATGATCCTGGCGCCGGCAAAACCATCATGGCCGGGCTCCTCCTCAAGGAACTCAAGATTCGTGGGCTCGTCAAACGCACCCTGATTGTCACGCCAGCCAATCTCTCGTTCCAGTGGCAACGGGAGTTGAAGGACAAGTTCCATGAGTCCCTTGAAGTCATTCGCAGTGATGTCTTGCGTGCGAACTATGGGTCTAATCCCTGGCAGGATAAGCACCAAGTCATCACCTCCGTGTCCTGGGTCTCGCGCATCGAAGATGCCAAAGAGAGTCTGCTGCGGAGCCATTGGGATTTCATCATTGTAGATGAAGCCCACAAAATGAGCGCCCACAGCGCGGACAAGAAAACGCTCACCTATCAACTCGGCGAGGCGCTGTCCACGTTGACTGATCACTATCTGCTCATGACTGCCACGCCGCATAAGGGTGATCCACAAAATTTCTGTCTGTTCCTCGAACTGCTCGACCGTGACGTTTATGGCGATGTGAAGAGTCTCGAAGAAGCTATGCGCCGGAACAGTGCACCGTTTTATCTCCGCCGCACGAAGGAAGCGCTCGTGGCGTTTCCAGATGCGGACACTGGACAAGTGAGGAAGTTATTCACCAAACGCGAAGTGCAGACGGTAGAGTTCCAGATCGATGATGACGAGTGGGACTTCTATGACGCCCTGACCCGCTACGTAGAAGACCAGTCTATTAAGGCGGCAGCCGATGACTCAGCGCGTGGTCGCGCACTCACGTTTACAATGGCCATGCTGCAACGCCGCTTCGCCTCCAGCTTATACGCGGCTCGCCGGAGCCTAGAGCGCATGCGCGAGAAACGGCAGAAGATTCTGGAAGATCCGGAAGCGTACCGACAAGAACAAATTGCACGCGGGTTGCCGGATGACTTTGATGATCTCCCGGAAGATGAGCAACGGGAGATTGTCGCCAATCTCGAAGCTATTGTCGCCTCGATCGATCCCGCTGCGCTTCGTGCAGAAATCCTGCAACTGAGTAGACTCATCGATTAAGCCAGGTTGCTCGAACAACGCGAGATCGAATCCAAACTGGTCAAACTGAAAGAGGTCATCACCGATCAGGGCGTGTTCGCCGATCCCACGATGAAGCTCTTGGTCTTCACTGAACACAAAGACACGCTGGATTATCTCGTCAACAAGCTCCGTGGCTGGGGACTTCGCGTCACGCAAATTCACGGCAGCATGAAGATCGGTGACCAGGACACACCCGAGACTCGATTGTACGCCGAACGTGAGTTCCGCGACACCGCCCAAGTGCTGGTTGCAACCGAAGCCGCAGGCGAAGGCATCAACCTGCAGTTCTGTTGGTTCATGGTGAACTATGACATTCCCTGGAATCCCCTGCGCCTAGAGCAGCGTATGGGCCGTATTCATCGCTACGGCCAGGCACGGGATTGTCTTATTTTCAATTTTGTCGCCATCAATACGCGTGAAGGGCGCGTCCTTCAAAAACTCCTTGAGCGTCTCAAAGAGATTTGCAAAGAGCTAGGAACAGATCAGGTGTTCGATGTGGTAGGAGAAGTGTTCCCCGCCAATGTGCTCGAACGCCTCTTTCGTGACCTGTACGCCCGACGGATTAAAGAGCCGGATATCGAGGCGCGGATTGTCCACGATATCGACGCCAAGCGATTCCGTGCGATTACCAACTCGACGCTTGAAGGACTAGCGAAACGAGAACTCAACCTCTCGGCTATCGTCGGTAAATCGGTCGAGGCGCGAGAGCGGCGGCTCGTTCCAGAAGTGGTGGAAGACTTTTTTGTGCAGGCGGCTCCATTGGCGGGCATGTACCCGAAGGAAACTCGCGCCACGGCCCACATCTACCGAGTGGGGCGCGTTCCCCGCACCTTGTGGCCAATTGGTGAACGGCTAGAGCCGCGCTTTGGCAAATTAGGTCGTGAGTATCGACAGATCGTCTTCGACAAGATGCTCCTCTCCCTCGACGCCACGTCGGAGTGGATCACCCCTGGCCATCCCTTGTTTGAGACGGTGCGAGAGGATGTCCTTGCTCGCGTGCGCGAGGACCTCCAGCACGGCAGCGTGTTTTACGATCTCCATCACCAGGAGCCCTATCGTCTCGATGTCTTCAGTGCGGCCATCAAGGATGGACGAGGCCATGTGCTCCACCGTCGGCTCTTTGTCGTACAGACGGACCTCAATGGCGAGATGACCGTTAAACAGCCGACTATTTTCTTAGACCTGGTATTGGCTTCCAAAGGAACAACCACTGTCCCGGAGGAGCAGGGTCTTCCCGATCGGTACGTCGTCGAACAGACCTTAATCGAACGCGCCTTGATGCCGCTCTTGTCCGAAGTCATGGCAGAACGTGAGCGAGAGACAGCGATCATCGCGCAACACATCGAGATCAGCCTCAACGAATTGATCCATCGGCAAAACGTAAAGCTGGCAGAATTGGTGGAGCAGCAAGAACGGGGCGACACGAGCCCTTTACTGGCCGCGCATCTCAAACAAGCCGAGGATCGGGTGGACGAGTTGACTGGTCGTCTTGAACGTCGTCAAGCAGAACTCCAACAGGAACGCCAGTGCACCATTGGTGATATCCAGCCTATTGGACGAGCTTGGGTGCTGCCGCATCCAGAGCGCGCACAGCTCCGCACATTGCGCCGCTGGTCCGCGATGAGGAGATCGAACGGATTGGGGTCCAAACGGTCATCGCCTACGAAGAAGCGCGGGGCTGGCAAGTGGAAAGTATGGAAAGTGAGAATCGGGGGTTTGATCTCATTGATAACAGAAGGGACCGACTGGGCCTGCATTTCGAGGACAGAGGGCTACAGCAAAGAAGGAAAGTACAACCGCAGAGACTCACTGACAGCTTTTTGGTCCTCCTCCGAGAGGCGACCACTGCGTCGAATAAAGAAGCGATTATCCAGGGTGAAGAGTTTGAGACGGACGAGGCAAGGGGAATGCAGCCCGGCTATGGAAAGATTGGTAAGAAAACAATCGCCGGGCTACGGGGAATGAGACTTGGTTGTGATCATGGTAAGGATGCTGTGTCCATTTTCGTTGAACCGCCGGGTGCTGAGCACCAACGCCGGGCGGCGTTTCGTTTCCGCCTTATCGGTAAAGGGAAATGGCACGACCACGACATCCCATGGATCACAAATCACGGAAGGCCTCGTCGTCCTCAGGCGAATCCCATTCATCAAGCGTAGAGGAAAGCGCCTGGTGAAATGCTTCGTCAAGCGGTTGGGCGCGTTTAAGGATCACGATTCCTTCCCGTACTTCATAGGCAATCAGATCTCCCGCTTTGAGCGCCAGGAGTTCCCGAATCTCTTGCGGGACGGTAATTTGTCCTTCGGCAGAGAGTTGGCTGAGATGCATGCACGTACTCCTCATTGCTACAGTCTATTAGGGTACGGAAAGGAAACCCGAGCGTCAACGCGCCTAAGCGCAAACAGGAGGACGTTTCGTAAGGCATCTCTCTATACGAGGACGAAGCATCAGGAATGAACACGAATCAGTACCCCAAACGCCTCATCGAAGTAGACCTTCCCATTAAACGCATCTCCGCTCATGCACGGCGGGAGAAGAGTATCCGGCACGGGCATATCTCGACATTGCATATCTGGTGGGCGCGGAGACCGCTGACGGCGTGTCGTGCGGTCATTTGCGCGGCGCTGTGGCCTGATTCGGTTGATCCGCTCTGTCCGCAATCGTTCCGCGATAAGGACGGCCAGCACATTACAAAGTATGATCGTGTGTGGCATCGGGCTTGCCAAGCAGCAGGACTTCCCGGTAAGATCCTGCACGATTGTAGGCGAACAGCAGTACGTAATATGATCAGAGCAGGGATTCCCGAGCGAGTAGCGATGCAGATGGCTGGGCACAAGACCCGATCTGTCTTTGATCGATACCATATTGTGTCGGATGGGGATTTGTTGGAAGCGGCGAAACGGCTTGAACAGGCGTTCGCGAGTCAAACAATGACAAAAACCATGACAGTTGTCCCCTTGATGCCCTCCAAAACTGCTGTAAATAGCTGATTTTCCTTTTGTGGCGGCGTACCCAAGTGGTTAAGGGAGAGGTCTGCAAAACCTCCATTCACCGGTTCGAATCCGGTCGCCGCCTTCTTAGGACTGTGAGACAAAACCTAAAAACGAAGGTCGAAGAGCCTGTCATTGCGAGGAGTCGCAGACGACGAAGCAATCTCGCAAGTGCCGAAATAACTGGGCCAAGATTGCTTCGCTGCGCTCGCAATGACCCCCTGCCCTTACGCCCAGTGTTGGAGTTTTGTCCCATAGTCCTTATTCTTCCCTCAATCCTCAGTCTTGAAGATGCGGGAGGGGACCAACGTAACGTGCCCGCGGGCGGATGATCTGGTCTCGTTGATATTGTTCAATGGCGTGTCCCACCCAGCCGATCGTTCTTCCTAAGGCGAAGAGCGCAAGCGCGGCACCCGGCGGTTGCTGTAATGCGTTGGTCAGAATCGCGAGTCCAAAATCTACTGTCGGATGTTGACCCGTAGCGCGCAGCGTATGGATGATGAGCGCGTCTCCCAAGGCAACCGCAGGTGCGTCTGGGTAGGCTCTGTGAGTCAGTTCCAAGAGGGCGTGACCGCGTGGGTCGCCGTCTGGATACAGGCGATGACCAAATCCGGGGAGATGCTCGCCCCGTTTTAAGCGGTGAGCAATGACTGTCGGCGCCTGACTCGGGGTGCCGACCTCCCGTAAAAACGCTTCTACTTGTTCAACATTGCCGCCATGTTTGACTCCTTGCAGTGCGGACAGACCGGCCATCACCACGGCATACGGCGTGGCTCCGGCGGATGCTACACAACGGGCGGTAAAAGCGGAGACGTTGAGTTCGTGGTCCGCGCAAAGAATCAGCGCGGCGCGCAGGAGTGGTGCGGCGGTGGGGTCTTCCGGAACCCAGCCTTCCTGGAGTGTCTGCGCAATGTCGTCGCCTTTTTCGTCCCGCCCGGCTGCGGTCAGTGCGAGCAGTCCAAGAATACGAGCCCCGGTGCGCGCCACCGCCGGCGGCCGCAGGTCGTAGGCGGTGATATCTTCCGTTTCCGCAATAGGTAGCAGCGCCTGAAACATATCGACTGGAGCAAGATCAGCGACCCGTCTCCGCGTCGCCAGGCAACGAAACGACGCTCTACTACTGGCGGCGTCGAAAAGAGAGGTGGTTTCTCCATCCAGATTGCCCAGCCAGATTAACGCCGCGACTTCTTCGACGGTGCGCGTCTGTGCGAGCGCTATGGCGTCGTGACCACGATAGTAGAGTTGTCCGTTGGTGATAAGCGTAATCGCGGAATCCAATACCGGCGCGCCCCAGTGCAGAGCTTGCGCCACGGCTTTCGTGGGATTGCGGCGCAAGTCTTTGCGTTCTTTGAGGCGCTCGACATCTTCTCGATGATAGCGGCGACTACGCGAGTCGCCTTCGGTTGACTCCGAACGCACCAACCCGCGACTGACGTAGGCGTACAGCGTCGTGGGGCTGACTCCTAACGTCTCGGCCGCTTCTTGAGCCGAAAGGTATCGTTCTTTCTTCATTAGTGTTTCTCTTTTGCGCCGCAATTTTCTTGCAGGATCTTAAATTATATTGATTTATAAATCAACGTTGACAATATATTTTATCACCTTATGATTCTTGACATCTATAAATTGGCTGCAAACCTTTGAGGAGGTCTGTATGGCGACATGGAACCCACTGACGCGAAGGCTTGAACCAGGAACTGGCTCCGGACATCGGTATGAACTACAGGACGTTCCTGCGCCTAACTTGTTACGGGAGGTGTTTCCCTACGATGCCGTGCCGAAGATCGTGTTCGATGGCGTGATGGAGGAAATGGACCCAGCCCCAGAGTTCTACATCACTGACACGACCTTCCGCGACGGCCAGCAGGCGCGTCCGCCCTACACGGTCCAGCAGATTGTCGATCTGTACACGTTGTTGCACAGGCTCGGTGGACCCAAGGGCGTGATTCGCCAAGCCGAGTTCTTTCTCTATGCCGATGTCGATCGGGCAGCGGTCGAACAGTGTCTGGCTTTAGGCTATCAGTTTCCAGAAGTGACCGGCTGGATTCGCGCGGTCAAATCCGATTTTCAGTTGGTCAAAGCCATAGGGCTGCAAGAGACCGGCATCCTGACCTCGTGCTCCGATTATCACATCTTTCTCAAGCTCAAAAAAACTCGGAGACAGGCGCTAGAAGATTATCTGGCGGTGGTGAAGACGGCGCTTGCTGCCGGCATTCGTATCCGTTGCCATCTAGAAGACGCCACACGCGCCGACTTTTACGGCTTCGTGGTTCCGTTTGTGTCCGAGTTGATGCGGCTGCGCGAAGAGAGCGGCATCCCCATTAAAATTCGGGTGTGCGACACAATGGGCTTTGGCGTGCCGTTTCCCGGCGCGGCGCTGCCGCGCAGCGTGCCGAAATTGATTCAGGGACTGCGGCGCGAGTGCGGCGTCCCGCCGGAGTGTTTGGAGTGGCACGGCCACAACGATTTTCACAAAGTGTTAGTGAACGCCTCGGCGGCGTGGCTCTACGGCTGTATGTACGCCAACGGCACTTTGCTTGGCTACGGCGAGCGTACGGGTAATCCGCCCCTCGAAGGATTGGTGATGGACTACCTCTCTCTGAAAGGCGACACGAATGGAATGGACACCTCAGTCATTACCGAAATCGCCCAGTATTTTGAGCAGGAGATTGGCTACCGCATTCCGTCCAACTATCCGTTCGTTGGCCGTGACTTCAACGTCACCCGTGCGGGAATTCATGCCGATGGATTATTGAAGGACGAAGAGATTTACAACATTTTTGACACGACCAAAGTGCTCGGTCGTCCGCCGCGAGTGGCGATAGACAAGACCTCGGGTCTGGCCGGGGTATCCTGGTGGATCAATACCTACTTTAATCTTCCGTCTTCGCGGCGAGTCGACAAGAAGTCCGAAGCCGTGCGCAAGATCACTGAATGGGTGGACGGGCAGTACCGCCAGGAACGGACCACCTCAATCTCTGATGAAGAAATGCTGGGACAAGTCCAGTTGCATTTGCCGCAGCTCGTGGAACAAGCAGCCTGAAGAAGTGGGGCGCAGTACGCTGCGCCCCATTGGTTTACATGGGATGTTTGGCGAGGAATTCTTTCATGACCACTGAGAACGGCTCGCGCACGGAGATGAAGAAGCCGTGGCCGGCGTTATCGAAGATTTTCAGTTCGGCGCCGGGAATTTCCCGCGCGATGATTTCTGAATTAGCGGAGGGGATAAGGATGTCATCACGGCCTGTGACAACTAACGTCGGCGCGGTAATCTCTTTGAGATGTTTGAAAACGCGCAGCGTCATGGTCGCTTGCAGATGGCGCTCGTAAGCGAAACGCGGCGTTACGTGGGTGAGTCCGCGTTGGAGGTGCTCTTCGAGGTCAGCCTGATGGGTGCGGACATACTCATCCGAGAAGGACAACTTCCACGCGGCCCGGCCCGCTTCCTCCGGCGTCATGCCGGCGCGACCCTCCAGCAGCTTCATGGATTCCGGCGGAGCCGCCACAGCGTTTCTGCCTCCTGGCGTCGTACAACCGAGAATAAGGCTGGCGACGCGCGGCTGGTAATGTGCGCCCAGCTCTTGGGCGATCATCCCGCCCATCGACACGCCGAACATGTGAGCGCGGGGAATGTTGAGTAAATCAAGTAACGCGATGGCGTCCGCCGCGAACATGGCGATGCTGTAGGGTTCATCCGGTTTGTCCGATAAACCCGTGCCCCGATTGTCAAAAGTGATGACCTGATAACTTTGCGCCATGTCGTGGAGAAGGGCCGGGTCCCACGCGATGGAGGGCTGGCCCAGCCCATTGATGAAGAGTAGTGGTTGTCCCCGACCCTGCATGTCGTAGTGGAGATTGACGTCGTGAATATGCGCGTAGGGCATAACGCCTCCTTTGTGTCGTTCGTCCCAGCCTTTTAGCAGGCGTTGAGAGGGATTGCCAGGGAAAGGATGACTGGTATACATCGAACCTATGCACCCCACGGCTGACGTCATCGCTCCAGCATTGCCGGACTTACGGCGGACCATTAAGACGCTGTCTCGGGTGCAGGTCGTCCGGACGCTGTATCATCTGGTTGAGATTTGGCTCGTCGTTGTTGGCGCCGTGTATCTCAGCACCGTGGTGGTCTCGCTCTCCTTCAGCGTCTCCGGAATTGCGGCGTATCTGTTGGCGGCAGCGGTAATTGCTTCTCGTCAGCACGCGCTCATGGTGCTCACGCATGATGGCATTCACAAGCGGTTATCGCGCACCTTGTGGGCGAACGATTGGTTGGCGCGATTGGCCGCGTCGTTCCCTGTGTTTATATCGTTCGCCAAGTGGCGGTTCATTCATCTGTATCACCATCAATACACACATACGGCGGACGATCCCGACCGAGCCATTTATGCGCGCTATCCACTGACACGTGATAAGGCCAGACAACTCTTGCTGCGCGACTTGTGTGGTCGCAACGTGATTGCCACGGTCAAGTACTTTATTGACCTTCCCTTTGTGACCAAAGACTTTAATCGGCGTTTTTTAGGCGAGACGAGAGCAACGCAATACGCCCAACTCGCAGACATGCGCGCGTTCGTCGTTTTTTGGCTGATAGTGTTGAGCGCAGGACTATGGACGGGTGGGCTCCGGTTTGCCGCGCTGTTCGTGCTCTATTGGCTCGCGCCGTACTGCACCTTCACGCAGGTATTTTTCCGTATTCGTGGAGCCATCGAACACGGTAGTGTTCCCGATCCCGAGAATCCCTACCAGCAAACCCGGACCTATCTGATCCATCCGCTGCTGGCGTTTTTCTTTTCACCGAAGCAGGTGAATTATCATCTGGAGCACCACCTGTATCCTTCGGTGCCGTTTTACCATCTCCCGCAGCTGCACGCGGTGCTTCAGGAGACAGTCTACCCCAAAGAACAGGCGTGTTGTGAGTTGTTTGCAACGAGTCTAAACAAGCTGCGGTTGTAGGCGAGGGCGGAGGAGCCCGCCCTCCTGTTGTTGCGTATGCTTACAGAGTGTATGCCCGCGTGGCATTGTCGCCGAGAATGTTTTGTTGATCGGCGGTTGGCATGGCGGCGATATTCTTTTTGAGTGTCTGGAGCGCATGGGGAAAACCGTCAAAATGCGGGAAATCGCTCGACCAGAAAAATTTGTCCGAACCCCAGCGCTGACTGGCGGGGGGGATCATGCTTTCGTCCACATCGGCGCCGGCCCAGACCTGTCGGCGGAAATACTCGCTCGGCGGACGTTTACAGGCGGTCATAAAGCCGCTGTGTTCCCATTTGCTGTCCATGCGTTCAATGAAATGGGGCACCCAGCCTGCGCCAACTTCAAGGACGAGAAGCTTCAGACGTGGGAATCGCTCCAGTGTCCCGCCTTCAAAGAAACTGACGAACGAGGCCTGAATATCAAAGCCCAGCGTGACCGAAAGAAAGTAGAATGATGAACCTTGGAACGTTGGGTGTTTATACCATTCGCTGCCAAAGTACCCGGGGCGCGCAATAACATGCAGCCCGACAGGCAAACCCAAATCTTGCGCGACCGCCCAGAAAGGATCGTAGTAGGTGTCGCCGTATGCTCGACCGTTGGCGGGATGCGGGGTTAACATGACGCCTTTGACTCCGAGTTTGGCGACACGCTTGAGTTCGCCCACTGCTCGATCGACATCCATGAGGGAAATATGGGCGACGGCGTACAACCGGTCCGGATAGGGGCGGCAGAAGTCGGCGATCCAATCGTTGTAGACGCGGCAATAGGCTGTGGCCAGTTCGGGATCATTCACCTCACCTTCCCAGGTGAGCCCGATTGAAGGATAAAGGACCGAGGCGTCGATTCCTTCTTCATCCATCCACTTGATCCGCGCATGCGGATCGTACGCGCCCGCAGGGCCCTGCATATAACTGAACTCGTTGGAGAAGGCTACTTCTCCTGGTTGACCGAAGGCGGCGGCGATGCCAAATCCGCGGCTGAACGAAGAGAATTTCCCTTCGATGATAACGCTCTCTATGCCGTCGGCATCGCGGGCCAAGCCCAAGGCGCGATCTTTAAACTTGTTCTCTAAATTCTTTTGCCACAGATCAGGTGGTTCTAAGATATGACCGTCTGCATCGACTATTCTTCCGAGGTGCATAGTTATTCCTCCTTACTGAAGAGTGTTTCTATGACCACTGTGTACTCCTATTTATAGACTTATCCAGACCCGGAAAGCAGATCCTCGCCCCACTACGCTTTCCACTGTGATTGTTCCTCCGAGCAAATCGAGAAGGCGCTTTACAATGTAGAGCCCCAGCCCGACGCCATGAGAAACTTCTTGGTGCGCATTGTCTACTTGTTCAAAAGGATCAAAAATGCGGCGGAGCGCGTGTTGAGGAATGCCGACCCCGGTGTCGGTGACGCTCAACTCCACTCCTTGGTCACGGCGTGACGCTGCGACGGTCACTTGTCCTTGTGGCGTAAACTTTATGGCGTTACCCAGCAGGTTTTTGAGGACAACTTTGAGTTTGGTGGGGTCCGTGTGCAGAGTCGGGAGATTCGCCTCTACCTGCCACGTAAAGTGCAGTCCAGACTGATCTTGTAACGTTTGCGTTTCTGCTTCGAGTTCCGCCAGCAGGTCCGCGACTATCACGGTATGAACGTCCACCGGCAGACGTCCGGTTTCGATGCGTCGCAAATCGAGCACCTTACTAATCAGCTCAAACAACTCGCGCGTGCTCTTGTCGATGCGTCGCAGAGCGTCGCCTTGGGCTTGGGTCAACTCACCGACCTCCCCATCCAGCAGCATATCCGAGTAGCCAAAGATCACATTGAGCGGGGTGCGAAGCTCGTGCGAAATCGTTGCTAAAAAATCGGACTTTGCCCGGTTTGCGGCTTCAGCCTTCTCCTTCGCTTGGAGCAATTCCTCCTCGATCCGCTTATGCTCGGTAATATCAGAAACGAGGACAAAGCAGCCCAAGACGGCGCCCTGAGCTGTGTGGTGGGGAACATAGCGGTTCTCGAGATGGCGACGGATACCGGTGTGGTCGGGCAACACGTGCTCATAGCTCACTTGTTCACCAGTCAAAGCTTTCAGCAGATGTGGGCGAATGGATTGGTAGGAATCCGCTGACTGCACTTGCTGCACTAGGTAGCCCTCAATCTCGGAGCGAGAACGCTGGAACCACTCTTCGTATGACTTGTTCACAACGCGATAGCGTTGGTCAACATCTACATACGAGATGAATGCCGGCAGATTATCGATGAGCTGACGTAATAAGGTAGCCTGGGTTTTGAATTCTGTTTCCCAGAACTGATGTCTTCCTACCTCAGCCTCTAAAGCGTGAACTCTTTCTCGCAACGCCGCCAGTTCAGCGTCCACTTGCTCCTGTGTTTTCTCGGCATCGCTCATCATACGGCCTCAGCAACGAATAGCCATGCGACACTTCAAGAGAAAGAGGCATCTCTCAGTTTGCGTTTGGATATGACTTTCCTCATCGTATGGCGCTTCCGGAAGTGACTAACGCAGATGCCGAGCCCACGAACACCTTACTTGGACAGCGCCGTCGTTTGTTCGAGACGAGTTGCAATAGAAGCGTACTCTGTCTCAGAGGCAAGGTCGAATGGCTCACTGTTCTCCCCCCAAAGAACTCTCGTCATTCCAGTGATCCAAGGTCGATCCGGCGGGGTGTCGTTTTGCCACCTTGCATACATTGACGCTGTCCAGCCGTTTTTGTCTCTCGCGCCGGTATTCGCCCCTGCATGCAGCAGGGTCTCAACAATCGGTCGATGCCCCTTCCAGGCTGCATACATCAGGGCTGTCCAACCTTGCCTATTGTGGGCGTCTACTTTCGCTCCCTTCGCAAGCAAGGTCTGCACGATCCCAGGATGATTATTCATAGCCGCCAACATCAGCGCCGTCGCCCCCATTTTGTTCTTAGTGTTCACCTCTCCCCCACAGGTGAGCAACAATTGCACGAGGTCCACTTGTCCGTCTCGGGCCGCTAACATCAGCGCCGTCCAATCTTGTTTGTCTTTCGTATTGGCAGAGACGCCGGCTTGTAAGAGCAGTCTGACGAGGGTGGTATTGCCGCTTTCAATGCTCTTTAGCAGCGTGGCTTCATTCGTTTCGATGCCTCTCTCCGCCAGATATATTTGCGCCTCATTCCTCCGCTGCGCAGGAATTATCTTTACAAGAGAACCTGGTTCTTTTTGCTTATGCGATTGAGCGACGGGGAGGATAGGAGATGAGGCGTGAAAGGGGGGCGTCGCTAAAGGAATTTGTCGGTCTCGGTATTTGTCTGGGAGCGTCTGAGTGGCTTGTCTAAGTGGCGCTTCGTCGTTTGTACTCGGCGGTGTGACGGGAAGAGTCTGCTCGCTGGCGTGCTCTGTGTAGAGAGCGAAGAGTGAGGGCTCATTAGTTGGAGTGGGCCATCCTGCTGTCAATGAGACTGTAGCGATCTGTTGCAATCGCTTAGGAACAATCTCAAGGGAATTGAAGTTTACCAGGAATTTCAAGGAGAGAAGAACCACAAAAGCAGCAGCGAGGCTAGCCCAAACCAATGGCCGAGAGCGATAATGAAGACCGACAGCGATCGGTTGTTGCAGGAGTGCTGCAACTGTGTCCTCTACCGGTGGAACAGCGATTGATGGGAGAGTTGCCGAAGGTGGCGCCATTTCCTCGGGAATGCCTGTATGACGTGGTGGCTCCAGAGACAACTCATGCGCGATTTGTTCAATGGATGCAGCGGAGATCGTGTGTTGCTGGGCCATGAAGGCGGCAATCAGGGCGTTGTCACATAAAAGATTAACGAGTCTGAGCAAACCCCTTGAATAAAAGGCGATCCGTTGCCTTGCCGCTTGGGTAAAGAGATCCGCGCGTTCACATCCAACCGCGCGGAGTCGAGATTGGAGAAACGACTCAACTTCTTCTTCATCCAAGGGAGGCACTTGCAGGTGAACATCAACGCGATCCCAAAAGCGACCGAATTCTACCTGTTTTAGTTTCGTCCTCAGCTCAGATCGCCCAATAAGAATGACGGAGAGGAGTGGCGTAGTATGAGTTTTTAGATCTGAGAGGACTTGGAGACACTCAAGGACTTCTTGAGATAACTGGTGGGCTTCATCGAGGAACAAGAGCACGCGTTTTCTTGTCTGTCTGCCTGCTTTGAGTATGGCGTCAAACGTTTGGGCTGTCGTTGGGTGTTCGCTAGACGGTTGGAAATGAAGGCAAGGCAATGCGAGAAGTTCCTCAAAATCGGAGGGGCAAGTAGCGGAATAGCAAATGAAAAAATTCTCCGCCATTTTTTGCCGTGCGTGATGAACAAGCGCGGTTTTCCCGGTTCCAGCCTCTCCCGTAAGGACAATGAAGCCAAATTGTTCGCGAATAGCGGAAAGGAGGCCGTTGTAAGCATCTTGATAGGGAGGATCGAGGCAGGAGGAAGGCACCTCGATCGAGATGGAGAATGGGGAGGCACGAAAGCCAAAATAGTGATTGTACATAAGTGTTTATTCCTTAAGTTTTATTGTTTTTCTATAATCAATTCTACGCGACGATTTTTTGCACGTCCTTCGGGATTGTCTGAGCCATCAGGATTCGTGTTTGGCTCCACGGGACGTAACTTGCCGAATCCGCGACTTTGTAGTCGTTCTCCGTGTACCTGATCCGCAATCAATTCTTGAGAGACCGTTTCAGCTCGTCGCTGTGAGAGTTTGAGATTATAGTCTTCGCTGCCGATGGCGTCCGCATGCCCTTCAACGGAAAGGTGACGGAGAGACGCGCGGGGATGATTTAAAATTTTCGCAAGAATATCAACTTTCTGACGCGATTCTGGCGAGAGATCCGCGCTGTCGTACGCAAAGAGCACGGTTGCTGGGAGATTCACAACGACGCCACGGTCTATCTCGCGCGCATCAAAGCCTTGTGTAAGAAACTGTTGCACGAGTTCGTTGTCCGTAAAAGGCGCCTCTTTCTTTGCTGCACATCCATCTAGAAATACAGCCAACAGCCCCACAGCTGAAAAAGCGAGCGCCCAAAAGCGGAGGAGGAAAATGTGCGAGCTTAAAAAAATGCTTGATAGATTAAAAGAGTTTCTCGCTCTACTTTGCCGAAGCCTCTTGCTTCTTCGCGATACCCACATATCGCAACCTTCCCTGGATAAGGACGGCGAAGTTGTATGAGGGTTGCCTCATCCCCAGAACCAAACTCTACTAGAAATAGCGCCACAGAAAAAGACCTGGGAAAACAGGAAATTGGCGGAAGAGCAGAAGGCGCAGCGGAAAATAACATGACGACTGAACACACGAATGAATTTTTTCTTTAGGGGAGCGTCGAACTAATCAGAAGAGAGAGGCAGAGTTTCCTTCTCCCAAAGTGCCCCCTGTCTTTCTCTTCGTGTCTCCTCCCTTCCTTGCCCTAGGCCGAAGAGACTCCCGCTCTTCGGCCTTTTTTTTTGCTCAATGCCACAAGAGAGAGCGCCCTTGCGCAAGTAGTTTCTCCAGCTTTTCTTTCACGATCTTCGAGTCAATAATCGGCTTCGCGATATAGTCGTCGCACCCAGCGGCCAGCGCTTTTTCTTCATCTCCGACCATCGCTTGGGCCGTGAGTGCAATGATGGGGAGATTGCGCATCGGTTCATTCATGGCACGAATGCGACGCGCGGTTTCCCAGCCATCTAAGACCGGCAACTTGAGATCTAAAAACATCAGGTCGGGCGGGTTGGTCGCGATGATGTCCAGCGCTTCCTGACCGTGTGTCGCTTCGAGAATTTCGAAGTCCCCGAGTTTGCGCAAGCGATACACAAGAATATGCCGATTATCTTCATTATCTTCAACGACGAGAATTTTTTTGCGACTCATGAAGTCCTCTTGTGTGGTGAGTATTCATCTGTCTTTTTTGTTTCTCATCTGAGAAAACCGTATGCATGATTATCGGACTGGTCGAGGTAGCAGTAGTACAAGAAGAATGCTCTCGCCGGGAATCGAACCCAGACCCCAGGTTCCGGAGACCTGTATGATATCCATTTCACCACGAGAGCAATAAAAGAGACACACTCATAGCATTTCGACTTCCTACGAGCAACGTCTTAAGAGCAACGTCTGTCCGACGATTTCCTGGACTACCGGATGACCCGTTCCTGTGGCAAGATAAATTCTCCAAGGAGGAAATCTATCTAGTGAATGTGGTTCCTGCTGTCAGGGTAATCAACCTCTGCCGTCAGTATGGGGTCCGGGCAGCGCTGGCCAACGTGAGTTTCTCCGTTGCTCGTGGAGAACTGTTTGCCCTGCTGGGTCCTAATGGCGGTGGAAAAACAACGCTCTTCAAAATTTTATCGACCCTTCTTCCTGCCACGAGTGGAGACATCGAAGTCTTCGGGCGCAGTTTGACCCAGTATCCTCATGCCATACGCTCATGTCTGGGGGTCGTCTTTCAGCATCCCAGCCTCGATCCAAAACTGACGGTGCTGGAGAACCTCCAGCACCACGGTCATCTCTACGGGATGCGGGGGCAGATGCTTCAGCAACGCTCAGGAGAAATGCTCAAACGCTTACATCTTATCGACCGCGCCAACGATGTCGTCGAGACCTTGTCCGGGGGGATGCAGCGACGCGTCGAACTGGCGAAGGGCTTATTGCATAAGCCGGATTTGTTACTGCTCGATGAGCCGAGCACCGGGCTCGACCCCGGCGCTCGCCGAGATTTCAACGATTATCTGGCGCAGTTGCGCGAGCAAGAAGGCGTCACGGTTATCCTCACTACCCATATCATGGAGGAGGCTGAGCGATGTGATCGCGTGGGCATCCTCCATCATGGCAAGCTTGTGGCCCTCGACACTCCTGACGCGCTCAAAGCGCAGGTTGGAGGTGACGTCGTGGCCATCCGTGCAGTGAACTTGCAGGAGTTTCGCGAGAAAATCATGCAACGGTTTGGCTGTGAGCCCGTACTCGTGGACGGGTCGCTGCGGGTTGAGCGCCCGCGTGGGCACGATTTCGTGCGCGAAGTCGTCGAAGCGTTCCCCGGCGAGGTGCAATCCGTGACCTTTGGCCGCCCCACGCTAGAGGATGTGTTCATTCATCAAACTGGCCATCGATTCTGGGAAGCCGGGACCAACGAGGAGCACGCGGCATGAGCGGATTTTTTCTCCCTGTGATGACATTGTGGAAACGTGAGGTGGTGCGTTTCGCGCGACAGCGCAGTCGCGTGATGAGCGCCTTGAGCACGCCGCTGGTGTTTTGGCTGCTGCTGGGCAGTGGGTTTCGCGCGTCATTTCGTCCGCCCGGCGCCCCGGAAGGCACGGGATATTTGGAATATCTGTACCCCGGCATTATTGTCCTCGTGCTGCTGTTCACGGCAATTTTTTCGACCATTTCTATTATTGAAGATCGCAAAGCTGGGTTTCTGCAAGGCGTGCTCGTTGCACCAGTGTCGCGTACGAGCATCGTCATGGGACAAGCCTTGGGTGGGGCGACCCTGGCGTTAATCCAAGGCGCGCTCTTTCTGGCGTTGGCCCCGATTGCGGGGATTTCGTTGTCACTGACGGCGATTCTTGGTGTGATCTTCGTGATGGCGTTGGTTGCTTTTGCGTTAACAAGCATCGGTCTGACGATCGCCTGGCGCATGGAATCGATTCAGGGGTTTCATGCCATCATGAACTTGATTCTCATGCCGGTGTGGTTTCTGTCCGGCGCTTTTTTCCCAGCGGCTGGTTTGCCCGTATGGCTTGGATGGTTAATGCGCTTGAACCCGCTCACTTACGGCATGGCGGCGCTACGCGGCTGTTTCTACCTAGGGAATCCGGCTCTTGTCGGGTCGTTGCCGTCGATGCTCCCATCACTGTTTGTGACAACACTTTTTGCCGGCGGGTCATTCTGGCTGGCTACGGCAACCGCCCAACGGCGTGGGCAGTCGTAGAGATGTTTTTGCCTCTTCTTTTTTTGACATCCGGAGCCTGACATTTATCAGGCCCCGTCGGCCGGGGATCCATCCCTGGGCTCCCGGTTCATCTTTACTATGAAAAGCTGCTGACAAAGAACGTCTTCAGGCGCCCTATTTCACCTCGACCTCCATCCGCATCCAGGGATGAACGCAACACTCAAAGCGGTGTAGCCCTTTCTTCAAGCCGCGTATCTCCATGTGGCTCCCCTGAATCAGACGTGTACTCGCCAGCTCGGTATTCTTCGCATACCCTCCGTCGCATTCCGGTATGGCAGGAGAATTAGGGGGATTATTAAGTACGGGGAGGAAGCCTCCGCCGAACTCGGCCACTTCGGTAAAGGTATGGATCTCGCCTCCTTGATTGACCACCCGCAGCGTGTCCTTCTTTCTCAGAGTGATCGTGCTGGTGGGATAGAACAGCCAGGCCGGATGGCCTGTCGGCAAAGCATTCAGAAATTCCGGGAGCGGTACGCCCCCCAAGCTAACGACATTGAGGCAAGTGCCGGGACCAAATTGCCCATTGAAGGTCGTGGGGTCACATTCGTCGAGAATGACGACTTGTTGGCCATCATCTCGGGCCTCAGCTACCCCTATTACTCCAATTCCTATTATCATCCCTACGATACCACCAAGTTTCCGCAGCGTCTTTGTCATCGTCATGTTAACCTCCTTATCGGTTCAAAAAAGTTGTTTCCTCTCCCTTTTTTTTCTTTTCGCTTTACGTCTGGGGCATGTCGTGATTCTCCTCTCTGCGTGTGTGCTGCTCTGCGCAGAGAGGCGTAACAAATGACGGAACAATTGTTCACTGCTCCATAAAGAACCCGTGAAAGAGCTATCAAGCCGTTGCTCACCTTACCTGCGCACGGGATATCGGGAGCGCATGGTTCGCATCATTTCTTTGAACTCATCACTTTCCACAGTTGGCGCTGCGTACCTGGCGAGGGCGGTAGTCCGTATCGGCGCGGGTGGTAACGGGATGTTTGGTGTGTCCGTCCGCGCCGTCGACCGGAACACCAGGGAAAGATCCAGAGCCTTCGCCATCCGCTCACCCATATCCGGCGGATTGTTGCTCATGAAGCGTCGGGTGATGGTCTTGGCGATTGAGGTATGATCAAACACCAACTGATTCACTTTACCTTTGTCAACCCACGGGGAAATGACGAACGCGGGCACGCGCACCCCGTAGTGGTCGATCCCTGACACCGCCACGGCTGGAGGCGGCGGTACGTGATCAAAAAAGCCGCCATGCTCATCGTAAGTAGTGATGAGCAGCGTCTTGTTCCATTGCGGGCTCGCAATGACGGCTTGGACGACCTCCCCGATCAAATGCTGCCCAGCGGAAATATTGGCGGGCGCGCCATCGTCATTGTCCTCGCCGTCGGGCTCATCAATAAAATTGGGATCAATAAACGATACAGACGGCAACGTCCCCGCCTTGGCGCTGGCAAAGAACCCCTGCTCGGGATCGCGTGCGTCAACGATATTGCTGTTGTCGGTCGTATAACGTGCGAACATACGCAGAAAGCAGTAGCGCTGTTCGTAGTAACGCCAGGACACGCTATGATCGGTAAGGTGGTCGAAAATAGTTTTGGTCAAGACCGGCTTGAACGCGTCGCCGCTCGGATTGTTGAATTCCCATTCACCCTGCGCATTACGATTGAGCCGCCCGGTCAACGTGTAGAAGCGGTTACAGAAAGTCGGCCCTGGATGGGCGGCAAACCAGCGTTGACAGATCAAGAACTCCCGGGCTAAGGCGTCATAGACCGGGACATGGGCCGCGTTGTGATAGCCCATGACCCTCCCGGGATCGACGCTAGGATACTTATGGGCGAAATCCGCCACGAACCCATCCATCTTGCCGCCGTCAATCTGGTTCTCCACCGGCTCGTGGCTGTGATTGGGACTTTCGTCGAACCGTGTGTCTGGAAGGAGGAAGGAAGGGTAGGCGCGCCCCTTGTAGGGATTCTTTTCGCCGCCGCGTAGCCCATCGACATCAAGTCGCCCGCCTTCCTTACGGAGATACCCGAGCATGTGGTCGAAGGAACGGTTCTCCATCATGAGCACCACAATATGGTCGATGTTAGCCAGTGGCCCCGGCGTCAGCGGCGGCTGCGGATTCTCCGGGAAGGGTTCGAGTTGACCCGGCGGCAGAATGTAATCGATAATCAGCGATTGATCGTCGTTGGAGACTCCCACGACATAGAAGTCCGCTCCCACCAGCCAGCGGGTGACCATACGATTCAGCGCATCACGATTGTCCGGCGAGTTCAGCGCCTCGAAGATCTTGGCGTTGATTTTATTTTCTACTTTGTTCGCTACCACGCCGTCCGGCGTATAATCGACATTGACGCTGACATCAGTATTGATGAAGTGTTTGAGCCTGTCCAAATTCAGGTCCTTTGGATGAAACGTATCCACAAAACCAACTAAATCTATCAAGCCGTTTTTGCTACTGAACGCAAAGTTCAATTTGATATTGAAGCCATCGAAATCAATATCGTGACCAGTATGGCCATCGACCTTCATTTCGATAGGCCCTTGGGTCTCGAAGTGAATGCCGATCTCAAGCCCTGTTGGTTGTCCGGGAACGACATTGAGCGTCACTCCATCACTGTTGACATCGTTAAAATAGTAGTAATATGTCACTGAAAGGGGACCTAAGCCGACATCGAAGCTCAACCGCTCTCCCGGACCCGCTAATTCCTTGTTCACGCGTGGATTATCGTGGTCATATCCGTTCACAGCATCATCCATTGCGACCGTCAGCGCGCTCTGTCCAAATTTTCTTTCTTTACTGTTCAGACGAATCTGAAACAGCGGTCGAGTACGTTGATTGAAAAACACGTCAAACTTGCGCTGCAAAAAATCCAACGTAATCACTTTCCGGAGAATACGGCCCGGCGGGAGTGCACCGACAAAGTTGCGCAGCGAGAGCGGAAACGACGCATTCTGCTGGTGCGCCACTTGCTTGATACTCACCGATTGTCCCACCATATTGAGAGACTCACGAACGCTGGTCATGATTGTGCTCCTTTACTTTGAAGAAGTGTTACTGCAAGGCGATCAGGAGGGGAATGAGTCCCATCCCTTCTGTATGAGAACGCAAGGCTTTTCCGATCACCGCGCCAGGCGACTTGACAGGATCGCCACATTTCATGGCGTGCCCCGGGGTGGGGGAAGTGGTCAGCAGATCACCGACCTCAATCACGCCGTATTGGGCGTCGACCTTGCAATACACTTTGCCCAGCAAAGCAATGGGTTGCCGCTTATGGGAGGCTGCTTGCTTATCCAGCACAATGCCCGGCTTGTAATTACCCGCGCCAGAGACCACCCCAGCAACGCGTTTATCATAGGCTTTTTGACTTTGCTGCAATTTCCCGTCTTCTCCCACGACCATGACCGTTCCGGGTTCAATCTGCTCCGTTTCACAGATGTCAAAATCTTCAGCGCAATCGGCGTTGGTGAGTCGAATGTCACCGGTCACTTCCACGTCGCCTTGAAAAATTGCCGCCGTCCCATGACTGAAAGCCACGAGCCCCACGCCCGTATTGCTGACGGCCTTTACCCCAATGCCGGCGCCCTTGTGTTCACCCCACACACCGGCAGGACCATTTTCGAGCCCCGCAGTTTCCCCATACACGCCAATCCACTTTGAGCTTGTTCCCACAACGCCAGTGCCCCCGGCGGTGTTGGCGCCATAGACGCCAAATCCACCAGACGTACTTTCGCTAATGCCAACAACGCCACACCAACCTTTGCCCTTGGCAAACACGCCGTTGGCTCCCCCTTCGGCTTGCATGCCATTTGTGTCCCCTTTCCCAAACACCCCAATGGATTCACCGCCTGTGGCGGAGCCTGTGATCGCAATACTGTTTTGTCCAGCGGCCGTTTCGTTGATCGCCATATAAATTCCTCCTTATTCAGTTCGAGAGAGTTGACGTAGCGAGGGGCAGACAAGAGACGAGACGAGTTCCATTTCCTCACCCGTCACAAGACACAGGAGAACCGGACGGTTGTGTCGTCCGGTTCTTCCACCGCCTTCGTACAGATCTCCTATTCGGCCTTCTTGTAGAAGAAGTAGTCAGCCGTGTATGGCATGAACGCCTGATGACCGACGTCCGCTAACGAGGCACAGCCCGTCGACGGTGCTAGCCCTTCAGAGGTGTTCAGCCGCTGGATAAAAGTGGTCGGCGTCAGCGTGTCCCCACCGGTGGGTCCGTCTTGGGCTCCAACCTCCTTGAGCAGGAGCCAGTTAACCGCGCCCTTCGCGACGAAACGTTGGTCGGAGGAGGAGCCGATGGAGCCGTCGTCATTCAGATTCACCTTGGCCCAGACGATGCTCGTATCCCGATGCTGCCATGTAACGCGAATAGCGCCTTCATCGGACACTACCCCTGGATTGGTGTTAGGATCAGGCGGGTCAGTAGTAGGGTTAGGGCTGAAGTAGTGGGTGATGAGTTGCTTACCGGCGTCGTTGAACAGGGTGGCCTCCGGCGTGAAGAGCGCATAGGCGACGCCAGAGGGTGAGGAGGGTGAGGGTGCGCAGACGTAGTTCTGGGTGCCGACGCCGTGACCCACGAGGAACGCCGTATTCCCCGCTGGCACCCGAATGTTGGCAGGCACGGGTGGCGGTGTGATGACGACACTGGCAGCGCGGGCGGGTTGTGACAGCGAGACCATGGAAGCCATAGCGAGAGCAGTGGCGCACGCGCTGAGCAGGTTGCGACGGGTGGTCCGATTCGACAGTGTATTGTAGTTCTTCATACTATTTTCCTTTCTGAAAAGTTAAGGTTATTCCATCTACGTTTTTGCCAATTCATCGGTTTATCCTTAGATCATGTTGTAGATTTCCTTTCTCTCCAGCAGTGCACTGTTTCTGCTGAGTAAGGCGTGACAAATGAGGGAACAATTGTTCACGGTAAAAAGCGCTGAAAAAGGCGGCAGAAAGGGATGGCCAAGAAAGGACGGAACAAATTGTTCACTGCGAGGAGAGAGGAAGAGAGAGGCAGAGAAGAAAGATGGGAAGGGAGACAAAGAAAACGGACAGAGAAGGGAGGGAACGGTCTCTGTCCGTCTTCTCTCTTTCGTTTCGAGGCGGGTTTCCCTTAGAAGACCAGAGAAAAATTTTGAAACGCTTGGTAGAGTTCGTAATAGAACCAACCGGTAAGAAAAAATCCGGCGGTAAGAGCGATCACATCCGTCACTTTATTACTTCTTTCACTTATCAACATTGTCCTTCCTCTTTTCGTTGAGGAGAAGAGCGTGCGTGGCCAGTCTCCTCATGGGTATACGGGTATCAGCACGAATTTTACGCAGCGGTTTCGTGCAGCACTTCTTGAGCAGCCTGCTGGGGCATCCTTTTCTTGGTGAAGAACCGGGGGATGAGCATGGGCACCTGGTGACGGTACTCCGCATACGCTGGCCCATGCGCCGCGAGTAAATCCCTTTCTTCGAGCTGAATGGCGATCAGGATATAAGCAGTAGTCAACAACGCAAACATTAGATGCGCTACGGTCATCGTCGGCGTCGCCCAGAACGCGAAGAACCAGCCCACGTACAGCGGGTGCCGCACCAGTTTGTATGGCCCTGGTGTGGCAAATTTCAGAAACGTGTACTCCTTTCCTCGCAGATAGAGGTACACTTGCCGTAAACCGAAAAGGTCAAAGTGGTTAATTAAGAAAGTCGAGATCAAGACGAGTGACCAGCCGAAGGCGAAACCGGAGAATAAGAGACCCCGACCGATGGCGTTCTCAACGTTCCAAATAATTCCGCCCATAGGTTGCCACTGCCAGAACAGCAACAGCAAGGCGAGGCTAGAGAACAAGACATACGTACTGCGCTCGACCGGCGCAGGGACCAATATGGTCCACCGCCGCTTGAAGGCTGGCCGCGCCATGAGGCTATGTTGCAGCGCAAACAAGTACAGTAATCCAACGTTAACAAGCAGGGCCTGACCAAAAGTCATTTCTGGGATCGAATCCAGGGACTTCGGAACGAGAAAGTTGCCAACGAAGCCAATGGCATAGAGAAATGTATTGAAGAAAATCAGGTAACAGATCACACCATAGATAAAAACACTCATTCTTCGCATGATAGACACTCCTTATCTGGATGAAGGGGATTGTCGTTTGTTTTGCTTTGCCTCATTACTTCTCACATACTGTGCATAGCTACGTCCTCCTCTTCCGTTTGTATGACTGCTTGGCTTTGCGTAGAAAGGCGTAACAAATGGTGGAACAATTGTTCACTGACGGGGCGGAGATAGAGATCAGAGATAGAGAAGGCCGGGACTTCAGAGGGTAGGCTTTTAGTGGAAAATAGGCAGCAGCGTTGTGACCGCTCCGCTGCAAGGCAGGAAGAGCGAGGCGAGACAGAGATCGCTCCGCCTCGCCCTTTTCAGACCGTGTTTACACCTGCCAGGTGATCGGCAGGCGGACATCGGGTGTGTATGAGCAGTAAACGCCCGTTTTGACGGTGGTGGCGAAGTGTTGTCCTAAGGCAGGATGATGTTCACTGATCTTGCGTAGAGCGAGTTTGATGGCGCGGGTAATATTCACCCGTGCGCGTTCCGCAGGCGATCCCATCCGCCGCGCCCGTCCGCCAAGCCCAACCGCACTGGTCAATTCGTGTGTGAGAAAGTCGATCTCAGCGGCCAGTTGCTCGCTCCGGCCCAGGTCATGAAATTCCTGCGCCTCGGCCAGTTCCTCTCGTAATTCGCTCAACCGCTGCTTGTAAGCCGCTCTCGCTTGTGGATCAAGGATTGCTCCAGCGTCGCCGAACCCTTCGACGTGGTCCAATCGCGCGCTCGGGTCCTGAAAGGGATGAATTTCAGCGGGCCCCTCGCTCAGGTCCGCACTAATAGAGATCAGGGTAAGGACATGGATTTCCCGGTGAGGCTGTTGCAACAGATGAGCAAGGTAGTGCAGACCACGGGCCTCTTTGAGACGGCATGTCATGTCCGCAAAACTCACCGTCCAGTACTCGCCTTCAAGGCGAAAGGTGTGGGGGGCTGGGGGTTGGGGATTAGGAGTCGGGGAAGACAAGGGCTGAGGGCTGAGTGCTGAAGGCTGAGCAGCACTTAGTGCGTGCCCCTGTCTCTCGGTTTCCCATTCTCCCACTCGTTTGTCCTTTTGACTTTCAGCTCCTATTTTTACCCCTTCGACTGCGCTCAGGACAGGCTTTTGCCTTTTGAGTTTTGCTTTTTGCTTTTCTTCTTCCGTCCGTGTGACTTGACCGCATTCGTGAAGCAACGCCGCCGCCTCTTGCAAATCTTTGGTCTCGAAGCCTTCGGTGAACCAGTCGTAAATCTCCTGAAGAAGCTCGCGCGCATTGTCCACTTTGTCCTGTTGTTGCCATAGTCGCGCCAGGCTCATGACCGCGCGTAGTTCAAGAGATTTCGCTTGTAACTGCCGGGCAATGTCGATGGCTTTGCAGAAACACTCCTCCGCCTCCGCTTGGAGGCTAGGTGTTAGGGATTGGGGATTGGGCATTTTTGCCTTTTGATTTTCTTGTTGCAGTGTCAGTTCGCCTTTTAGTCGGTACAGTTCGGCCTGATGGAAAGATTCTTCATGCGTTGCTGCCGCGCTGAATCCCTCAGCAAGCGCCATCTCGCTCTCTTCGATTTGTCCTGCGTGCCGGCAGGCTTCAGCTAATGCCGCAAGGTAATGCGAAAGCGCCATCTCTGCCCCGGTCGCACGCCAGGCTGTTAACCCTTGCCGTAGTTGTACGACGCCTTCTACTGCTTGACCTTGCTCGGCGAGCGCCCAGCCTTGCCAAATATTGGCCACAGCTAAATAGAAGGCAAATCCATGCTTCTGGCAGAGCGCAATCGCAGCTTCAGCTTTTTCCTGCGCCTCCGGTCCTTCTCGACGGAGGTGATGAGTCATTGCCGCCAGAGCTAAGGCAAATCCAACACTCAAAGGATGTTTCAGGTTTTGGGCTAAAGTGAGGGCCGCATAGCTTTTTTTCAACGCTTGGTCCGGGTAGCCTAAGGCCCACAATGTTCGAGACGCCATCGCTAGGCAGTTCACTCCTGGGTCTTGCCCCGCACGAGGGACAGACGCTTGCTGCTGACCGTGTTGCTGAGAAGCATAGAGCGTCCAGCCTTGCTCGAAATGCTCTTGGGCTTGAGAAAAACGCCCGAGGTATACTAACGGTTGGCCGACCGCCCAGTGTGCTTGGACGAGCACTCCGGCATCGTTCCGCTGTTGGGTCAGGGCCAGGAGCTGCTCTCCAAGTTCAAGCGCTTTCCGATGGTCCGGCCGTACGGCGTAGACCGCCCATAAGCCCCACAACGAGGGAAAGAGATAAGGAGTCTCCGGAATTTGTTGGCAAAGGGCGGAGGCGCGGAGGTACGTCGCCTCCACCTCCGGAGCCGCGTACCCTTTGGTCGCCACCAACAGAGCGCCAAGGGCCACTTGCACGCGCAGTTCTTGTTGAACACGCGAGAGTGAGTCCGGCAGGGTCGTCAGTAATGAGAGCGCCGTCGTGAGATGACGCTCTGCTTCAGCGTGGGCTGAGCGTTGCAGGGCGGTTTCCCCCGCCCGCGTCAAATACTCTACGGCCCGTTGGTAATCCCGCCCCGCCTCAAAACGCATAGCCAGCTCGGCGGCAATGGCTCCCACGCGCTCGCCATAGGCGGCCTCTTTGCGTTCGGCAATGCGCCGATGGAGTTGCAGTCGGCGCGCCTCAGCTACTCGCGCATACACGACCTCATGATACAGCGCATGCCGAAAGCTGTAGCGTCCGCTGAGTGTCCCGTCCGGCCACTCCGCTACACCTGTCTCTTGTATCCACTGTCCCATACGCGCCAGGCGCTCACACTGGGCTTCAATTTCGTCACAATCTGTGAGCAGTCCCGCCGCCGCTTCTGCCGCGCTAAACTCCATTCCCGCCACACTGGCGACTTCGAGCAGACGCTGTTCCGGCTCTGATAAGCGCTCCAATTGTTGATCAATGAGTTGTCGCAAGCTGTCCGGTACGTGTTCGCAGAGGGTCTCGATCGCATCGGTGTGGAGGGTCCACTGTCCTGCCTCTTCAGCCAGCACGCCTTGGCGAATGAGATCGTCTACCGTGTTCACAATGAATAACGGATTTCCACCCGTGCGACGATGAAGCACGGGCGTGAGTTGTTGGAGAGGCGCCGCGCGCTGTGTTCCCATGTCGGTCTTGAGTCGCACCGCCAGATACTCGCTGATCGCCTCTTCAGCGAACGGGGTGAGCCGTAACTCTTCACATTGGCCCCGCGCCTGCAGCTCTTGCACTATCCCGTGCAAAGGGTGATTACTGGCCAAGACATCCGCAGGGCGATAGGCGCCGAGAATCAGCAGTTTGGCCGGCTCGCGCCGCCGCGCCATGTAGCTCATCCAATTCAGCGTTGAGACGTCACTCCAATGTAAATCCTCCAATACTAGGACTAACGTGCGAGTCGTCGTAAACAATTCCGCCGCTTCAGCCATCTCGCGCAGCATGCGCTCGCGGCTCGCGCCTTGCACGCGCTGATGCAATTGCGCAAAGGCTTGAGGCTCCAGGAGTCCCGGTAATTGCGCCAACCAGCTTGGCGCGTAGCGCTTCAAACCCTCGATACGTTGCTCACGACCCGGCATCCGGCAGAGCCGCATCGTGGCCTCTAACAATGGCAAATAGGCTTCACCCGGACCGTAGTGTTCCACGCACTGGCCGGCAGTCACTCGCACATCGGCGTGATCACGGAGCCGTGTGAGAAACGCATCAACCAGCGTCGTCTTGCCGATCCCCGCTTCTCCAGTGACGAACACGACCTGCCGTTCTCCTTGGAAGGCTCTCTCGAATATGTTCTGGAGCTGGAGGAGGTCTGATTCGCGACCAACAAGATGAGTCCTGTGCGCTATGTCCGGCCTTTCCTCTGGAGAAGCAATCGGTACAACGCGCGCACCGGTAACTTCCGGCGGATTTTGCTGGTCACAAACTGAAGAACGAAGAGTGGTCTCTGACAAAACCATCGGTCGCTGGCTTTGCAATGTGTCCTGAACCGGCGAAGCTGCGATGTGCATAGGTGTGCTCCCTATTTGTTCCGTTCGAGATCCTGTACGCGGCAGTCCTTGCGCGTGTTCCCATGTCGATTCTGCAACAGATTAGAATCAGGTTTCTTCCGTCCTCATCCTTTTGCGACCAGAGAGAGCGGCAGGAATGGAGCAGCGGTGGGGTAGGGTGATGTCCAAGAAAAATGCAAAATGAAATCCACTTTACCTGCTGTCGGTTGAATAGAGTTCTCTGGCCAGATAGGTCGTTAACTCTTCCAAGGATTGGAAATGCGCCGTGCGGCCAGATACTAAGTGCTCGACTCGACCGGCGGCATACACTGACTTTCCAGGGGTCGCCCGGAACTGGACAACAAACGCCCATTGTGGAGAAAGAGGCACGTCGATCGTGACGGACGATGAAGGAAACGGGCGTCTCTGTCGTGGCGTTGGCATCGTGCGTTTTCTCGCTTTCGTCATGACAGGACAGTAGCAATCATGATGGTGAAAGACGAGAGTGACAGGGAGCGAAGACGGTGGAGTTTCGGTGAAATTTCGGTGGAATTTGAGGTGATGGAGTGGTACAAAGCCTTCACAGCGCGGAGGAGGGAGTGAAACTGACTGAACACATTATCTTTCCGCCTTTTCGTCTTGATCCAGGCAACGAACAGTTATGGTGCGAGAATCAACTTGTCCCGTTGCGGCCCAAGACCTTTGCCGTGCTCCGGTATCTGGTGGAGCATGCTGGTCGGTTGGTTACGAAAGAAGAGCTGCTCAAAGCGGTATGGTCTGACACGCGCGTCAGCGAGGGAATTGTCAAAGGGTATATTCGCGATTTGCGTGAGGCGCTGAAAGATAATTCGCAACAACCCCGTTTTATCGAGACCGTGCCCCGGCGCGGGCATCGATTTATCGCTGCCATTACCACGGCAGCGACAGTTCCAAGTTCCGAGTTCCACGTTCGAAGTTCCTCTCCACTCCTCACTTTGGGTGAGACAAGAGAAAGTATTTCTCCTCTTCAACTTGGAACCTGGAACGTTGAACCTGGAACATTGTTAGTGGGGCGTGAGTCAGAGCTGGCCCATCTTCACACCCTGTTCGCCAAAGCCCTGCGCGGTGAGCGGCAGATGATATTTGTCACCGGTGAGCCAGGGATTGGTAAAACTACAGTCGTCGAAGCATTTCTGAAGAGTTTAGGGTCTAGCGTCCGGAGTCTAGCGTCGGAAGACCAAATCTCTCAGTCCCAGACCGTTCAGGCTCTAGACTCTAGACGCCGGACCCTAGACGGTGGGTTGTGGCTTGGCCGTGGGCAATGTGTGGACCAGCATGGCTCCGGTGAAGCCTATTTACCGGTCCTCGAAGCCCTGGGGCGTATTGGGCGGGCTCCGGGTGGGGCACAGGTCGGAGCGATTCTGCATCAACATGCGCCGACCTGGCTTATACAAATGCCCGCATTGGTGGGAGCAGCCGAGTTGGAGGCATTACAGCGGCGGGTGCTCGGAGCCACCCGCGAGCGCATGTTGCGCGAGATGGTCGAAGCCCTAGAGGTCCTTGCCACGCATCGTCCCTTGGTGTTGTGGTTGGAAGATCTCCACTGGGCGGATGCGTCCACGGTGGATTGGTTGGCTGCCGTAGCACAACGGGGGGCTCCAGCGCGGTTGCTGGTCATTGGCGCCTATCGCCCGTCCGATCTGAGCCTGAGTGGGCACCCCCTCAAAGCTGTGAAGCAAGAACTTACCGCTAAGGGACAGTGTGAAGAACTGTGGCTTCCCTTCCTTTCAGCCGAAGACGTGACGCACTATCTGGCGAAGCGCTACGCTCAGCATCAGTTTCCATCAGGGTTAGGAGCGGCAATTTATAGGAGGACTGATGGGAATCCGTTGTTTTTGGTCAACATGGTGGAATATCTGGCTGCGCAAGGGGAGATTGCGGAAGTAGACGGCCACTGGCAACTGCAAGCCCCAATCGACGAGGTTGGGCGCGGAGTGCCGGAGAGTTTGCGTCAATTGATTGAGAAGCACATTGAACGGCTCAGTGAGGAACACCAACGGCTGTTAGAAGCAGCCAGTGTCGTCGGGGTAACGTTTTCCGCGACCGCAGTGGCCGCTGGACTGCAGGGTGAGGTAGAGGCCGTGGACCAGCAATGCGAAACTCTAGCTCGTACGGGTCATTTCCTGTGTGCACAAGGAATCGAAGAATGGCCGGACGGGACCCTGGGGGGACGGTATAGCTTCTTGCACGCGCTGTATCAGCAAGGGCTGTACGAGCGTGTTGCCGAGGCGCGCCGTGTACGGTTGCATCGACGCATCGGGGAACGCAAAGCGGCGGCGTATGGCGAACGGACGCGTGAGATTGCGAATGAACTCGCAACGCATTTCTCTGCTGGACGAGATTTTCAGCGTGCGGTGAGATTTTTGCGTTCGGCCGCTGAGAATGCCGTGCGGCGGCACGCGCATCAAGAAGCTGTGGGCCATGTGAAGAAAGCCTTGGCGCTGCTCCCGTCACTCCCTGACACGCCAGAACGCGTCCAACAAGAACTCATGCTCCAAGTCACATTAGGTGAGCAGATAACGTCTCTGCAAGGTTTTGGGGTCATCGAGGTCGAACACGCCTTCGCCCGTGCGCGCGCCTTATGTCGCCAGCTTGGCGACACACCGCAGTTGTTCAGAGTGCTCTTGGGCCTATGGGCCTTTTATGTTGAGCGAGCAGAATTGACCACGGCGCATGAACTGGCGGAACAACTGTTGCGGATAGCGCAACAGATCCAAGCGGCTGGACTCCTCGTATGGGCCCATTTAACCATGGGGATCACGCACCATTTTGCCGGGGAGCAATTGTCAGCCCGACAGCATCTTGAAGACTGCCTCTCATGTTATGATCCGGAGCAGTTCCGCAACACGGATTCTCCGTATGACCCTGCGGTGCTTGGACTCTCAACGCTGGGTCCGGTGTTGTCGCTGCTCGGCTATGCTGATCAGGCGCTCGTGCAAAACCAGAAAGGACTCGCGTTGGCCAGAGAACTGAGTCAGCAATACAGCATAGTCTACGCTTCGACATTAATGGCGAGAACGTGGTTACTGCGTCGTGAGCGAGAAGCGGTACGAGCACAGATAGACGAACTCATCACACTGTGTGATGAATACGGCTTTCTCTCGTACTTAGCGTTAAGTCGAATTGTCCAGGGCTGGTTACTCGCCGAGGAGGAAGGACAGGAAGAAGGTCTTGAACAAATGTGTCAACAGATGATCGCGTGGCGTGCGACAGGGGCGGAGTCGGCGCGACCCTATTATCTCGCACTTCTAGCGGAGACATACGGAAAAGCGGGCGCGCCCAGTGAAGGACTTGCTGTGCTCACTGAATGCTGGCCGCAGATGGATAAAACAGGGGGGCGCGTTTTTGAGGCTGAACTCTATCGTCTCCAAGGCGAGCTGACGCTACAGGAGGCAAATCAAAAGCCTGTCCTGAGCCTAGCCGAAGGAGCAAAAGGCAAAAGGCAAAAATCAAAAGGAGAAGCTCACCCTCAGCCCTTTACTCCCAACTCGCAAGCGAAGGCTGAAGCCGAAACATACTTTCTCAAAGCCATCGCCATTGCCCGCCGGCAGAAAGCAAAGATGCTGGAGCTGCGAGCGACGGTGAGCTTAGCCCGTCTGTGGCAACAGCGAGGGAAGAACGGCGATGCCCGGACCATGTTGTCTAATCTTTACCATTGGTTCACCGAAGGATTTGACACGAAGGACCTGCAGGACGCGAAAGCCTTACTTGACGAACTGAGTCATTGAAACCCTGCACTATCAGGGTGTTGAACGATGAACAAAGGATGTCAGAGTCTTCTCCAATTCGCCCGTGATGGTTGGCAAAGACATACGCACTCCTTACGTTCGCTCACGCCTAGACTTGTACCGCGGTTCTTTCAACGGTCGTATGAACCAGCAGTGTGGATGCTGTTCAAAAGCGCTTTCGCTTTGTGTTGACAGTTCTTGCCTGACCAGGATACATCTCGTGCCGAGGTGCTTGCATCTTAGTATGTAAGGAGCTGCTCATGAGCTACATCTTTGGCGAGTTTGAACTCGACGAACAAACGTATCAACTTCGTAAATACGGAGAGGTTGTCTCCATTGAGCCGCAAGCCTTCAAGCTTCTCACTTACCTCATTACTTATCGTGACCGGGCCGTAAGCAGGGAAGAGCTGTTTGACAAACTCTGGCCAGGGCAAGTCGTCGGAGATGCAGCGCTCACATACTGTGTCGCAAAAGCACGTAAAGCCGTGCAGGACACCGGCGCGGAGCAACGCCTCATCAAGACCGTGCATGGGTATGGGTATCGGTTCATTGGGCAGGTAGCCAGTAGAGAAGAAGAAAATCAAAAGGCAAAAGACAAAAATCAAAAGCCTGTCCTGAGCCCTTCGACTGCGCTCAGGATAAACTCCGTCGAAGGGACAAAAAGGGAAGACCAATTCTCAACTCTTCTTTCTCAGGACTCAGGACTCGGGACTCAGGACTTTTTCCCCCTAATACCTAGCATCCAACACCCAACCTCGGCTTTGCTGGTTCCTCAGCCCGTTCTCATTGAGTCGCCAACGTGGCTAGCTCCTCGTTCATCGTTGCAAAGTAGGCAGGTTACGTTGCTCGGCTGTTTGCTGCTTTTTGGTTGGGTCACTGCGCTGTGGCAGGTTGCCTTGCAGTCTTCATCTCCGCGCCCTCTGTTGTACTCAGTCACGTATCAATCCATACAACCTATGCAATCCATGCCTGAACTCGCGCAAGCAGAAAAGCAGCTGTGTCATTGGTGGGTCGTGTCGGCGAAAAACCGGTACGCTTTGGAGGCACTGTTGAAGGGATGGGAATCGTATGATCGTGCGACGCCCGAGGCGATCGTGCAAGCACGGCGGATGTTCCAACAGGCGTTGGAACTCGATCCCACCTACGCGGCAGCGTATGCCAGCTTAGGGTGGATGGCGTGGCAGGACTGGCTCTCCCGGAGTCAGAATCCTAGCAGCTTAGAACAGGCCTCACTGTATCTACAAAAGGCCGCATCGTTCGATTCATCCTGTCCACGCACGATCACATTATTGGCGGAAGTGATGGCTGCGCAAAGACGACGTGCGCAAGCGATTGCTATAGTGGAGCATGGCAGTGGGGCTCGCCACGCCGCGATATGGTGATCTCTCTCAAGCTAAATGAACTACGACAAAGGAGGAATGTAGCCATGACAAAAGCACTACGTTTGTTCATCGGTATTGTTGTGGGACTTCTGCTAGATCCCCGACTCGGCTGGACCCAGACAGGGTATAGTGGTGGAGGGATTAGCGGAGGGATGAGTTTAGGGGACATTTCCAATCTGGGAAATTTTGCGCTCGGCACTGGTCTCATCGGGGGCGGGGAAACTGCACCTGGAGCGATATTGGTGAAAATCCAAGGCGAGGTCCAGTGCACCAACTGTACCTTAGAAGAGATGGGAGTCGAGGAAACGCCAGGAGACTTGCATCAACTCAGTTATCAAGGAACGCACATGGTGGTGAAAGTCAGCAAAGCTGAACCGGAGATTGCTTGGGAACTTGCCGGACGCCACAAATTATTCTTACGCGCTGGAGAAGATCCTTCCCAACTCCAACGTCTGTTAGACGAGGCGACCCCCGGTAAGTGGATCAGCGTCACAGCTGGAGTGACGCCAAGCGGTGGTGAGATGATCCCACTGATGGTCAAAGTGAAATGAGAGGCGTGAGACGAAAGCTTTCTGAAGTCAGAGAGCGGTGCTCGTGTTAGTGCAGCTCTCTGCGTAAATCATCCCTCCTTTCCCTTTCCTTCGCTAATCCTCATATTCCCTTCGCCAATCCTTTCCTGTTCGTGAGGTATTTTACTTCGTGCGGCTCTAGAGTGGAGCCTTAAAAGATCGTGGCGGTGATCGACGTAAGTGACCACTATAAGGAGGGCGTGATGCGCAAGGATGCCCGGCTGCTTACCGGTATAGTGATTGGACTATTTTTCTTTGTCTCACCGACCTATGGGGTAGCCCCGGTAACAGGCCTCGCGGAGGTGAACGGCACGAAGCTGTACTATGAAACTGCTGGCGAGGGACCGCCGCTAGTGTTTATTCATAGCGGACTCCTGAGCAGCGCGGAGTGGGACGAGCAGTTTCGTGCTTTCGCCAAGGACTATCATGTGGTCCGTTATGATGTCTCCGGCTATGGAAAATCGGCAACGCGTCGGCTGCCATTCTCGCATGTTGAAGATTTGCGCCAATTGTTACGAGTCCTCAACGTTGAACGGGCTATTTTTGTCGGCTGCTCAATGGGCGGAGGGATCGCCGCTGACTTTACGTTGGAACACCCAGAGATGGTACAGGCGCTTGTCCTAGTCGGCCCAGCGCTGGGCGGTTGGCCGTATTCGCCCACATTTATCCAACGAGGATATCAGATTCTCTTGGCGACCGTGGCTGAAGGACCTGAAAAGGGGGCCGATCTATGGCTGAATACGTATGTCATTCCTGCGCCGGACAATCCTGCCGCCCGCCAACGATTCCGTAAACTGTTTGTTGAAAATGTCCACGGCTTCCTCGCCCCGTGGTATTTAGCTCGTCCGCTTAATCCACCAACAATACAACGGTTGCCGGAAATCCATATCCCAACGCTGTTGTTGGCTGGTCAACAAGAAGACTCAGAAAACCTTGCTGTCTTGGAGACCATAGCAACAAAAGTGCCCGGCGCAAAGAAAATCATTATTCCTGGGGCTGGGCATCTGCCGCAAATGGAGAAGCCTGAAGAGTTCAACCGCATCGTGCGCGAATTTTTAGATGGATAACAGCCGGTGCTGAAAAGAGGGGCATCATGAACGGTCAATTAGTCATCTTTATGCTTGGTCTCTTCCTGATTTCCTCTGCGCGTGCTGAGCCGATCACAGACGAGAGCGTGGAAAAGCTCCTCGGCCCCGTGCAGACCGTCACCACCGTCACGACAATTGCGGGCAAGGAAGGGGAGCGTGTGGTCTCTCACTATGATGCCAGGGGCAATGAAACAGAAACCCTGCGTTACGTTAGCCCTGACACTCTCACGGGAAAATCCGTCTACACTTACAACTCCGACGGCAAGAGGACGGAGACGATGACCTATAATCCGGACGGTTCACTGCGGACGAAAACCCTCTACCTGTACAACTTTCAAGGAGAGTTGAGCGAGCAAGCGACTGTGGATAACGTGGGGATCATTGACAGAGCGAGGTTCAACCCTGATGCAAAAAAGCGAACGATCGAGGAGACGATCACATCCGCTCACCACGAAGCGACCCGACGGGTGACACATTTCTACGATAGTAAGGGGCAAGAAACAGCAACTGCTATCACTGCTCGTGATGGCTCGGTCAGGAAAACTACCTTGGTCTACGACGCCAAGGGGAATGTGACTGAGCATACGACTTATACGGGTGACGGATCGGTGCTCGACCGTATGCGCTATACATACGAGTTCGACGCTGTTGGCAACTGGATCAAGCAGACCGAGCTGATTTGCTCCCCTGCGACCGAACTTGATGTCACTGCTTGCGCCTCGGCTGTGATAACGACGCGGGTTATTACGTATGCTGCTCAAAAATAGTCGGTCTCGCCGAAAGCTATATTGGCGGATACCAGTGGTACAACATCAAGTAGACAATGACTCCAGTGACTGAGACGTAGAGCCAGACGGGCAGGGTCCAGCGTGCGAGCCGGCGGTGCTCGTCATAATCGCCCCGTATCGCACGTCGTAGGGTGACAACCGCAAGCACGGGGACAAGCGCAGCTAAGATGGTGTGGGAGATAAGAATAGGAAAATACACAAAGCGAACGACCCCTTGACTGGTGAAGCGGGTGGCTCCCGCGTTTGCGTGATAAGTGAGATAGGAAATGAGGAAGACCACCGAGACGCCAAACGCGGACACCATGCAGGCGCGGTGCGCCGCGATGTTGCGCTGGCGAATAAAATAGAAGCCGAGAAGGAGCAGAATCGCGCTGGTGGCGTTGAGGCAGGCGTTCAGGGTTGGGAGAAAAACCATCAGTTGATACTGCTAGAGGAGATAGACGCTGGTAAAGACGAACAGCCACACAATGTCAACAAAGTGCCAATAGAGCCCCGCCATTTCGATGCGGTCGTGGTACGTTACAAGGTCTGGCTTCTTCATGCCGCCAAGCAAAATGCCGAAGAGATAGAGCACGCCAGCCAACACGTGGAGGCCGTGAAACCCAGTGAGTGTGTAGAACGTCGCGCCGAAGAGCGGCGCGCCCCATGGGTTCTTGCTGACGGTCATGCCTTCTTGCAGCAAATGACGCCATTCGTAGGCTTGCAACGCTAAGAACAAGACTCCGGCGCTCATTGTCAACAACAGGGAAGACCGGAACGTGCGTTGTTGATTGTCCTTTGCGGCGGTGAGCGTTTTCACCATAGTAAAGCTGCTGCTGAGTAGCAGCGCAGTCATGACCAGGCCCAAGGCAAACGCTAGATGGTCCGATGGATGAGGCCAGTCAACGTTATGCGTCCGCAGCACGGCGTAGCCAGCGAGGAGTCCCCCGAACGTCATGCCGTCGCTGGCGAGAAAGAGCAACATCGCGAACTTGCCCCAGCCCGCACGTCTAAGTTGCATGAGGGAATGCGATTCGTAGAGCGATTGCTCTGAGAGCACCTGACTCATGCGCGCTCCTCCTGCTGGCTGAGTGCTGTACGTCGATATTGATACAGGAGCCAGCCGCCAATGGCGGCGCACACGACGAACGGCGCCGTCAATAAGAGCAACACGCACCAGAACATCCCACGGGCAATCGGCTCATCAGCGTGTGGCAGCACGGTTTGACACATGGCGCAGCCTTGAGCGAGGGCATAAGATGTCCATGTACTTGTCCACAGGACAGTTATAAGGGCGAGGATTCTAAAGAATTGTCGAAGCATCACCGGACGATTGTGACTGGCCTGGTTGCACCTGTCAATTTCTCCACCCTCAGTTGAGATACACAAGCGCGAAGAGCACCACCCACAGCGCACACACATAACGCCAATACATGCCGCAGATTTCTACATGCACGACTGGTAGTGGGCCTCGCGCGCGCCACAGGACGATACTGAGCCAGATGACCGCCGCAAGCACGTGCGCGGCGTGGCAGCCAATGAGCGTGTAGAACGTGGCGCCGTAGATTCCAGTGGAAATGGTGAGCCCGTCACGAATGAGTTGCAGCCATTCGCACCCTTGGATGGACAAAAACGATACTCCGAGCAGCGTTGTCAGACCGAGCTGAAAGACCAGCGCTTGTCGGTTCAGAAGCCGTGCAGCCCGGACGGCTCTGTGCATCGTATAACTGCTAGACAAAAGCACCGCAGTATTCATCCACGTCACGCCGAGGGGCAGATACAGGTGCGCCGACGGCCACACCACGCTGCCTATGCGAAACATCAGGTAAGCGCTGATCAGGCCCATAAAAAGCATGGTTTCCGCCGCGATCAGCATCAACATGGCGAGGTGAGCGTTACTGACCGGAGGAAAAGGAGAGAAGGGTGGGGGACTGCTCTCAGAGGTGGGCGCTGGTTCTCGTAACGCTTCGGTGGTGGACAGTGTCAATTGCCGCGCAAGTTCGCTAGGCATAAGAAAATCGCCAGCCCGCTATTTGAAAAGAATAAAACACACCGTCGCGACAAAATAGACAAGAATAAAGAACGCAAGCCCCATCCCGAGCGTGTGATTCTCATGTTGCTGTGGCAAGCGGCTGAGGATCTTCATGCGTTCATCCTTTTCGCTGCTCAGAATCCGGTCTTGTCGAACGCCATGACCGCCAGAAGCACGGGAAGATACACGAGCGAAGCAAACAATAAACGACGGGCGGCGTCACGTGAACAGGAACGCGCCAAGGCGACGCCGTACCAGAGAAACATCGCTCCTAACGCCAGAGCTGAGAAAAAGTAGACAACTCCGGCGAAACCGATGAGCGTGGGAATGAGACCAACGGCGAGGAGCGCCAGGCAGTTGCTGACAATCTGTCGCCCCGTGCTTTTCCCGTGGGGATCGAGCACGGGCAACAACTGAAAGCCCGCCTTGGCGTAGTCCTCTCGATAGAGCCAGCCAATCGCCAACGAATGTGGCATCTGCCAAAGGAACATGATGGCGAACAGCACCCAGGCTTCCAAGTCCACAGAGTTGCGAGCTGCTGCCCAGCCAATCACCGGAGGCAGGGCGCCGGGCACTGCCCCGATGAACATGCAGAGCGAGGTCTTCATCTTGAGCGGCGTGTAGGCGAATAAATAACTGATAACGATCGCACAAGTTACGACAGCACTAAGCGCATTGACCAGCAGTGCGAGATAAAGCAGCCCTCCCACAGTCATCGCGGCGCCAAAGATCAACGCCTCCTCGGGCTGCACGCGCCCCTCCGGCAAGGGGCGCATTTTCGTGCGCTCCATTTTGGCGTCGGCTTCTCGTTCCATGAGCTGATTGAGTGCAAGGGTGCCGCCCGCGACCAGCGCTGTGCCGAGCAGGGTGTGGAACAGGGCGACGTAATCCGCTGCGGCCCCGATGCCCAGGTAAAACCCGACGAACGTGGTAATGAGAACCATGACGACGATGCGTGGTTTGGTCAGTTCAAAGAAGTCCAAGGCGCGGCGACGGCTGCGGGCAGTTGGAATGGCGAGTGTGTCTATCTGTGGCGTCATACAGAGGTGTGTCCCGAGGCAAAGTGAAGGTTGAGTGCTGGCTGTTGTGTGGTGAGAAAACGAAAGGCGCGTAAAGTGAGGCGGACGCCGGTGACGAACATCAAAGCGCCGATGACGACATGACTGGTAGCCAGGGGAACCAGGTACGGGTTCAACGATGCTCCGAACTCGGTGAACTTGGCCAGATACGCGCCGAGCCCCAAGCCGAGCTGCACGAACAGCAAGATGCGCAGCAGCGAGGCGGAGCGAGCAATCATTGGTTGATCGCTGTGGTTGCGCTGCACCGGACTGGCGAGCAACCACACATGCACAGCAGCGATAACCGCGCCGAGGAGATGCCCCACGACGAGTTCTCCACGATGACGGACAATCGCGCCGAGAATGACTTGCATGTACAAGAACCCACTCGTTAGCAAACTCAACCGTTGGACGCGACTAGCGTCAGTGCTGATTTTCTTAACGGGCTGTCCGTCCCATTCAGGAGATGTAAACAGGGCGAGGCTTGCCGCCAAAGCGAAAAACGCTTGCGCAAAGCACGCGTGAATGATCGCTAATGTTTGTTGCAAGAGAATTACGCGGAGCCCGCCGAGTGCGCCTTGCAAGATCACCGCGCCCAGTGCGACCAGCCCCAGCCGACGTAGCCATTGGCGGGATTCGAGTTTCCACAGACTCACCGCCAGCAGAATGGTGAGAAACCCCACGGCGGACCCGAAAAGCCGGTGGCTATGCTCGTAAAAAATGCCGCCGACCATTTGTGACCACGGATACGTGAACATGTTGTAGCCAAACGTGGTCGGCCAATCCGGCACAGCCAAGCCTGCGCCCATGCTGGTGACTAGCCCGCCCACAAACAGCAACGGAAACGTGGCGGCGGCGGTCAGGAGCGCAAACCGGTGCGGCCACGGGGAGAGCTGCGCGCGCAGGGGCGACTGTGGCGTGTGTGATGATGTTGACGATGTCTTCATGTTGCTGTGTTGAGCTGTTTCTGGTCCTAGCCAACCGACTCCGATGTCAAACGGTAATCTTGCGGCAACCAGTCTTCTTGCGCCTGTGGGGAACTATATTCATACGGCCCGCGATACACGATAGGCTGCGCGTCAAAATTTCCGTGCCCCGGTGGAGACGGGGTGCTCCATTCCAGCGTGTTTGCTTGCCAAGGGTTCCGTTCGGCTTTGCGCCCTCTGAACAGGCTCCAGAAAAAATTGAGGACGAAAACAAACTGAGCGATGAAGAGGCACAGCGCACTCTGGGTAATGAAAATGTTCCACTCCTGCATGGGTCGGAGAAACTCGTACTGCAACGGATTATAGATGCGACGCATGTGTCCAGCCACCCCCAGGAAGTGCATGGGAAAAAAGGCGCCGTTGAAGAAGATGAAGGTCAACACAAAATGCACCTTGCCCAGCGCCTCGTTCATCATGCGACCAAAGAGCTTGGGAAACCAATAGTACAGCGCGGCGAACATAGAGAAGATGATACCCGCGACCACATAATGGAAATGCGCCACGATAAAATAGGTGTCATGGATAAAAATGTCGACCGGCGTCGAAGCCATGTAGATACCGCTGAGTCCGCCTACGACAAAATTCGAGACGAACCCCAGCGTGAACAACATGGGCGTGGCGAACCGAATGTTCCCGCCCCATAAGGTGCCGAGCCAATTGAAGGTTTTAATCGCCGAGGGAACGGCAATGACCATCGTTGAGAGCATGAACGCTGTGCCCAGCGCCGGGTTCATCCCACTCTGGAACATGTGATGCCCCCACACCAACCACGACAGAAACGCCAGAGCGAGCATGGAGAAAACCATTGCTCTGTAGCCAAAAATGGGTTTGCGGGAAAATGTAGACAAGATATCCGAAGTAATGCCCATGGCTGGTAAGACGAGAATGTAGACCTCGGGATGACCAAAGAACCAGAACAAGTGTTGCCACAGCAGTGGTTGCCCGCCGCCTTCGGGCAGGAAAAAACTGGTGCCTAACGTGCGGTCAAACAACAACATTACCAATGCGGCCGACAACACCGGCAGCGCTAGCAGCAGCAGGACCGCCGTGATGAACAACGACCAAATCGTGAGCGGCAGTCGAAACCACTGCATCCCCGGCGCGCGCATGTTCACAATCGTCGTGATGTAATTGATGGAGCCCATCAGTGACGACACGCTCAGGATCAAAAGGCTGATGATCCAGAGATTCACGCCCCACTCGACCCCGCTGTACTGACCCTTGGCCGAGAGGGTGGCGTACATCGTCCATCCGCCTGCCGCCGCGCCGCCCGGCACGAAGAAGCTGGAGATCATCAGCACGGCAGCCGGGACCGCGACCCAAAAGGACAGCATATTGAGAGTGGGGAATGCCATGTCGCCTGCGCCAATCATGAGTGGGATAAGAAAATTGCCAAACCCGCCCACCAGGAACGGCATCACCACAAAAAAGATCATGATGGTCGCGTGCATAGTGAAGAGCGAGTTGTAAAAAGCGGGGTCCATCTGGCCGTGGTACATGTAGGGTTCAGGAATCCAACTGGTGAAGGGCACAACGGACTCCGGCCAGGCTAACTCCCAACGCATCATCATGGCCATGAGTCCGCCGAACACCAGCATAATCAGACTCACCACCAGGAATTGACGGCCAATCATTTTATGATCAGTCGAAAAGAGATACGTACGCAGGAACCCGGTGTCAGCGTGTTGCGTCTGCGCCATGTCGTGAGCAGCTACGACTCCTGCGTCACCCATCGGAGACCTCTCCTGTCAACGACGTCAATCTCACTGTCGGGCTCCCTCTGTCGCTGTGGCCTCGTGGGCAAGCCCAGACTGCGGCCATTGCTGCGCAACCCATTGCCGATACTCGTCCGGACTCATCACGTACAGCCAGCCGCGCATGCCGGAGTGTCCGAACCCACACAGCTCCGCACAGGGAATCTCATATTTCCCCGGTTTATTCGCTTGAAACCAAGCCAGGATTTCCCGACCGGGCACGGCGTCTTGTTTGAAGCGTAGATTCGGCAAGAAAAAGCTATGGATGACATCTTTCGACTTGAGAATCACACGAATGGGTTTCCCGGCAGGTACGTGGATTTCGTTCTCAACGTGTTTGTCATCGGCTGTGTCAAACTGACCATCGGGCCCTGGGTAGAGCACCTCCCAGTTAAACTGTTTGGCTATGACCTGGATGACGGTGTCGGTCTCAGGAATATGGACCTTCAGCGCGTCCCATTTCGCCTTGCTGGCGAAGCCTAAGCCGATAAAAATGAGCGCTGGGATGATGGTCCACACGATTTCCAGAGCCGTATTCCCGTGCGTATAGATGGCGCGACGTCCCTCCTGATGGCGGTACTTGATGAGGAACAAGATCATGAGGAATGTGACGAGAAAGAACGCCGCCGTCGTGATGTAGTAAATAAAGTAAAAAAGCGCATCGATGCCCGCTCCATAGGGCGAGACGTCTTCCGGCAACCATCTGAGCATGAACGCGTCGAATCCTTATTCCTGAACCACTGCCCCTCAGCTTTCTCGATGGGTATAGCGGAAAGCCGCGTCCGAGCAAAGAGAGGGCGCAAGAATTCGCTTTGTCTTTTTTTTAAGCGGAGCTGTTGGCTTCTTAGGGAGTTAGCGGGAAAGAGTCCTGAGAGACTACTTACCTACTCCTCTTGTCGCTCCACCTCCTCATCTGTCGCCGCGAAATACAATCGCACTGTGTTGTCCTTACTGCCCGAGGCCAGGGTTTTGCCATCAGGACTAAAGGCGACAGTATCCACCGCGTTCGTGTGGCCGCTGAGGGTGGCCCGCGCCTGGCCGGTGGCGAGATCCCAAAGCTTGATCGTGTTGTCGTAACTGCCCGAGGCCAGGGTTTTGCCATCAGGACTAAAGGCGACAGTATCCACCGCG